>NZ_JBSFWD010000003.1:0-193393 GCF_053592655.1 Streptosporangium sp. NPDC002607
GCGTCGGCCGAGGCGCTCACCACCCACCTGCTCGGCCACGGTTACTCCACCTTCGCCCTGGCCGGGGACGACGACCGGGGCGACGTCACCCAGCGGGGGCGGCGTCTCGCCGCCCGACCGGCACCCGCCACGGCAGGATCCGGTGGGCAGGGCCTAACCGTTGCGTTCGAGCCAGCGCGCGTAGTGGTCGTCGGCGCGTGCGCGGCCCAGGGCCCGGGCGCGGGCCGGCACACTCTCCTGTGCCCAGCGGTCCAGGCACAGGGCCATTCCGGTCGCGAAGTTCTCGCCGGCCGGGGTCAGTCGCCCACTGCCGAGCAGGGTGCCGGTCACCAGGTGAGCCGCCTCGCGCCAGCGGAAGAACTCCGAGCTCGCGCGCAGGGCCTCGGCCCCGGTCTCCAGGTGGCGCTGGCGCATCCAGAAGCCGGCCACGCCCAGGAAGGCGTAGGCCCCCTGGAGCAGGCCGGGAACGGGACGGGGATCATCACGCCAGGGAGCGTAGTAGCGCCTGCCGTCGTCGGGAAGGGTCAGGGGGACCAGGTCGAGCAGGGCCGAGAGTTTCGCGTGCTGCGTCTCGTGGGTCAGGGTGACCGCGAACGTGGCGGCGTCCGGCGGCGTCGACAGGGCCACGCAGCCGTACGTCTCGCCGGATGTCGAGCTCGACTGGCCCCGGGCCGGGGCGACCAGCGGGGTGAGGACCGTGATCGCCGTGACGACCTCATCGGCCACGGCGCGGTGGTGGCGCACCAGCAGATGCCAGGCTCCCTCCAGCGTCGACTGCCAGCGCTCGGTCTCGGCCTCGGTCAGACGCCCGCCGATGTTCGTGGTCTCCGGCATCCGGTACGGGTCGAGGTCGTCGATGACCAGGTGGAGCGGCACGCCGTCCACCTCGGTGGAGAGCGATCGCAGGCCTCTCCACCCGGGAGCGTCCCGGCCCGGGTCGCGCGGGACGGTGACGATGACCCCGTCCGCGGTGACCTCGGCACCGCCCTCGGCACACTCCACCGTGGCCCACGAGACGGTCGGCGACAGGACCGCCTGGCCCAGAGAGGGCAGCGTGACGACCCCCTCCACCGCGGGCACGTCGATGTCGCAGGCCGTGCCCGAACGGATCGCCGCCGCGGCGGCGAGCGCGGCGAGCTGCCCCGGTGCCGCGTCCTCGGCGTGAGCGTCGAGCATCTTGATTGTCCGCCGCGCCCAGGCGCCCACCGAGGGATGGCGCAGAACGGTGCCGACGGCGCCGGGATGACGGCGCTGTACCGTGGCGAGCAGGTCGTAGGCACGGCGGGTGACGGCGGCGTCCGGGTGGCCGTTCGCGCGCGCGGCCTCCAGCACCCCCCGTACGAGAAGCACGTGCTTGCTGTGCTGCGCCGCGGAGAGCTTGGCGACCGCGGCGGCGCCGCCACCGCCGGCGGCGAGCTTGGAGAACACCCCGGCCGTGATCCGGTGCTCACGCAGGTTCATCGTGTCCCTTCCCCGTCGTTTCGATCGAGCCGACAGATCGGCCTCGACAGTGCTCTTGACGTGCTCGATGAGTCGGAGCAGGTCGGGGGAGTAGACGGAGGGGTTGGCGAAACCATGGCCGGAGCGGTAGCGGTGGGCGTACAACCCTCCTCCGCAGATCCGTGACACCGGGCAGGCCCGGCAGGTGGGGCACAGGGCCAGTTCGCCGATCTGGCGGGCGGCGATCGAGGGAAGGAGCAGGGCGTCGTCGAAGGAGTCACGTGTCACGTGCAGCCCGGTCTCGGGGGCTCCCTGGTAGGCCGACTTCAGCACGTCCGACTGCTCGATGCCGCCGTCGGTCTCCACCACCACCATCCCCGCGGGGGACAGGCCTATCTGCTCGCTCGACGACGACCCGCCGAGCAGCACGTGGATGATCTCGCCGAACAGCCGGACCCGGGTGGGCCTGCGCGCCGCGCCGTACCACCGGTCGAAGATCGGGATGAGCCAGTCCGCGTACGGTGTCGTCTCCTCGTGGGGGAGCCGGCCGGTCGGGGGCGCCGACCAGTTGCCGTGCGGGAGCAGGAAGTCGACGGCCGGGGGATCGAAGGCGAGGAGCGCCTCGTAGACCCCGATCGGGTCGTTTCTGAGGTCGACGGTGCACAGCAGGCCGCTGAAGAGATGCCTGAAGGTGGGCGAGGTCAGCAGCCGGAGGGCTCGGGACACCTCGGCATGGCTGCCGCGGCCGCCTGCGCGCCTGCGGCTGCGGTCGTGCATCGTCTCGTCACCGTCGAGGCTCACCCCGACCCGGACGTCCAGGTCGTCGAGGAGTCGCAGGTAGCTCTCGTCCAGGCGTAGCCCGTTGGTCTGCAGGCTGGCCCTGACCCGGGTGCCGGCGGCCGCCGAACGGATCCGGGTGACGATCTCGCGGATCGCCTCGGGGCCGGCGAGCAGTGGCTCGCCCCCGTGCAGGATGATCTCGATGTCGCGCAGGCCGTGACGGTGGGCGTGCTCGGCGATTCTCGCGGCGGTGGCGGCGACGGTCTCCCGTGACATTTGTTTCGGGCGTGTCAGCCACGACGAATCGGCCATTTCGTACATATAGCAATATTTGCAGGCGAGATCGCACCTGCTGTGGATCTTCAGGATGAACTGCCGGAACGGTGTCGGTCTCCAGCCGTCGGCCATCAGCCTGCCGATGTCGAGAGTCGACGGCCACTCGCGCACCGCTGATCAGCCCCCTGATGAGACCACGTTATGTGATGCCCGAAAGATGCTTCCACGATAGATGATGGCCGGCCGCCGTTCCAGAGACGGATGAAACCCTTCGGTCATGTCGTGGAGACCACTGTTTGTAAGCCTGGAACTTGACTATTTGGGCAAACTCATGCCAGATAGGAAATGGCGCAAGAGAGGTGTGCCGCGTTTGCCTGAGAAACTTGACCCTATAATCCCGTCACCCAGAAGCGTGTTCCCGGCGACGCTCGATGTCAGGGGATTGCTGGAATCAGGGTGGCGACCGGCGGCTTTCCGGCAGTTCATCTTGAAGATCCACAGCAGGTGCGACCTCGCCTGTCGCCACTGCTACGTCTACGAGATGGCGGACCAGTCCTGGAGGGCACAGCCGAGGCGCATGTCGGAGGCGATCGTCGACCGCACGGCGAAGCGCATAGCCGAGCACGCGCTCACCCACGAGCTGGCCGAGGTGGAGGTCGTTCTGCACGGCGGTGAGCCCCTTCTGGCCGGGCCGGATCTCATCTCCTACGCGGTGCGCACCATCAGGGGGGCCGCCGCCGACGTCGGTACCCGCGTCCACGTCGGTGTGCAGACCAACGGGCTGCGCCTGGACGAGAGCTATCTGCGGCTCTTCGACAGCCTGGAGATCCGGGTCGGGGTGAGCCTGGACGGCTACGCGGAGGGTCACGACCGGCACCGGCGCCACGCGGACGGCAGGGGAAGTCACGCGAAGGTGGCGGCCTCGCTCCGCAGGCTGACCGGCGGTCCCTTCCACCACCTGTTCAGCGGCCTGCTGTGCACCGTCGACGTCCGCAACGATCCGCTGGCGACCTACGAGGCGCTTCTGGAGTTCGATCCCCCGGCCGTCGACTTCCTGCTCCCGCACGGCAACTGGTCCACCCCGCCGCCCTTCCGCGTTCCGGAGGCGGGGGTGACGCCGTACGCCGACTGGCTCATCCCGATCTTCGACCGCTGGTACGGATCGGCCGCCGACCAGACGGAGGTCCGGCTGTTCCGCGAGATCATGCGCCTGCTGACGGGAGGCGCCTCGCGCAGCGAGACCGTGGGACTCTCACCCGCCCGGATGGCCGTGGTGGAGACCGACGGCAGCATCGAGCAGTCGGACATCCTGAAGTCCAGTTACCACGGGGCGGCCGCGACCCGCCTGCACCTGCTCCGCGACTCGTTCGACGCCGCGCTCACCCACCCGTCCATGGCCGCCAGGCAGATCGGCGAGCTCGGGCTGGCACCGGTCTGCCTGGCCTGTGACATCCACTCGGTCTGCGGCGGCGGGCTGTACGCGCACAGATACAGCGAGGCCGCCGGCTTTCTGGGACCTTCGGTCTACTGCCCCGACCTGTACCGGCTGATCACCCACATCCGCACCCGGCTCGCGCGGGATGTCGCCAGGCTGAAGGGAAGCCGATGAGGCACGGTTCGCAGCAGGTGTCCGACAAGACGTTTCTCACGCTGGCGGCAGGTGAGGGCGGTGCCGGCGCCGTGGCCGAGCTGCGGGCCGCGCAGCGCGCCAGGAACAGGGTGCTGGTGCGAGGTGTCGTCGGCGAGGCGCGGTCGGCCGGGCATCCCGGTGCCGCCCTGGCGATGCGCGCCTACGGCCTGCTGGCCGATCTGGAGGGGCAGGCGGACGAGGAGGTCGAGCGCCTGCTGAGGTATCCGGCGGTGGGGGCGTGGGCGTGGCGGACCTGCCGGTCCCTGCGGAGCGGGGATGACAGCCGCGACGATCCCGCGCAGCTGGGCGCACTGGCCGTGGTGGTCGCGGTGCGGGCCCGGGTCCGGTGCCGGGTCCGGCTGCCCGTCCGCGACGGCACGATCATGCTGCCGTCCCTGGGGCGCCTCACTCTCCCCGCCGGTGCGCCGGCCACGGTCGACGTCGAGGTGCGGCCGGACGGGGACGGCGCCGAACTCGACGCCGGCGGCCTGACGGTCCGCGTCGACCCCCCGGGCGACCGGCCCGGCTGGCAGGCGCTGTACGGCTGGTCGGTGATCCCGGGGTTCGATCTGGTCGTCGACGACCTCGATCCGTACCGGTGGCCCGTGGAAGAGGTCACCGAGCCGCGGCTCGGCCGCGAGCGGCTCCGCGCGTGGCGGGCGCACCTGGACGACGCGTGGCGCGTCCTGACCGCCCACCACCGGCAGGTGGCGGAGGAGGTGAGCTCCACGGTGTCGGTGCTCACCCCCGTCAAGGCGCCGGACAGGGGGCAGAACAGCGCTTCCACCCGCGAGGCGTTCGGGACCGTCGCGATGTCCGACCCGTGGCACGGCCTGGGGCTCGCCGCCACGCTCGCGCACGAGATCCAGCACGCGAAGCTCACGGCGCTGACCGACGTGATCCCGCTGACCCTGCCGGACGACGGCAGACGCTACTACGCGCCCTGGCGGGATGACCCGCGCCCCGCCTACGGGCTGCTGCAGGGTTCGTACGCCTATCTCGGGGTGGCGGAGTTCTGGCGGAGGCAGCACAGGTTCGAGCGGGACGCCGAGGCGTTCCGGGCACGCGTGGAGCTCGCCCGGTGGAGGCGGGGCGCCTACCAGGTCACCGGCACGCTGCTGGCCAGCGGGAGCCTGAACGAGCGCGGAGAGGAGTTCGTGGCCTGCATGAGGAGAACCCTCGAAGAGTGCGCCGCCGAACCGGTGGACGACCTCGCGGAGGCACAGGCCCTCCGCGAGGCGGAGCAGCACCTCGACGCCTGGCGGAGGCGCAACACCTGACCCCGGCGTGATCAGATCGGCGGGGGGTCGAAGTCGCAGTCGATGCGCCGGCCCTCGCTCGCGAGGATGGCGTCGGGGTGGCCGGCCTCCAGGGGGCGCTCATACTGCCGCATCGTGTCGTGGTACAGCAGCTCGGCCTCCTTCTCCGCGCCGGCGGCTCTCAGGTCGAGGACGAGGTTGCCGGCGCAGGCCAGGCTCAGGAAGTGGTTCTCGCCGAAGAGCTTCCGCAGCCTGTCCAGCGTCTCCCTGCCGAGCTCGCACGCCTGGGTGAACTCTCCCAGGATCGCCAGGTCCGTCTGGAGGCTGATGGCGCACGTCAGCGGGTAGTGGTGCTCCCTGCCGACCTTGGAGATCAGGCCGCGCACCGCCTGCTCGTTCAGCCGGCGGGCCGTCTCGACCTCGCCGCGCAGGCGGTGCAGGATCGCCAGGTTACCGCCGCAGGCGAAGCCGTAGGGGTGCTCCTCGCCGAACACCCGGGGATACAGCGCGACCGTCCTGTTCGCTATCGCGAACGCCTCGTCGAGGTCACCGGTCACCCGCAGGGAGTTGGACAGGTTGATCGCGGCCGCCATCGTGTCGGCGTGCTCGTCTCCGAAGAGCCGCTGGAGCCGGGTGTGCGTGTCACGCGCGAGCTCCAGCGCCTCGGAGACCTCTCCGGCCCGGCGCTTGGCGATCGACAGGTCCTTGGCCGTCAGCAGGGTGAAGTGATGGTCGAGCGTCAGCTCCTGGACGCCGTAGGCGTAGGCCTCCTCGCCCAGGTCGCAGGCCTCGGTGTAGTCGCCGCAGAGCCGTACCGCCCTGGCCAGGCCGTTCCAGGACAGCAGCAGGGTGCTCTTGCCGATGCCCCCCATCGCGTCGCTCATCTCCAGGTACGTCTCCTGGTGCAGCCGTCGTGCCGCCTTGTAGTCACTGGTCAGCGCGTAGTCGAGGGCCAGGCTGTTGAGCACGCGCAACGTGGCGGGGTCGCTGGGGCCCCGGTTGGCGATGTGGGCGTCCCGGGACTCACCGTCCAGCTTGCGGGCGGCGGCGAAGTCACCACGGGCCCGCAGGGAGGCCCCGTACCCGTTGGTCGTCAGGAGCGTCTCGCGGTGGTCGGGGCCGAGGATGGCGCGCATGTCGTCGAGGGTCTGGTGGTCGACCTCGTACGCCGCGGCGTACTGGCCGAGCGCCCGCAGGACATTGCCCAGGTGCCGGTGCGCGACGAGCACGTCCAGGTGCTTCGGCCCGCTGACCTCGGTCCATCTCCGGATGAAGCTGGTGAGGAAGGAGTGGGCCGACTGGTAGTTGCCCGACATGTACAGGTAGCGGACCACGTTGAGGGCGAACTGCCTGGCCGCGGGGTCCGTGCACTCCTCCAGACCGGAGGGGGTGACGTGCGCGACCAACTCCTCGAAGCTGCGCCACCTGTCGGTCTCGTCGGGGTCGTTCGGGGCGCTGCCGGCCAGCAGCACGTGCACCTCGTGCCGGATCTCCGTCTGATCCTCTTCCGGCAGGTCGTCACGGAGCAGCGCCTGGATCAGCCGGTGAACCTGGATCGTGCGGGTGGTGGGCTCGATCCTGGCCAGGGCGAAGCGTCTCAGCTCGCTCAGCGCCGTGGCGAGCAGGATCGGATCAGAAAGGATCTTGCTGAGCCGGGGAACGACGGCCTTGTTGCCCCTGCGGAAGACGTCGCGCGGAATGGGCTCGGGGCCGAAGAAGGCACAGCATCGCAGGAGTGTGATGGCCTCGGGGAGGCGGTCCTGCAGGAGCGACACCGACACCTTCCAGGCCGCCGTCATCGACAGCGGATACCCCGGCGCCCTGTTGACGCCCAGCAGCCTGTTCGCCTGCTCGCCGAGCTGCTCCAGGTACTCGTCGACGGACATGCCGGTCTCGTACTGCAGCGCGCCGGCCTGCTCCAGAGCCAGCGGGAGGTCGCCGAGCTGCTCGGCCAGCCGCGAGGCGTCGTCGTCGGGAACCTCCCGGCGCAGGCGTTTCTTCAGGAACGCCACGCTCTCCTCGCGGGTGAAGACGTCGACCTGGAGGGTCTCGAAGTGGTCCTCCCACTTGGGGTTGCGCGAGGTGATCAGGACGTGACCCGGCCCGCGCGGGATGAACTCCTCGACCTGTCCCGGATCCTCGGCGTTGTCGAAGATCAGCAGCCAGCGGCGGTAGGGGTTGCCGTTCTGCAGCGTCCTGCGCACGGACTCGGCGGCCTCCTCGACACCGGTGGCGGAGGCGGGAGGCAGCCCCAGATGGGGGGCCATCGCAGCCAGCGCGGACGGCACCAGCACGCGCTGGTCGGCGGGGATCCACCAGACGAGGTCGTAGTGCGACCGGTAGCGGTGGGCGTACTCGATGGCCAGGTGTGTTTTGCCGACACCGCCCCACCCCTGCAGTGCCTGGGGCTGGGGCACGACGGCGGTGACGGTGCTGATGCCCTGGCGAAGCCTGACAAGCAGGTCGTCCCGCCCGGTGAAGTTCCTGTTGCGGGGCGGCACCTTCTCCCAGACCTCGGGCTGCCGTTCCGGCACCGTGTTCGCCGCGTGTGAAAGCTCCACCACCTCGGGCCTCCGTTTTTTTAGCCAAAGGGATCGTACGGTCATCCTAAAGGTTGATTCGGCGAGTGGGGTATTACAGAATCGCATAGTAAGAAGAAAGCGGCCTGGATACTTTCGAAAGGGACGTCGTTTCACATTTTTTAGGACGTCCCAAACCCGGGCGGTGGTCGAGGCCGGATCCGGAGCGATGTAAGGGGAGCACGTATGCGCGATGACGGCTCAAGATCAAACATTTTCGTCGACCTTGGAGGCCTCTCCCTGGAGATGCTCGGTGAGATCGAGGACCACTCCCTGCGGAGGGCGCTGGAGCCGCTGTTTCTGGAGACGGCGGAGCCGACGGCCGGATTCACCAGCTCGATCTGAACGGTCACCCTGCCGTTTCACACGGGTCACGGCAGAAAGGTGATCGTGAATCATTCGGCTGCTCCGGGCGTGCCGTCGGGACAAGCGTCGGCGGGACAAGAGGTGCCTTCCCTCGCCGGAGGGATTGACCATGCCAATAGAGTCGTACGGCATCGAGTCCATGATCCGATTGGATCTCTTGCCCGTGAGGTGGTGCCCTGCGTGCATGACATGGGGGAGGCCGAGTGGGAACGCCTGCTCGACCAGTTGAACAGCGGGGACTGCACGCCGTTCCTGGGGTCCGGGGCGTGCGTGGGCACTCTGCCGACCGGGACCGCGCTGAGCCGCGACATGGCGCGCCGATGGGACTATCCGTTCGACGACGACCATGATCTCCCGCGGGTGACGCAGTTCGCGGTGATGCGATATGGGGATTCGGTATATGTGAAGAGGCGGATCTGCGACGAGCTCGACGCCGGGGGCGCGCCTGACTTCCTCGACCCCCTCGAACCGCACGGTCTGCTCGCGAGCTTCCCACTTCCGGTATATCTGACGACAAACTACGACGACTTCATCCTGCGCTCACTCGAAGCCGTGGGAAAAAGACCGAATGTGGCCGTCTGTCCATGGAACAAAGGACTGGCCTACGCCGAGGATCTGTTCAGCAGCGAGGCGGGCTGGAATCCCAGGCCCGAGGCCCCGCTCATCTATCACCTGCACGGCAGCCTGCAGGATCCGGCGTCGATAGTGCTGGCGGAGGACGACTATCTGGAGTTTCTCACCAACCTCGCCGTGGACGGTGTCGCGGGCGGCCAGCGGATGCTGCCCACCTCCATTCTCGCGGCGCTGACCAGGAGACCCCTGCTGTTCATCGGATACAGCCTGCAGGACTGGACATTTCGCGTGCTTTTCCATGGGTTGTTGAAAGCCGTTCCCGGAATCAACCGCCGCAGGCACGTGAGCGTCCAGCTCGCCCCCTCGCTCGCCAGCACGAAGGCGGACGTGCTGGAAGTCCAGCGTCAGCTGGCCAGATACTACGAAGACTGGCGGATCTCCATCTTCTGGGGGACGGCGGAGGAGTTCTGCCGTGAGCTGCGCCGGCGGATGGGACCGGTGCCGTGACCTCTGATGTGACCTCCGACCTTGTCCGGCCGGACGCGGCCGGCCGGCCGTACGTCGGCCTGCGGGCCTTCCGCCGCGAGGACCGAGCCAAGTTCTTCGGCCGCGACAGGGAGGCGCACGAGGTCTCCGACCTGTGGCAGGCCGGGCGCCTGACCGTGCTGTACGGGCCGTCGGGCGTGGGCAAGACCTCGCTGATCCAGGCGGGCGTGCTCCCACTGCTGGACACCGGCAGGACCGACGTCCTGCCGATAGGCAGGGTGTCGCACGGCTCGCCCTTCCCCTCGGCCGCGCTCTCCCGGCACAACCCGCACGTGTTCGCGCTGCTGTCGTCGTGGTCTCCCACCGAGACGCCCACCCGGCTGGCGGGGCTGACGATCCGTGAGTTCCTCAGCCGGCGCCCGCCGCGCCAGGACCCCTACGGCGACCCGGTCCTCACCCTGGCCGCGATCGACCAGGCCGAGGAGCTCTTCGGGGACTTCGCCCACCGCCAGCCGTACCGGGAATGGTTCATCGGCCAGCTCGTCGAGGCGCTGGACGACGACCCGAACCTGCGTCTTCTCATCTCGATCCGCGAGGACTACCTCGCCGCGATCCTTCCCCACGAGCCGAAGCTGGCGGGCATGGCCAGGAGCCGTTTCTCCCTGACCGCCCTTGACACGGGCGCCGCGGTCCGGGCGACCGAGGGCCCGCTGGAGGGAACGGGACGCTCGTTCGCCCCGGGCGCGGCGCGTGGCCTGGTGGACGACCTCCGCATGATCAGGGTCGGCAGGGCGCTGGGCGAGGAGGTCGTCGCCGACGCCAAGGTGGTCGAGCCCGTCCAGTTGCAGGTCGTGTGCTCGGCCATGTGGCATTCCCTGCCCGAGGACGTGCGGGTCATCTCCTCGGACCACGTCCGCAGGTTCGCCAACGCCGATCGTTCCCTCACCGACTTCTCCGAGCGAATGATCACCGAGGTGGCCCACGACCACTTCGGAGACGACGTCGCCGAGCTCAGGAGCTGGCTGCGCCGCTGCTTCATCACCGAACTCGGCACCCGCGAGGTCGTCTACCAGGGGGAGACCGTCACCGCCGGCATGCCGAACGCGGTGGTCAGGGCACTGGTGGACCGCCACATCCTGCGTGAGGACATCAAGGCGGGCACGCGCTGGTGCGAGCTGTCGCACGAGCGTCTCATCCAGCCGATCCTGCAGAACGACCGCCTCGTCGTGCAGGCCGAGAGCCGGGCCCTTCCCGACGACTACCTGCGGGCCGCCGAGCTCTCGTTCCGCGACGGGGAGTTCGCGCTGGCCGCCAAACAGGCCGAGGAGGCTCTGGAGCGGTGTGGCGACAACACCAGGATCCGCGCGGAGATCGAGTCCTTTCTCGGCAACGTGGCGCACCGGCGGGAGGACTTCGAGAAGGCCGTGTCGCACTACCGCACCGCCGCGGTCCTCTTCGAGACGCTGGGGGCGACCTCGGCCGTCGGCGGCCTTCTCGCCGGGATCGGCCGGCTGCGGCTGGCCCAGGGGCGCCCCTCGGTCGCGGTGCGGGAGCTGTACTCGGCGATACGCCGCGTCCCCAACGACATGAGCATCCAGACCGAGCTCGCCTGGGCACTCTGGTACGACGGCCATCCCGATGCGGCACGTGACGTTCTCAACGACGTTCTGGGAAGGGAGGGAAACCTCACCGAGGCGTTGCGGGCGCGGGGCGAGATCCTCGCCGGGCTCGGCCAGGCGGAAGCGGCGTTGCGCGACCTCGACCGGGTCAGACCGCTGCAGTGGCCCTCCACCCGGGCCGCCCACGCCCTCGCGCTGGCCCTGCTGGGGCGCTTCCCCGAGGCGAGGCGGGAGATCAGGGCTGTGCTGACCGAGGTGGGAGATCACGGTCCGGTGCTGCTGTATGCCGCCCGGATCGAGGCTCTGGCCGGCGACGCCTCGGCGGCGGCCGATCTGGCCCGGAGGGCGGGGACGGCGAGGGCGCCCACCCTCCCTGCCCATCTCGCGGCCGAAGCGGCTCGGTTGGTCGCCACGTCGTGAGCGCCCGCGTGGCCGCGTGGGCCCCGGTCGCCCGGGCCTCCCTGGCCGTCCCGGCGAGGCCGAGCCGCCTATGGAGGTTCAGCAGTGCCACGAGCGTCACCACCAGGGCGACACAGAACATCAGGCCGGCCAGGATGACGGCCGCCATCCGGACGCCCGCCACGGCGACCAGGGTCCCGCCGAGGGGGGCCGCGACGCACACGGCGCTGTACGTGACGAGCCGGTGCACGCTCATCACCCGCCCGAGCTTGCCCTTGTCGACGGTGTCGACCTCGAAGGTCCTGATGGCCACGTTGCTGAGCGCCCCGGTGCACCCGGTCAGCAGTATCGCGAGCCCGAAGAAGATCGGCCCGGCACCGTACGCCGCGATGAGGAGCGCCAGCACCCAGATCCACAGCTGGGCGAAGAGCGTGGAGTTCCTCGGCTTGAGCTTGAGGTAGGGAGCCAGGCTCGATCCCGCCACCCCGCCCATCCCCCCGGCGGCCAGTACCAGGCCGACCTCGTAGGAGGGCAGGTTCGCCGACCCGGCAATGAAGATCATGATGAGCGCGTTGACCATCAGATTGGTGACCATGGTCAGGGCCATGGCCTTGCGCAGGAACGGGTGCCTCGCCAGTTCGTTGAAGCCGTCGGCGATCTCTCGCAGCAGGTGCCGTCCCGCCAGGCTTCTGAGCCCGTCGACGAGCCCGCCGGCGATCTCGCGGATCGTGTGCGACCGAGGCCGGCGCCCTCTCCCTCCGCCCGCCACGCTCAGCGGGGACAGCAGCGCCAGGAAGAACAGCGCGGAGTTCACCGCGAAGGACGCCACCTGCATGATCCCGAAAAGCCACCCGCCCAGTGGCCTGCCCGCCAGCACCGCGACGTGCGAGATCGTCTCGCTCCTGGCCATCGCGACGGAGACCTGGTCCCTCGGGACGAGGGACGAGATCAAGGCCGTCTCCGCCAGCGAGTAGACGACCCACAGCGTGCCCTCCAGGAAGGCCGCCACCAGTAGGTGCGGGAGCGACGGCCAGTCGAGGGCGAGTGCGAGGAACACGCTGAAGACGGCCAGCCCCCGCAGGGTCTCGGTGAGGAGCATGAGCGAGCGCGGGTTCACCCGGTCGGCCAGGACGCCCGCCGGAATGTAGAAGATCAGGACCGGAAACGTCAGGGCGAAGCTGGTCCAGCCCGCCTGCACCGGAGATCCGGTCAAGGCCAGTGCCAGGAGGGGATAGGCGACGCTCACGGCTCGTGATCCCACGGTGGAGAACGTCAGTCCCAGCCAGACCCGGGCGAATTTTCTCATCGGCTAGTTCGAAGTCGCTCTCTAATCCCTGGCCTTATCACGACTTAGCCGCCCGCCGTCCCCATCCGCGTCCCTGGGGACACTTCACAAGGCGACGGAGGATAGAGCTATCCCGACTCCCACCAGATGGCGTTTCCTTACGAAAAGTCGCAGGATTCAACAACAACGAGAGCCCGTTTCAGGGAAACGGGCCCCAGCGGTGTCGCTAAGTCACTTGAGTCCCAAAAGCATAGCGCCGAAAAAGAGCAGCCGGGAAAGGTCGGTCATTCCCGTGCCGAGAAAGGGGACGTTTCGGAATCCTTGGTGGAAATTACAGGTCGTCGACGGCGCTCGGTGGCCGAATCGACGCGACCGGTGAGCGGCCCCCGGGGGTGGGGGCCGCCTATGCCGGTTTCGGTCGCCGCGGACGGCCGGTTCCCGGGGGCGGAAATCACTCCGAGGGGGCCGGAAGTTCAGGCGGGCAGCTGGGCGTCCAGGCGGTAGCCGTCCACGGTGACGTAGACCTGGTCGCCCGGCCGGGCGTTCAGGCGCATCAGGACGGGTTGCAGGGAGTCGAAGACAGGGTGGTCCCGCCAGACCAGGACCACCGCGTTGTCACCGGGGCCGGTGACCGAAAGCAGCGTGCCGGGACGCATGCCCAGCCGGGTGGCGTACCCCTCGGGCACGGCCACGGGACCGCCCCGCAGGTGGTCGCTGGTCACCTCGATGCGCTGCCAGCGGCTCGGGTCGGCCGACGGGCTCGCGGGCGGGTGGAGCGGAGCCCGCTGGCTGGTGATCAGGTGCGGCCGGGTGTTACCGCCGGACAGGGCCGACAGCGTGGCCAGGGCGGCGCGGGGATCGATGCTGCCGGTGTTCACCTGCGGTATCGGCTGGCCGCCGCGGTGGTGGTGGCCGTTGGCCCCCGGAGTGCGGCGAGGCAGCTGCCTGGTCGCCTCGGCGGCGGCCTCCTGGGCAGGCGTCTCCTGCCCGCTCGCGGCCAGGGCGTCCAGCCAGGCCTGGGCCGAGTGGGCCCGGATGCCGAGCTGGTGCTCCATGAGCGCGACCGCGTCGGCGTCGATCGGCTTGTTCGCCAGGAGCTGGCGGGTCCGGTCGCGCAGGCCGCCCAGATCGCCCACGACGAGCCAGTCGTCCTGGAGCCGCCGATCGGGCATGAGCGTGACCAGCACCCGCCAGAGCGGGGTCTGGAGGGTGGGGACCTCGATCGGGTGCGCGGGGTCCGCGCCGATGAGCTGGTCCTTGGTGGCGGCGGCGCCCAGCCACTCGGTCAGCCCGAACATGTGCCCGGTCAGCGGTGCGGACTCCGAGGAGCGCAGCCAGAGCAGGATGCGTTCCTCGGCGGTGCGCTGGGCCGCGGAGAGCGCGTCGCGGTCGGCGTTCAGCTTGTGCGCGAGCGCGCGCAGGCTGATCGGGTCGACCGCGAAGAGCCGTTCCACGGCGACCGCGCGCTCCAGCGGGCTCCAGTCGCGGAACATGTTGTCCACCAGGCGCACCAGCGGATAGTCGCTGAGGCGCACCGGAGGTTTGGCGGCGGGGGGTTCGGCGGCGGGGGCGACCGGCTCCGGGGCCGGCGACTGGCGCTGCTCCTGCGGCGCGGGCGGCTGGGCCGGGACCGGTGGCGCGGGCGGCTGGGCCGGGATCGGTGGCGCGGGCGGCTGGGCCGGGATCGGTGGCGCGGGCACCTGCGCGGGGGCCTGTTCCTGTGCCGGGGACTGAGCCTGGGCGGCCGGCACGGCCTGTTCGGCGAGCCCCGGGGTACGGCTGAGCACCTCGCGGAACATGGCGGTGACCAGGACCTCGGGAGAGGCGGGCATCGCGGGCCCGCTCAGGTCTCCCGCGGTCAGGCGACGCAGGCGACTCCAGCCGCCCAGCCCGGTGATGGCCAGGCGCGCGGGCTCCGGCCAGCCCGGCAGGGTGGGGTCGACCGTGTGCACGTGCAGGGCGGGCAGCACGTCGCTCAGCGGAAGGTGGTCCCAGCGCGACAGCGAGAGCCGGGCCAGCCTGTCGCAGACCCAGTCGAGCCCGGCGGAGCCGAGGGCCTTGGGCAGGGTGACCGAGGACCACCAGCCGGCGGGCAGCCGGGGGTCGGCCAGGGCTTCGGCGACTTGCTGGGGACGGCTCCAGCGCAGGGCTGGGACCAGATCACTCAGGCAGATCGATGACTCGGCATCCATCGGCGGACCGCAACCTCCCCAAAGTGACGCGTGTGGCTAATGGTGCAGCTTACGCCGCAAGCTATCAATTGGTGTTAAGAGGGTAAAGCTCGTTCGTACCCAACTCCGACGGAAGGATACGTGGGCGGCCCCCCAGGACCGTCACGGCCTCCGCTCCGGCACGGCGTCCGGCGTCCAGCGCGGCCTCGTCGTCGGCCCCGCTCAGCAGGGCCGTGAGCAACCCCGCGGCGAACGCGTCCCCCGCTCCAATGGAGTCAATCACCTCGGTGGTGAGTGCGGGAACCCGGGCGGCCAACTTTCCGTTCCTGGCCATCAGCGCGCCGCGGGAGCCGAGTTTCACCGCCGCCGCGCCGTAGCGCAGGCTCAGGATCTCCGCCGCGCCCTCGGCCGAGGTCTCGCGGGTGAGCAGCAGCGCCTCGTCCAGATTGGGGATGATCAGCTGGGCGGTCAGGGTCTCCTGGATGAACCGCTCGGCGCCGAACGAGCGCAGGAATCCGGTCGAGGCGGGGTCCACGCTGATCGAGACGCCGCGCCGGGACGCCTCGGCCATGGCCAGCCGGGAAAGCTGGAGCCCCGGCTCGGCGAACAGCGTGTATCCGGACAGGTGGAGGTGGCCCACCCCCTCCAGCAGGCTCTCGTCCCAGTCGCCCGTGCCGATGTGCCCGCCCGCGCCCCGGTTGGTGAGCATGGAACGCTCCCCGGTCACGTCGACCATGGCGATCACCACGGCCGTCGGCCGGTCGGGGTCGACCCGCAGGTGCGGCCGTACCCCGAAGCGCCGCAGCTCGGCGGCGTGCCAGTCGGCGGTGTCGAAGCCGACCCGGGTCAGGATGCGGGTGTCGGCGCCCAGCCGGGCGGCCCAGGAGGCCGTGTTGGCCCCCGAGCCGCCGGGACGCAGCACGATGTCGGCGGCGGTGTCCGTGCCGACGGCCAGGCCGCTTCTGGCCGACCCGCCGTGCAGCGCGACGACGTCGGTCACCACGTCGCCGATGACCAGTAGACCCGTTCCGGTCATGGTTTCCTCAGTTTCCCCGGCTCCAGGAGGCCGCGATCTGCCCGGCGAGGCGGACGTTGCCCCGCACCGCGGCCAGGTTCGCCTCGAGTGAGGCTCCGGCGGTGCCGCGTACCAGGTAACCCAGGAGGAACGGGGTGATGGCCTGGCCGGTGACCTTCTGTTCTTCGGCGGCCGCGAGAGCCTCGGCGAGCACCCGGTCGTGCAGTTCGGGGTCGAGCTGCTCCGACAGCGGCACCGGGTTGGCGACGATCAGCGCGCTCTCCGGACCGCCCAGCGCGTCCTGGGCCCGCATGATGTCCGCGGCCTCGGCCGGGGTCTCGATCCGCCAGTCGATCGGCTCGCCAGAGGTGTGCAGGTAGAAGCCGGGGAACTCGTCGGTACGGAACCCCGCGACCGTGACGCTACGGGTCTCCAGCCGCTGCAGGGTGGCCCCGACGTCCAGGATCGACTTCACGCCCGCGCAGACCACGGTGATGCGGGTCCGGCTCAGCATGTCGAGGTCGGCCGACTCGTCCTGGCTGTCGGTCCATCCGCGGTGCACACCGCCGAGACCGCCGGTGGCGAAGATCCGGATGCCCGCCCTGGCGGCCAGGAACGAGGTGGCGGAGACCGTGGTCGCCCCGCTCGCCCCGAGCGCGGCGGCGGCGGGCAGATCGCGGAAGCCCAGCTTGCGAAGCCCGGGCTCGCCGGCGATGCGCTCCAGCTGGCTCTTGTCGAGACCGATGCGCGCCACCCCGTCCAGTACCGCGATCGTCGCCGGTACCGCCCCGGCCTCGCGGACGAGCTGCTCCAGCTCCAGCGCGACCTCGAGGTTGCGGGGCTGGGGCAGGCCGTGCGAGATGATCGTGGATTCCAGGGCCACGATCGGGGCGCCCTGCTCCAGCGCCTCGGCCACCTCACTCGAGGGGCTCGGCATGCCGGCGAGGGACTGTCGGGTGGTACGCATGAGCTGGTTCTGTCTCCTTGTCCGAGGTCGTAATCATTGCTTGCTTTTGGAACGGTGTAAACGACACCGTCTTCCCCAAAAAGAGCACGTTACGGCGGTTGCCGGGAGACGTCCACCTAAAGATCAGCTAATGAGTAGGGTTCCGATCAGTGAGATCCCGCCGATGATGGCCGTGGAGATCCCGCCCAGGAGCAGCGACCGCCCGCCCCGCACGAGCTTTCGGAGATCGACACCGGTGCCCAGGGCGAAGAGCGCCGCGGCGAGCAGCGTCGCCGTCAGCCCGGGGACGGCCCGGATGACCTCGGGCGGTACCGCGCCCAGGCTCCGCGCCGCCACGGCCACGACGAACCCGGCGACGAACAGCGGCAGCACCGGCGGCCGGCCCGCCGCCCGCCCGGTCCCGGGGGGTTCCGTCGAGGTACGGCGCAGGGCGGCGGAGGTGAGGCCGACGATCGGGGCCAGCAGCACCACCCGGGCCAGCTTGACGGCCACCGCGCTCACCAGAACCCCCGCTCCGGCCGCCGCGCCGATGGCCGCGACCTGTGCGACCTCGTGAACCGAGGCGCCGGCCCAGATGCCCAGTTGGTGCGGTGTCAGGCCCAGCGATCCCGCGAGCAGTGGCAGCGCGACGATCGAGGCGCTGCCGTACAGGACGACCACGCCGACCGCGGCCGCCACGTCGTCGTCGTCGCTTCCCGCGACCTCGTGCATGGCGGCCACGGCCGCCGCCCCGCAGACGGACACGCCGGTCGCGATCAGCAGGGACCTGCGCGGGCTCACCCCGACCAGGCCTCCGATCCACCGCGTCGCCGCGAACGTGACACCGGTCCCCGCCGCGACCACCGCCAGCACCGGCCAGCCGAGCGCCAGCAGTTCCGGCAGCGCGATCTGCAGCCCGAGCAGCACGATCGCCAGGCGGAGCACCCGGCGGGAGACGAACCTCAGCCCGGGGGCCAGCGAACGGTGCAGGCCGCCGAGGTTGGTGAGCGCGACCCCGAGCGCCACCGCGATCACGGCGGCGCTCACCTCGGGAACGATCCGGGCGATGGCCGTGGCCAGCAGCACCGCGACGGCCACCGCCCCGAGCCCGGGCACGAGCGTCCCGAGCCCCGATGTCGTCGCCGGTGCCCGCCCCGTCGCAGCGGGCGCCGGGGGGGAGTGCCGGGTAGGTCCCGATGAACGGGCGGGCGGGGAGGGGGGCATTGTCCGAGTGTCGGCGTGGCCCGGCGGGGCCGGTACCCGTCGTCTTGCTGGTAGGTCATAGCCTGGGGCTATGAGTGAGCTGCCCGACATCGAATCCCTGCGCCTGCTCGTCGATGTGGAACGCCTGGGCAGCCTCGGTCAGGCAGCCAGGGCGGCGGGCGTCGCGCAGCCGTCGGTGAGCAAGCGCATCTCGCTGCTGGAACGACGTCTTGGGCTGGAACTGCTGGAACGCACCCCGCGCGGCTCCGTCCTCACCCCGCAGGGCGCGATGGTCTCGGCCTGGGCCGCGCAGGTGCTGGCGGCGGCCGAGGAGCTCATGAGGGGGGTGGAGGCGGTACGGCACGGCCGGGCCGCCCACCTGCACATCGCCGCCAGCATGACCGTGGCCGAGTATCTGCTGCCGCGCTGGCTGGGAGAGCTCCAGAACCGTGAGCCCCAGGTACAGGTCGGCCTGGACGTGCAGAACTCGGCGGAGGTGGCGAAGCTGATCGGCGGTGAGATCGAGCTCGGCTTCGTGGAGGGGCCCTCGGTGCCGTCGGGGCTGGTGTCGCGGGTGGTGGCCACGGACCGGCTCGTGGTGGTGGTCGCGCCGGGCCATCCATGGGCGCGCCGCCGTACCCCGCTGCGCGCCGCCGAGCTGGCCGCCACCCCGCTGGTCGTGCGGGAGCGGGGGTCGGGCACCCGCGAGACGCTGGACGTCGCGCTGACCGGCTACGCCGTCGCCTCCCCGAAGCTGGAGCTCGGTTCCAACGCGGCGGTCAAGGGGGCCGCCCGCGAGGGTGCGGCCCCCGCCGTGCTCAGTGGCTACGCTGTGGAGGCCGAGCTGGCCACCGGCCGCCTGATCGAGGTGCCCACCAAGGACATCGACCTCGCGCGCCGCCTGCGGGCGGTCTGGCGTCGAGGTCGCACCCCCAGCGGCCCCGCCGCCACCCTGCTGAGAATCACCCTCTCCGCCGCCGGGCGGCCGGAGCCCTCGGCTCCACCGTCCCCTCAACCCACAGGGAAGTCTCGTGCTCCGCTCTCGCTATGAAGCAGTGATCGTCGGAGGCGGCCACAACGGCCTGGTCGCCGCCGCCTACCTCGCCCGCGCGGGCCGGCGCGTCCTCGTCCTGGAGCGCCTCGACCACGTCGGTGGTCTCGCCGTGTCGGCGCGGGCGTTCCCCGGCGTCGACGCGCGGCTCTCGCGCTACTCGTACCTGGTCAGCCTGCTGCCCGCCAAGGTCGTGGCCGACCTGGGGCTCAACGTCACGCTGCGCCGGCGCCGTTACGCCTCGTACACGCCGGTGGGGGAGAGCGGGCTGCTGGTCGACAACGGCGACGCCGCGCGGACCGCCGCCTCCTTCACCCGGGTCACCGGGGGCACCGGTGAGCTGGACGCGTGGCGGCGCTTCTACGGGATGACCGCCGACGTGGCCGGCAGGGTCGCGCCGACACTGCTGGAGCCTCTCGTCGACCGTGCGGCGATGCGGCGCCTCGTTGGCGACGAGGCGTGGCGCGACCTGTTCGAGCGGCCGATCGGTGAGGTGGTGGACGAGCGGTTCGCCGACGACACCGTACGCGGGGTGGTCCTCACCGACGCCCTCATCGGCACCTTCGCCGACCCCTCGGACCCGGGCCTGTCGGCCAACCGGTGCCTGCTCTACCACGTGATCGGCGACGGGACCGGCGACTGGAACGTCCCCGTCGGCGGCATGGGCGCGGTCTCCGGCGCGCTCGCCGACGCCGCCCGCGCCGCGGGGGCGGAGATCCTGACCGGTGCCGAGGTCCTCGCGGTCGACGCCTCGGGCGAGGTCGTCTTCCGCGACGCGGGCGGGGAGCACACGGTGGTGGGCGAGCGGGTGCTGGCCAACGTGCCGCCCGCCGTGCTCGCCCGGCTCCTCGGCGGCGCCGAGCCCGCCCCCGAGGGCGCCCAGCTCAAGGTCAACATGGTGCTGTCGCGGCTGCCCCGGCTGAAGGACCCCGCGGTGGACCCCGAGGCCGCGTTCAGCGGCACGTTCCACATCAACGAGGGCCGCGACCAGCTCGCCCGCGCGTTCGCGGAGGCGTCGGCCGGGCGGATCCCCACGCTGCCCCCGGCCGAGGTCTACTGTCACTCGCTGACCGACCCCTCCATCCTCGGCCAGGGGTTGCGGGAGGCCGGAGCCCACACGATGACGCTGTTCGGCCTGCACATGCCGGCCAGGCTGTTCCGTGACGACCCGGACGGGGCGCGCGAGGCCGCGCTGCGCGCCACGCTCGCCTCGATGAACCAGGTGCTCGCGGAGCCCCTTGAGGACTGCCTGCTGCGCGCCCCGGACGGCGGTCTCTGCCTGGAGGCCAAGACCCCGGTCGACCTGGAGACCGAGGCGGGACTGCCGGGTGGCCACATCTTCCACCGCGACCTGTCCTGGCCGTACGGGGAGCCGGGGCGCTGGGGCGTGGAGACCGACCTCGAGCGCGTCCTGCTCTGCGGCGCGGGTGCCAGGCGCGGCGGTGGCGTCAGCGGCATCCCCGGCCACAACGCCGCCATGGCGCTGCTCACCTGAGCCCGTCCGGCCTGGGCGAAGGTGGCCGGAGGTGTTCATCGGGTTCTCATGATGAGCGTCTAACGTGAGGGCCATGGGTGACGGTGAGGCGGCGCGGGTGCTGGTCGTGGACGACGAGCCCGCGCTCAGGGAGGCGCTGCAGAGCAGCCTGGAGTTCGAGGGCTACCGGGTCGGCGTGGCCTCGGACGGCCAGGAGGCGCTGGAGACGCTGGAGCGGGAGCCGTACGAGCTGGTCCTGCTGGATGTGATGATGCCCCGGCTGGACGGGCTGACCGCCTGCCGCAGGCTCAGGGCGGCGGGCAACCACCTGCCGGTGCTCATGCTCACCGCCCGCGACGCCGTGGGCGACCGGGTCTCCGGCCTGGACGCGGGGGCCGACGACTACCTGGTCAAGCCGTTCGAGCTGGACGAGCTGCTGGCACGCGTCAGGGCGCTGCTGCGGCGCGGCGCGCTGAGCGCGCCCGCGGCCGAGGACGACGCGGGCCTGGTCTTCGGCGACCTGCGGATGGACACCGCCAGCCGGGAGGTCACCAGGTCGGGCGAGCGGCTGGAGCTGACCCGTACCGAGTACCTGCTGCTGGAGCTGCTCATGATCCATCCCCGCCAGGTGCTCACCCGCGAGCAGATCCTCAGTGAGGTGTGGGGCTTCGACTTCGAGCCCTCCTCCAACTCCCTCGACGTCTACGTCATGTACCTGCGCCGCAAGACCGAGACCGGCGGGCGTCCCAGGCTGATCCACACGGTCCGGGGGGTCGGCTACGTGCTGCGGAACTCCGCGTGAACGGTCGCCGTTCGCTGCGCTCGCGGCTGACCCTGCTGGTGGCGGCGGCCGTGGCGCTGGCGATCGCGGTCTGCGCGGTGCTGTGCTGGTTCGTCGTCAGGGCCGAGCTGCTGCGGCAGGTGGAGCGCTCCCTGGAGGTGCCGAAGGGACCGCAGGGCATCGAGTGGATCGAGTCGTACTGCGCGGGGGGCCCGGCGGGGCCGAGGGGGAGCATCGAGCGCAGGCCGTCGTTCCGCATCCCGTCGGTCCAGCTGATCTACGCCGGTGGCGGCAGGTGCGTCATAGGCACCGCGCCCGTCAAGGTCACCCCCGCCGACCTGGCCCTGACCCAGGCCCCGCCCGGCACGAGAAGGATCAGGGACGGGGTGACCGACGGCGGCGAGGAGGTCCGGGTGATGACGAGGAACGTCGGGCCCGGCATCGCGATCATGGAGTCCCGGTCGCTGGAGGAGGTTCAGACCACCCTCGCGGCCCTGGCCTGGATCCTCGCCGGGGTCACCGCGCTCGGCGTGTTCGGCGCGGCCTCGGCGGGGCTGCTGGTCTCCCGCACCGCGCTGCGCCCGGTCGGCCGGCTGACCGAGGCCGTCGAGTACGTCGCCAGGACCGAGGACCTCGACACCAGGATCCCCGTCGAGGGCACCGACGAGATCGCCAGGCTCGGCGTCTCCTTCAACGCGATGACCACCGCGCTGGCCGGGTCCCGCGAGCGCCAGCGGCGGCTGATCGCCGACGCGGGGCACGAGCTGCGCACCCCGCTCACCAGCCTGCGCGCCAACATCGACCTGCTGCTGCGCAGCGAGAACACCGGGCGTCCGCTCGACCCCGCCCCCAAGCACAGGCTGCTGACCAACCTCAAGGCCCAGTTCGAGGAGATGTCCACGCTCGTCGGGGACCTGCTCCAGCTCTCGCGCGCCGAGGACGAGCACGAGCCGTACGTCGAGGTCGCCTTCCACGAGGTCGTCGAGGAGGCCGTGCGCCGGGCGCGGCTGCGCGCCCCCGACACCCCGATCGAGGTGGAGCTGCTCCCCTGGTACCTGCGAGGTGATCAGGCCGCCCTGGAGCGGGCCGTGGTGAACCTGCTGGACAACGCGGTGAAGTTCTCGCACGGGCGGGAGGGCCCGGTGCGGGTGAGGCTCCGGGGCGGCGAGCTGACGGTCAGGGACCACGGCCCCGGCATCCCCCCGGGGGAGTTGCCGTACGTGTTCGACAGGTTCTGGCGGTCGTCCTCGGCCCGCAGCATGCCCGGGTCGGGGCTGGGGCTGGCCATCGTGGCCAAGGCGGTGCGCGACGCCGGGGGAGAGGTGGAACTGGAGAACGCCGAGGGGGGCGGCATCCTCGCGCGCGTCCGCCTGCCCGGCTCTCCGGCCCGCGCCCACCTCCCCGCGGCGCCGTGAGGTCTCTCATCAGGCGTTAAGAATTCGCTCAGCGAGATTCCAGAGGGCGCGGTGAGCGTGGGAGCCGACACGAGGAGGGCATCACCATGAGGAACATCGACCGGAGGACGGCCCTGGCCGGGTTCGGCACCGTGGGCCTGGGGGCGCTGCTGGCCGCCTGCGCCGGACCGGACAGCACCACCACGCGGGTGGCGACGACCACGGGCGGTACCGCGACGGTTCAGCCGACCACCGCGTCCTCCGCCGGACTGGCCGCGCTGTTCGAGGACGCGTCGACGTGCGTCCTGACCGAGGAGACCACCCAGGGCCCGTACCACTTCGACGCGGACAAGATCCGCAGCGACATCCGCGAGGACCGGCAGGGGAGCACGCTGCGGGTGGCGATCCGGGTGCAGGACGCCGCCACGTGTGAGCCGATCCCCAGCGCGGTGGTGGAGATCTGGCACTGCGACGCGGGGGGCGTCTACTCCGGTTTCGAGAGTGCCTCCCAGGCGGCGGACGGCGGCCCCACGGGGGAGCGCCCGACCGGCGCGCCGCCGAGTGGCGGCCCCGGCGGCCCGGGGGCGGGCGGCCCGGGGCGGGGGGCGGACGACGGCATGGGCGACGCCACGCCCACCGACGAGGAGCGCTACCTGCGCGGCGCCCAGGTCACCAACGCCGACGGCATCGTGGAGTTCGTCACGATCTACCCGGGCTGGTATCAGGGGCGCAGCGTGCACATCCACGCGATGGTGCACATCGGCAACGCCCGGGTGCTGACCACCCAGATGTTCTTCGACGAGACGGTCTCCGAGCAGGTCTACGCGGCGCGGCCGTACGCCGACCACACCGGGCAGCGCCTGAGGAACGACTCCGACTCCATCTACGACGACAGCCTGCTGATGAAGCTGACCGGGGAGGGCGACGGCCACCTCGGGGTCATGACCTTCTCCGCCCCCGCCGGGAAGTGACCGCCTGAGAGCCCCCGGCCGCGGCCGGGGGCTTTTCGTGTTCCACCGGCGTATGCGCAGCCGGGCCCGCCTGACTCGCTGCCGGTGGCCTGATCGGCCGGTGCGAAGGATGGGGGCGCACTCGCGGACGGTCCCAGGCCCCGGCCGCGCGCGCCGGGGCTCCTTCGTTTTCTCACCCGGTGTTAACGAGCGCCTCAGGATCGCCCAAGGTCACCTGACGACTCTGGGGCCATGAGAGAACCGAGCCCTCACCCCGGGAGAGCAGCGTGAAGCAGGCGACAGCGCCGGCGCGCACCCGAACGGTCGAGATCGTGGTCCCCGTCCACAACGAGCAGCGGGTGCTCGACGAGAGCGTCCGCCGCCTGCACGCCTACCTCACGGGAACCTTTCCCTATGGCTTCCGCATCACGATCGCCGACAACGCCAGTACCGACGCCACCTGGCAGATCGCCACCGACCTCAGCCGCGAGCTGTCCGGCGTGCGCGCCCTGCACCTCGACGCCAAGGGCCGGGGCCGGGCACTGCGCAGGGCGTGGTCGGCCAGCGACGCCGACGTGGTCAGCTACATGGACGTGGACCTCTCCACGGACCTGGACGCCTTCCTGCCGCTGGTGGCCCCGCTGCTTTCCGGCCACAGCGACCTGGCCATCGGCACCCGGCTGTCTCGGGGGTCCAACGTCGTCCGCGGGCCGAAACGGGAGTTCATCTCGCGGACGTACAACCTGCTGCTCCGCTCGGCGATGGGGGCGCGGTTCTCCGACGCGCAGTGCGGCTTCAAGGCGGTGCGCACCGAGATCGCGCAGGCGCTGCTCCCCGCGGTCGAGGACGAGGAGTGGTTCTTCGACACCGAGCTGCTGCTCCTGGCCGAGCGGCACGGTCTGCGCATCCACGAGGTGCCCGTCGACTGGGTGGACGACCCCGACAGCCGCGTCGACATCGTCAGAACCGTCAGGGACGACCTCAGGGGGATGGCGAGGGTGGCGCGGAAGACGCTGTCGGGGGCGGCCAGGATCCCGGTCCCGCCGCGGGTGCGGGCGGCGCGGCTGCCCGGGGGCATGGCCCGCCAGCTGCCGAGCTTCGCCGTCATCGGCGTGGTCTGCACCCTGGCGCACCTGGCCCTGTTCGTGTCCCTGCGCCTGGTGATGCCCGCCGTCGTGGCCAACGGGGTGGCCCTGCTCGTCACCGCGGTCCTCAACACCGCGGCCAACCGGCGCTTCACCTTCGGCGTCACCGGCCGTACCGGAGCCCTCCGTCACCAGCTCGAAGGCGGCCTGGCCTTCCTCGTCGGCCTGTCGCTGAGCACCGGCGGCCTGGCCCTGCTCAACCTCGTGGCACCCGCGGCGTCCACCGCCGCGGAGGTCGCCGCGCTCGTGACGGCCAACGCCGTCGCCACCCTCGTACGCTTCCTGATGCTCCGCATCTGGGTCTTCAACCCCCGCCGCGCCAAGGAGAACAGCCGATGACCACCCACACCTCGCCGGACGCGGTGCTGCCGACTTCGGGCGGGCGGCACACCGTCGGGCAGGGCGGGGTGCGGCGGGTGTTCCTCGGCGCCCCCGGCGACCCCCGCTGGGCGCGGCCCGGCCTGTGGGGGGTGCTCGTGCTGGCCACCGTCCTGTACGTCTGGGCGCTGGGGCGCAACGGTCACGCCAACGAGTACTACTCCGCCGCGATCCTGTCGGGCACCCAGAGCTGGAAGGCGTTCTTCTTCGGAGCCCTGGACGCGGGGTCGTTCATCACCGTGGACAAACCACCGCTCGCGCTCTGGGCGATGGGGCTGTCCGCGAGGATCTTCGGGTTCGGCACCTGGAGCATGCTCCTGCCCCAGGCCGCCGCCGGGGTCGCCGCCGTCGCCGTGCTCCACTCGGCGGTGCGAAGAGCCATGCCCGGCGGGTACGGCCACGCCGCCGCACTGGTCGCGGCCCTGGTGATGACGCTGACCCCGATCACCGTGGCCATCAACCGGGACAACAACCCCGACACCCTCCTCGTCCTGCTGCTGGTGCTCGCGGCCTGGTTCTGCCAGGAGGCGGTACGCGCCGGCCGGATGCGCGCGCTCGTCGTCTCGGCGGTGCTCGTCGGCCTGGCGTTCAACACCAAGATGCTCCAGGCCTACCTGGTGCTCCCGGCCTTCGCCCCGCTCTACCTGGCCATGGCTCCGGGGGCGCCGCTCCGCCGTCTCGGGCACCTGCTCGCCGCGGGCGCCGCGCTGGTGGTCTCCAGCGCCTGGTGGATGGTGATCGTGGACCTGTGGCCCGCGTCGAGCCGCCCCTACATCGGCGGCAGCACCGACAACTCCGTCTGGGACCTCGTCATCGGCTACAACGGCCTCGGACGGATCTTCGGCACCGGCGGGGGCCGGGCCGGGGGTGGCATGGGATTCGGCGGTGAGGCGGGCGCCGGGCGCCTGTTCAACGACATCATGGCCGGGCAGATCTCCTGGCTGCTGCCCTTCGCTGTGATCGCCCTGGTCGCCGGCCTGGCCCTGACCGTCCGCGGCCCGCTCCGCGACACCAGGATCGCCCTGCTGCTGTGGGGCGGCTGGCTCGTGGTCCACTACGTCGTGTTCAGCTTCTCCAGCGGCACCTTCCACCCGTACTACTCCACCGCGATGGCCCCGGCCGTCGCCGCTCTGACCGGTCTTGGCGGGGTGCTCGGCTGGAGGGCCTACCGGCACTCCAGGGCGTGGTCGTGGGTGCTGCCCGCGGGGATCGCGGTCACCGGGGCGTGGGCGTTCACCGTGCTGCGCCGCAGCACGGACTTCGTGCCCTGGCTGGCCTGGGCGGTCGCCGCGATCACGGTGACGGCGGTCGCCGGGCTGTTCCTGGCCCGCCTGGGGCCGCGGCTCCGGCTGCGGATCGCCGCCGTCGCGCTGACGGCCGGGCTGGCCGCCGGCCTCGCCGGTCCCGCCGCCTACGCGCTGACCCCGCTCGGCTCGGCCGTCAACGGCACCAACCCCACCGCGGGTCCCGCGGGGAGCGGTGGCTTCGGCGGCATGCGGGGCGGCTTCCCCGGAGGCACGAGAGGAGGGGGCGCCGAGGGTGACGGCGGACCTCCCGGTGGCGTACCGGGACAGAACTCGCAGCAGGGGGTGACCGGTGACGCCGTTCCGCGGACGCGCTACGGCCTCCCGGCCGGAGGCGGCATGCGTGGTGGCGGCCCCGGCGGTGCCATGGACCCGCAGATGATCGAATACCTGAGGAGGAACCGGGGCGGCGCGACCTGGCTGGTGGCGGTGAGCAGCGCGCAGGGCGCCTCCTCGGCCATCCTGTCGACAGGGCTGCCCGTCATCGCGATGGGCGGCTTCACCGGGAGCGACCCCGCCATGACCGTGGACCGGCTCAACGGGCTCGTCTCCTCGGGGCGGCTCAGGTACGTGATGACCGGAGGCGGCCGGGGCGGGCCCGACGGGGGCGGGTCCCAGGTGACCGAGTGGGTGCGGGCCAACTGCACGGCGGTCAAGGCGTCGGAGTACGGCGGCTCCACCGACCAGTCCCTGTACCGCTGTGGCTGAGCCGGCAGGCCGGCCGTCCGGTGCCGTGCCGCTCCGCTCTCCTCGCCCGTACGACAGGGGCGAAGTCATTGACTGATCGACCAATCAGTAGTATGGAGGCGGTGTGCCCGCGCTGCTGTAGTCTTGCGCCGTGCACAGCGGAGTAGGGGCGCGCAGCAGCCGCGCCGACCAGGCCGACCAGCGCCGAGCGGAGCTCCTTGAAGCCGCCAGGCGGGTCGTGCTCGAGCGCGGGCTGGCCAGTACCCGTGTCGCCGACATCGCCAAGGCGACGAACGTGAGCGGTGGCCTGATCCACTACCACTTCGCCACCAAGGACGATCTCATCACCGAGATGCTCCGCAGCACCAGCGACTCGGAGATCCAGCGGCTGAAGGAGATCGTCGCGGGCCCCGGCACCGCCGTCCAACTCCTCGACCGTGTCCTGCGCTTCTACATCCCGGCCTCCCGCTCCGACCAGAGCTGGATCCTCTGGGTCGACGCCTGGGCCGTGGGAGTGCGCGAGGAGCACGTCCGCACCATCCTGCTGGAGCTTGAGGGCGCCTGGATCGAGATCCTCAGCCAGGTGATCTCCGCCGGCGTGGCCTCGGGTGAGTTCACCTGCGACGACCCTCTGGGCTCGGCCGAGCGGATCGACGGCATGCTCGACGGCCTCGTGGTCCGGTACACCCTGCACACCGGCAACATGTCGCGGAGCCGGATGCTCCATCACGCCAGGGTCGCCGCCGCCAGGGAGGTCGGCCTGCACCTCTCGGACTTTCCCGACGAGCCGGCCGAGGCTTCGTAGCGGCGGGTCGGGCGGGGGAGACCCCGTGGCGCCGGGTCAGACCTGGGGGGTGGGCAGGGCCGCGAGGAGGAAGGCCAGCCGCGCCGCGGCACCGTCGATGTTCTCGCTGGTGCCGAGCCGGTAACCCCACGAGGTGATGAAACGGCCGTCCTGGGAGCAGGTCACGGTCTCGGCCAGGGTGCTGCTGAAACGGTTGCGGACGTACACGTACGCGGGATCACCGAACGAGATCCGCTGTACGGAAAGGTCGGCGTGCAGTCGTATCGCAGCAACGAACCTCTCCAGACAAGACAGCGTGTCCAGCATCGTGCGTCACCTCCGTCTCGACAGAGAATTGCACGATCTTGGGATGCTAATCAAGCAATTGCGGTGTTTACTCCCTCGGCTGCCCGGAGAAATCGTCGAGTACTCGGACGATCACCGATCTGGCGTCCTCCCCGAAGGCCGCGACCTCGCAGAGTTCCTCGAAGGTCCGCGCGTAGAAGGCGACGTCGTCCGGGTCGCGGAGAAGCAGGTCCCTCGTCCTGGTCGGCACCGCGACATGGTCGTCGTCGTACATCCAGAAACCGTTGAGCGGTGCCGAGGGCAGGGGCGCCTCGAAGGGGATCACACCGAACTCCACGTTCGGCAGTGCGGTCACCGCCAGTAACCGGTCGAGCTGCCCGCGCATCACGTCCAGCGGGGCCAGCCGGTAGCGCAGCACCGCCTCCGGCAGGACGAACCTGAACCGCCTGCTCTGGTCGTAGAGGATGTCCTGGCGCCGCATGCGGACCCGGATGGCCGCGTCGATCTCGTCGGGGGACCGGTAGAGGCGCTTGATCCGAGTGAAGATGCTCCGGGCGTACTCGGTGGTCTGCAGCAGGCCGATGACCACGCCGGGCTCGAACACCCGCAGCAGCGTGGTCCGCGCCTCCATGTCGCGGACGTCCTCCTGGAGGGCGGCCAGCCCGCTGCGGTGCCGCTGCCGCCAGGAGTCCTGGCGATCCAGGAGGCCCAGTGCCCGCTCCACCAGCTCCTCGACCACCTCGGGGGAGGCGTCTGTGGCCTGCGCCCACTGGACGATGTCGTCCTCGGTGACGGCCTGGCGGGCGTTCTCGATCCGGGAGACCTTGGAGGCCTGCCATCTCAGCCGTTCGGCCAGTTCCTTGCCCGACAGGTGAGCGGTCTCCCGCAGGTGCCGCAACCGCGCGCCGAGTTCGGTTCTGGCCTGTTGGAACCCGCTCACACGATCTCCCTGGCCGCTCTCGCCCGCCTGCTCCTCCCGCGGGTTCACGTCATCCCCCGCGTGGTGCGCACGACGCTAGACCCGAGCATGTGGATCAAGCCAGAGAGCACTCCTAATCGTGACCAATATTTACAGAAAGTACCCGGCGTGCGATGTCCACGAGCAACTCGCGGGGCACCTCGACGGCGGTTTCACCCTCCAGGACGTGGCGCAGGTCGGCCAGCGCCTCCGCGTCGGTCACCCGAAGGCCCTGCACCACGACGGTCCCGCGATCGGTCTCGTAGAGGGAGGGGCAGGCGCCCGCTTCGGAGGTTGAACCAAGGAACCGGAGGCGCATGACTGAATCCTTCCCCGAACCACACTCATGGAGCAATTGCGAGCAATCCTAGAGTTTGGAGGGTTGCATGAAGGTTTCAAGCGCCAGATAACGCACATTCCACTTATTTCGCCTTATGTCACATGAACGTGCGCGCGCGGGCGAACAGGTTCAGCGTGGTCGCGTGGAGCAGATCCCCGAGTTCCCTGGGCGCCTTGCCCGCGCACGCGCGAGCGTGCGTGCCCTCCAGCACGATGCCGAGCTTGAAGCAGGCCAGCACTGCGTACCAGTCGACGGCGGACAGATCGCGGTCGGACAGGGCCGCGTAGCACTCGACGAGCTCGGCGGCCGGGGCCAGCCCGGTGACGCCGCCGGAGATCACGCCCACGCCGTCGGCGGTCGGCCAGGTCGCCAGCAGCCACCCCAGGTCCAGCAGCGGGTCGCCCACCGTGCACATCTCCCAGTCGACGATCGCGGCCACCCTGGGCCCGTCACAGGCGAACATGAGGTTGGCCAGGTGGTAGTCGCCGTGCATGATCCCCGGGGTGAACTCCTTCGGCCGGTTGCGCTCCAGCCAGCCGGCCGTCTCCGCCAGTCCGGGGATGTCGGGCCCCGGATACCCGTCCAGTGCCCCGTAGCCGTCCAGTTCGCCCATCCAGCGCGGTACCTGCCGCTCCAGGAACCCGTCGGGGCGGCCGAACCCGTCGAGCGCGCCGTGGTCCACCCGCCCGAGGTCGGCCAGCGCCGAGGCCGCCTCCAGGCCCATCCGGTACCGGATCGCGGGATCGCTCGCGTGCGGCTCGGGCAGCCCGACCGTGGGGTTGAAACCCTGGACCGGTTCCATCAGATAGAAGACCGCGCCCATGACGCTCTCGTCGGTGCAGGCCGCGACGAGGCGCGGCGCCGCCACCGGCGTGTCGCGCAGCACCGTCAGCACCCTCGCCTCCCGGCGGAGTACCTCGTTGCTCCTGGCGCGCGGATGCAGCGGCGGCCTGCGCAGCACGTACCGAGCCCCACCCCGCTCGAAGCGGACCATGACGTTCTGCGTTCCGCCCGCCACGGGCGCGACCCGCTCGAACGGCCCGGGGGGCAGCCCCTGCGCGTCCATCCACGCACCGAGCACGCCGAAGTCGATCACGTTGACGTCGATGTGTGCGGCCGTCATGCATCCTCCTTGACCGAATTATATTCTAGTCGGGGTGAATCTATGATTCCCGCCCGCGACGGTCAATACCATCCAGACCGCGACGGCCGTTCCGATCGGGGGATCACAGCAGGCGCCGCGGGATGTCGGCGAGTACGGCGCGGAGTTCCTCACCGAGGGCCTTGGCCTGGGCGTCGAGGCGAGGACTGGCGGCCACACCCCGGCCGAGGAGGCCGTGGACGACGAAGTTGAGGGCGAGCAGGTTGGGCAGCTCGAAGCGCTCGACGTTCAGCTCCGCGGTGCAGGGCAGGAGCCCGGCCAGGCGCTCGACCGTCAGGTAGTCCTCCAGCCACCCGAACTGCTCGGCGGTGCGGACCCAGACCCCCAGGTTGGCGTTGCCACCCTTGTCCCCGGACCGGGCACCCACGATCGAGCCCAGCGCGACCCGCACCGTCCCGCCGTCGCCGTCCGCGCCCCGGGGGCCGCCCGGCGCGCCCCCCTCCGGCGCTCCAGGACGCGTGACCGGGGGAGGGGGAGGGGGAGGGGGAGGGGGAGCCTGCCCGGACCGCTCCCGGTCGCCGTCCCCCGACGCGTCCGGCACCGTGGGGAGCTCGCGGCCGTCGAGCCAGACGCGGGCCCGCACCGCCTCCGCCGGGACGAGTGTGGGCCAGTAGACCCCGTACGGCGAGGCGTCACCGGGAGGGGTCAGCCCGTAAAAACCGGGGTAGCTCGCCAGGCCGGTCTCGACCACGGCCGAGGAGAAGGCGCGTCCGGCCCTGCGCCGGTCGGCGTCCATCACGGTGACGCGCAGCAGGGCGGTTCCCGCCAGCGGGGTGAGCTCGACGTGGACCTCGTCGAACGACTCCCTCGGCACCCGGGCCCAGATGGCCTCCTGGGCGAGCCCGGCCTTGGCCTCGATGTCCAGACCGGTCAGGACGAGCGTCATGGTGTTGCGGTAGCCCGCCAGGTAGTTGACGGCGACCTTGAGCGTGGCGGGCGGGGCCTCGCCGCGCACCCCCGAGACGCGGACCCGGTCGGGGCCCTGCTGCTCCAGCCGGATCGTGTCGAAGCGCGCGACCACGTCGGGGCCGGGATAGCGGGGTGAGGCGATCTCGTACAGCAGCTGCGCGGTGACCGTGCCGACCGAGACCAGCCCCCCGGTCCCGGGATGCTTGGTGACCACGCTGGAGCCGTCCGCCTCCAGCTCCACCAGCGGGAACCCGCAGCGCGCCAGGTCGGGCACCTCGCCGAAGAACGCGTAGTTACCGCCGGTCGCCTGGCAGCCGCACTCGATGACGTGCCCGGCGACCACGGACCCGGCCAGCGCGTCGAGATCGCCGGGCCCCCACCCGTACCGCCAGATTCCCGGCCCTGTGACCAGGGCGGCGTCCGTGACGCGGCCGGTCACCACCACGTCCGCCCCGGCGGACAGGGCGGCGGCGATCGGGCGGCCCCCCAGGTAGGCGTTGGCGGTCAGGGCGGGCGCGGGCAGCGGCTCGCCGGTGTCGGCGTTCGGCGCTCCGCCCAGGTCGTGGCCGGTGAGGTCGTCACCGGTGACGTGGGCGACCCGCACCGGCAACCCGAGGCGCGCCGCCAGCTCGGTCACCGCCCCGGCGCACCCGGCGGGATCCAGGCCGCCCGCGTTGGAGACGATCTTGATGCCGCGTTCCAGGCAGGTCCCGAGGACCTCCTCCAGCTGCTTGAGGAAGGTCGGCGCGTAGCCGGGGCGGCCCTTGAGCCGGTTCCCGGCCAGGATCAGCATGGTCAGCTCGGCGAGCCAGTCGCCGGTGAGCACGTCGATCGGGCCGCCCTCCACCATCTCCCTGGCGGCCGACAGCCGGTCGCCGTAGAAGCCGGAGCAGTTGGCGATACGCAACATCGGATCTCCTCGGGCGGGTATCGGCAGGCGGTGTCAGCCCGCCTCGGAGGCGGGGATCCAGGACGCGGGCCGCTTCTCCATGAAGGCGGCGATCCCCTCCTGTCCCTCGGCGGAGGTGAAGCGCCGGGCGGACAGCTCGGCCATCTGGCGCATGCCCTCCTCGACACTCAGCTCGGGCACGGTCCGCACGAGCTGCTTGGTGAGAGCGAGCGACTCGGGGCCGCCGCGCAGCAGCATGCCGGTGTAGTGGGCGACCGTCGCGTCCAGCTCCTCCTCGGGCACGGCGCGGGTGAGCAGCCCGATCTCCCTGGCGCGGGCGGCGTCGAACGTCTCCCCGGTGAGCAGGTACTCGGCGGCGGCGCGCGGGTCGAGCCGCCGCAGCACGGTCACCGAGATCATCGCGGGCACCACGCCGAGCCGCACCTCGCTGAAGGCGAACGACGCCGAGTCGGGGGCGATCGCGAAGTCGCAGGCCGCCACCAGACCGAGCCCGCCGGCCCTCGCGGTGCCGTTCAGCCTGCACACGACCGGCTTCGGGCTCTCCCAGATCAGGCTCATGATCTCCGGAAACGACGCGGTCACCGGCGCCTCGTGCGCGCCGCGGGGGGTCACTCGCTGCTCCTTCAGATCGGCGCCCGCGCAGAACACCGGCCCGGTCCCGGTGAGCACGATCACCCGGACGCTCTCCTCGGCCAGCGCCCAGTTGAGCCGGTCCTCCAGATCGCCCAGCAACCGCACCGACAGGGCGTTGCGGTTGCGGGGGGAGTCGAGGGTGATCGTCGCCACCCCTCCGGACACCTCCCCGTGCACCAGGCGCTCCACCGGCCAACCCCCATCGGTTCTCATCTGAATCCTTCCAGCCGCAAGACCCCGTATCCCGGCTCCGGAGAGCCCGGGGAGGGGATCAAGTCTGCTCCTCGATCACGACCAGCACGAACCCGGCCTCGACCTGGCGGCCCGGCGCCACGTTCACCGCCGCCACCGTGCCCGGTGCGGGTGCGGTGATCCGGTGCTCCATCTTCATGGCTTCGAGCACCACGACCACCTGCCCCCCACCGACCCTCTCGCCGGGTTTGACGTCGATCCGCAGCACGGTACCGGGCATGGGTGCCAGCAGGGAGCCGGGTAGCACCTGCTCCACCGGCGCAGGCAGGCGCTCCAGCGGGGTGAGCCGTACGGAACCGAGCGGGGAGTCCACGTGCGTCACGCCGTCGTAGCGGGCCACGGCGAACCTGTGCCGCACGCCGGAGGTCTCCAGTACGACGAGCGAGGGCGTCGCACCGACCAGAACGGTATCGGGGAACCCCTCGGCACGCAGGCCGGCCCTGGTGATCCGGTAGGAGATCTCCGCCTCCGCGAACGCGGTGCGCTGTGGCTGCGACACCACGTTGCGCCATCCGCTCGGCAGTCCCGCCTGCACCGTCGCCGCCGCGCGGTTGGCCGACGCCCGCGCGAGCGCGGCGGCGAGGGCGGACAGGCGCACGGCCCCCGGCCCGGCTCCGGCGGTCTGCCGTCCGGGCGCCGCCCCGGTGAGGCCGTGCTCGGTCAGGAAACCCGTATGGGTCTCCCCGGCGAGGAACGCCGGATGGCGCAGGACCTCGACCAGCAGGTCCCGGTTGGTGACGGGGCCGTGGATTCGCGCGCCCGCCAGCGCGAAGGCCAGCCGCCGCACGGCGTCGGAGCGGCTCACGCCGTAGGAGACGACCTTGGCGAGCATCGGGTCGTAGTGCACCCCGATCACCGAGCCGTCCTCGACGCCGGAGTCCAGCCGCAGTCCGTGCCGCCCGCCGGACGCGGGCGCGAAGCGGGAGTCCACGCCGGGGATCTCGAGGCGGTGCAGGGGGCCGCTCTGCGGGAGCCAGTCGCGGGCCGGGTCCTCGGCGTACAGGCGCGCCTCGACGGCGTGCCCGGACGGCTCGGGCGGTGACGCGGGCAGCCGGGCGCCCTCGGCGATCCGCAGTTGCAGTTCGACGAGGTCGACGCCGTAGACGCACTCGGTCACCGGGTGCTCCACCTGCAGGCGGGTGTTCATCTCCAGGAAGGCGACCGTGTCGCCCCTGACGAGGAACTCGACGGTTCCGGCGCCGACGTAGTCGATGGCCCGCGCGGCCGTGACCGCCGCGTCGCGCAGCCGCACCCGCGTCGCCGGGGAGATCGCCGGGGAGGGGGTCTCCTCGATCACCTTCTGGTGCCGCCGCTGGATCGAGCACTCCCGCTCGCCCAGCGCCCACACCGTCCCGTGCCCGTCGGCCAGGATCTGCACCTCGATGTGCCGGGCGCCCTCCAGCAGGGGCTCGACGAACACCGTGCCGTCCCCGAACGCCGACGCGGCCTCGGCGCGCGCCGACTCGACCGCCTCCGGCAGGTCGCCGGTCAGCCGTACGACGCGCATCCCACGCCCGCCGCCCCCGGCCGACGCCTTCACCAGCAGGGGAAGGGGCCCGCCCATCGGGGTGAACACGGCTTCCAGGTCCCGTTCCAGGTCGTCCGTCGAGTGGCCGGGACCCGTGGTGAATCCCGGCAGCACCGGGACCCCCGCGGCCGCCATCAGCTCCTTGGCCTCGATCTTGGAGCCCATCGCGGCGACGGCCTCGGCCGGTGGACCGACCCAGGTCAGGCCGGCGTCCCGCACGGCCCGCGCGAAGGCGGCGTTCTCCGACAGGAAGCCGTAGCCGGGATGGACCGCGTCCGCCCCCGATCTGCGGGCCGCGTCGATGATCTTCGCCACCGACAGGTAGGTGTCGGCGGGTCTGACACCGCCGAGCCGCACCGCGTGGTCCGCCTCGGCCGTGTGCGGGGCGTCGGCGTCGGCGTCGGAGAAGACCGCGACGGTCTCGATGCCGAGGTCGCGGCAGGTACGGAAGACGCGGCGGGCGATCTCACCCCGATTCGCGACGAGCAGGCGGCGGATCGGCGAGGCGGTCACGGGCATGTTCGCGGGCATGTTCGCGGGCATGGTCACATCCGGAAGACGCCGAAGCCCGCGGGCTCCGGGGCGGGGGCGTTGTGTACGGCGGACAGGCACAGGCCCAGGACCGTCCGGGTGTCGCGAGGGTCGATCACCCCGTCGTCGTAGAGGCGGCCCGAGAGGAAGAACGGCAGCGACTCGGCCTCGATCTGTGCCTCGACCATCCGGCGCATCGCCGCGTCGCCCTCCTCGTCGTAGACCTGCCCCCGGGCCTGGGCCGCGGCCCTGCCGACGATGGACAGCACTCCGGCGAGCTGGGCGGGCCCCATGACCGCCGACTTCGCGCTGGGCCAGGAGAACAGGAAACGAGGGTCGTAGGCCCGGCCGCACATGCCGTAGTTGCCCGCTCCGTACGAGGCGCCCATGACGATCGTGAGGTGCGGGACCGTCGAGTTGGACACCGCGTTGATCATCATGGCGCCGTGCTTGATGATGCCGCCCTGCTCGTAGTCCTTGCCGACCATGTAGCCGGTGGTGTTCTGCAGGAAGACCAGCGGTGTGCGGGCCTGGCCGGCGAGCTGGATGAACTGCGCGGCCTTCTGCGCCTCCTCGCTGAACAGCACCCCCCGGGCGTTGGCCAGTATCCCGATCGGGTAGCCGTGCAGGCGGGCCCACCCGGTCACCAGGCTCCCGCCGTACAGGGGTTTGAACTCGTCGAACTCGCTGCCGTCCACGATCCGTGCGATCACCTCGCGCGGGTCGAACGGGATCTTCAGGTCCTCGGGCACGATGCCCAGCAGCTCGTCCTCGTCGTACAGCGGGTCACGCACGGCCCCGGCGGAGGCGCCGAGCCTTCGCCGGTTCAGGCCCCTGACGATCTGCCGCCCGATCCGCAGCGCGTCGTGCTCGTCGGCGGCCAGGTAGTCGGCCAGCCCGCTGACCCGGGCGTGCATCTCGGCACCGCCCAGCGACTCGTCGTCGGACTCCTCCCCGGTGGCCATCCTGACCAGCGGCGGCCCTCCGAGGAAGACCTTCGCGCCCTTCTTGACCATGACCACGTGGTCGCTCATCCCCGGTACGTACGCCCCGCCGGCGGTGGAGTTGCCGAAGACCAGGGCGATCGTGGGGATCCCGGCCGCCGACAGGCGGGTCAGGTCGCGGAAGATCCGGCCGCCGGGGATGAAGATCTCCTTCTGGGTCGGCAGGTCGGCCCCGCCGGACTCCACCAGATTGATCAGCGGCAGCCGGTTCTCGAAGGCGATGTCGGCCGCCCTGAGCGTCTTGCGCAGCGTCCACGGGTTGGACGAGCCGCCCCGCACCGTCGGGTCGTTGGCGACGAGTACGCACTCGACGCCCTCGACCACCCCGATCCCGGTGACCACGCTCGCCCCCACGGGGAAGTCGCTGCCCCAGCCCGCCAGCGGTGAGAGCTCCAGGAACGCCGAGTCGGGATCGACGAGCAGCTCGATCCGTTCCCTGGCCAGCAGCCTGCCCCGCGCGCGATGCCGGTCGACGTACTTCTCGCCGCCGCCGGCCACCGCTCTGGCCTGCTCGGCGTCGAGCTCGGCCAGCTTGGCGAGCATCGCCTCGCGCCGGGCCAGGTAGTCGTCACCGGAGGTGTCCAGCCGGCTCACGAACCCGCCTCCTTGATTGACGTTGGCGTCATGTTGTTGCCCCGGCTCGCGGGCGTCAGGCCGATGGCCCGGGCCCAGAGCGTGGAGAGCATGGTTACGGCGGTCCGCTCGTCGGCGTGCTCGCCGAGGTCGAGCCAGACGTGGGCGAAGTGCTCGACCATCCCGCCCAGCATCACGGCGGTCAGCCGGGGGTCCAGCGACGGATCGGCCAGACCCTGCTCCTGCAGGCGGCGCAACCCCTCCGCGCCGCGCCGTACGAAGACCTCGCGCAACTCGAGCAGGAGGCCGCGGAACCCCTCGTCGGCGATCGCGACCTGCTCCAGCATCCTTACCAACCGGGAGTTGGTGGCCCAGGCGCGCAGGTAGAGCAGGTTGGCGGCCTCGATGCGGGCGTACGGGTCGTCGGGAGCGCTGGGCCCGACCACGCTGGCGGTGAACATCTCGCCCACCACGGTGGCCGCCACCTCACGGAACAGCTCCTCGCGCGAGCCGAAGTAGGTGTAGAAGGTGCCGTGTGAGACACCGGCGCGCGCGCAGACGTCGTCGACACGCACGGCGTCGTAGCCTCGCTCCTCGAACATCTCCCGTCCGGCCTGGACGAGCGCCGCTCGCGTGCGCCGGCCCCGGGTGCTGAGCGTCTCAGACTTGACGATCACGTCAGTTACGGTAACCCAGAACCCATGCGCCTGCCAGAGGCCGGGATGGATTCGATGTCGCCCTCACCCCGGCGAGGCCGCGGCCGTCGGCTCCGACGGCGCCGGAGCCGTCCCGCCCGCCGACACCGCTGATCGAGCCCGGTTCTGACCGATTCAGATCGCGGCCAGGTCCACGGTGACCCGCGCCGCCGGTACGGGCCGCGCCCGGTGCCAGGAGGTTCCGGCCCATAGGTGCAGCGCCTCGGCGTCCCCCTGTGCCGCGGCGGCGCGCCGCAGCGGCGCCGTCAGGTGATGGACCTGCGGATAGGCCGCGGGCGCCCGGCCGGAGTACTCCGTCATGAACCGGTTGACCAGGCCGCGCGCCGGACGTCCGGTGAAGGCCCTGGTCATGGCGGTCCGGGTGAAGCGCGGATCGGTCAGCGCCGCGCGGTGGACCGCGCCGGTGCCGCTCTCGGGACAGAGGAGGAAGGCGGTGCCCGCCGCGGCCGCGACCGCTCCCGCGGACAGGACCCGGGAGACGTCGGCGGCCGAGGCGATACCGCCAGCCGCGATGAGGGGAAGCCGTGACACCTCACGTATCCGGGGCAGCAAGCGGTCCAGGCCCATTCCTGCTGCGTCCGTGTTGGCGAACGACCCCCGATGCCCGCCCGCTTCCTCTCCCTGGACGCACAACGCGTCGGCCGAGGCCAGCCGGGCCTCGGCCACCGACGTCACGGTGACCACCACCGCGGTCCCCTTGCGGCGGAACGCCTGGACGAGTTCGTCCTCGGGACAGCCGAACGTGAATCCCACCACCGCGGGCGGATCCGCGAGCAGATCCTCGATCTTGGCCGTGAAGTCGTCGTCGCCGCCGCGCGGGACCCCGAGCTCGGTGCCAAGCCGCCGCGCCTCCCCCTCGATGGCTCGCGCATAGGCGCCGAGTTCGGCCTGATCGGCCTCGTCGGCCGTAGGCATGAACACGTTCACTCCGAACGGACGAGACGTGAGTTCACGCGTCCGCTCGATCTCCTGCCGCATCTGCGCGGCCGTCTTGTAACCGGCCGCGAGAAATCCCAGACCTCCGGCGCCGGACACGGAGGCGGCCAATTCGGGCGTGGACGCCCCGCCGGCCATCGGAGCCTGGACGATCGGCAGCCTGGACGGCCACGGCATCGGGTCAGGCATCGGTTTCTCCTCTCAGCACTCCATGGTCTGGAAAACCTATGCCGCCGATCAGCACATCCCACTCGCGAGTTCACGGTAAATCCAGATCAAGTACCTGGAGCGCCATGTACCCGGCAAACGCCGCTGCGCACAGGTCAGTACGGCAGTATCCATGGCTTTGAAGACATACCCCGGCGTCTCCGAGCGGAGCCGCCTGGAGATCTCCGGCCGGCTCTGGGCCGGCCGGATGCCGCGGTCGTCCTGGTCGTGGGCGGGACGCTCACGCGGTGGACGAGGTGCGGCGGCGACATCACGCGGGTCACCGAGGAGTATGCGACAGTCCTCGTGCTCAGCCGCAGTGGCTCCAGCCGCTCTTCCAGGACAGCGACCCGTGTGAGCCTCCCCAGATGACGCACTTCTTGGCCCCGGACAGGCGTACCGGGCCCGCGTAGACGGTGAACTTGCCGGGGTTGCTCCCGCTGGAGCCGCCCTGCACCTGAAGTGTCGCGTTCATTGAGATCTTGGCGGGAATCACATACCTGGACATGGTGACGACGCAGTTCTTGCCCGCGGCGGAGCTGTAGAGCAGGTAGATCGTCGCGACACTGCCCAGGGCCTTGGAGTTGATGACCTTGTAGCCGCTGCCGCAGACGCCGGTGGCCGTATAGGGGTTGGGTTTCTGAGGGGCGGGACTCGGCTTGGCAGTGGGCTTGACGGTGGGCTTGGCCGTGGTGGGCTTCACCGTCGAGGTCGGTCGCGAGGTGGCGGTGGGCTTGGCCGTCGGCTCGGGAGCCGATGAGGGCTTGACGATGCCGCTCGGCTCCGCCGAGCCCGGTTGCTCCGCCGGCGGGGTGGGCTTGGCGGTGGTGGCCGCCGGGCTGGAGGTCCGGGAGGGGGGCCTGCTCGGCTTCCCCGTCGGCGCTCCCGCAGCGCGGCTCGGGTTCTCGGCCGGTCGGGATGACGGCCGCGCGATCGGCCGGGACGGGTGGGGCGTGATCGTGAGGAGTTCCTCGTTCTCCGGAGGCCGGGAAGCCTCTTTCCCGGCCGTGAGCGGATCGCCGGGAACGGTCGTCGGGTCGGGGCCCGGGGTCTCCGCCGCGATGGATGCCGCTCCGGCTCGCGCCATCGTGGCCTTCTCGTCGTTCTGCAGGACCACCATGGTCCCGGCGGTCACGCCGAGCGCGGCCACGACCGCCACTCCGGTGAGCAGGAGCCCCACAGGCCCGCGCGGCTTCCTCCCACCAGGCTCCCCGGCCCGCCCGGGGCCGCCCTGTCCCGGCGCGGTGCCTCCCGGTCCGCCGTGTCCTGGCCCTACGTGTCCCGGTCCGCCCGTCGGCGGTCCGTCCTGACGCTGCCCGCTCTGTCGCGTGGCCGCCGCGGACACGTGACCGGGACCGGGCACAGGGCCGGGGAGGGGGGCCGGACGCCGGACCGGGGTGGTGGGGGCGGTGCCCATCAGACGGTTGACGAGTTGCTCGGCGGTGGGGCGCAGTGCCGGGTCCTTCGACAGGCAGGCCGTGACCAGCTCGCGCAGCTCTCCCTCCAGCGCGCCCAGTTCCGGCTCCGTGTTCAGGATCCGGTTGATCACGACGGGGATGGAGTCCTGGCCGAACGCGGGCCTGCCGGTCGCGGCGAAGACCATCGTGACGCCCCAGGCGAACACGTCGGCCGCGGGTGTCACCTCGCCCGCCCCGAGCTGCTCGGGCGCGAGATAGGAAGGGGTGCCCATCGCGACCCCGGTCGCGGTCATCCCCGGGGAGTCCAGCGCCCTGGCGATGCCGAAGTCGATCACCACCGGTCCCTCGGGACCCATCAGCACATTGGCGGGCTTGAAATCACGGTGCAGGATGCCCGCGCGGTGGATCGCCGACAGCGCGGTGGCGGTACTGACGGCGAGACGTTCCAGGGAGGCGCCGCGCCGCGGCCCCTGGCTGTCGACCAGCTGGCGCAGGGAGGGGCCGGGGACGTACTCGCTCACGATGTACGGACGGCTGCCGGCGAGGTCGGCGTGGAGCACGGAGGCGGTGCAGAACCGGGCCACCCGTTGCGCGACCGACACCTCGCGCAGGAAGCGTGCCCTGGCCTCGGGGTCGCCGACCAGTCCGTGGTGGAGAAGCTTGACGGCGACCTGCTCGCCCTCAGGCCCCCGCCCGAGGTAGACGATCCCCTGCCCGCCCTCTCCGAGCCGTCCGGTCAGCTCGAACGATCCCAGGCGTGGGGGATCCTCCGTTGTTAGTGGTTCCACCAGATGCCCCCCCGACAAAACCCAAAAAAATGGTTTATGTGGGGCAGAACGCTACCAGCGCGAGAGGGGAGTGAACGGCCATGGAGATCCGGGGAGCCGCGGAATCCCGTGCTCGGTCTGATGGGAATCCGCGGAGGTCCCATCTTTTGTCCTGGTGGGGCGGGATTTGCGGGGTTCCCGCCCGGTGTGGTGGGAACCCGCTCAGATGGCCTTGCCGGGGTTGAGGATGCCGAGCGGGTCGAAGACCTGTTTGATCCCGTGGTGGATCTCCTCGGTGACCGGCCCGGTCTCCATGGACAGCCAGCGCTGTTTCAGCAGCCCGACGCCGTGCTCGCCGGTGAGCGTGCCTCCCATCTTCAGGGTCTCCCTGAAGAGCTCGTCGGCCGCCGCCCACACCTCGGGCGGCGGTTCGCTCAGGGTCCTGTCGAAGACGAAGACGGGGTGCAGGTTGCCGTCGCCCGCGTGGGCGACCGTGGTGATCAGCACGCCGTGCTTGGCCGCGATCGCCTCGATCTTCTCGATCATGTCAGGCAGCAGGGAGCGTGGTACGCACACGTCCTCCACCAGGCACTTGCCCAGCCGCTCCTTGGCCTCGTACGCCATCCGGCGGACCTCGATCAGCTGCTCGGCCTCCTGCGCCGACGACGACACCGCCACGAAGGCCGCGCCGCTGGCGGTGCAGAGTTCCGCCATGCGCTCGGAGACGGCCGGGCCGTCCACCGCGTCCGACTGCGCGATCAGCATCGCCCGGGTCGACTCCTCCAGCCCGATGTTCCGCCAGTCGTCGATGGCCTTGAGCGTGTTCCGGTCGAGCAGCTCCAGCAGGGACGGCTGGCACCCGGCCGCGATGATCGCGGAGACGGCGGCGGCGGCCTCCCTGAGGGAGGTGAACTCGGCCGCGATCGTCGCCGGGTAGACCGACGGCGCTCTGCGCAGCCGCACCGTCGCCGCGGTGATGACCCCGAGCGTCCCCTCGGAGCCGACGAACAGGCCGGTCAGGTCGTACCCCGTCACGCCCTTCACGGTGCGCCGACCGGTGTTGATCACCCGCCCGTCCGCGAGCACGACCTCCAGGCCGAGCGCCGAGTCGCGGGTCACGCCGTACTTCACGCACCGCAGACCGCCCGCGTTGGTCGCCAGGTTGCCGCCGATGGTGGAGATCTCGTAGGAGGAGGGGTCGGGGGCGTACATCAGCCCGTGCTCGCGGGCGGCCCGGTCCAGGTCGGCGGTGATGACCCCCGGCTCGACCACGGCTATCTCGTCGTCGGGGGACAGCTCCCTGATGGCCGCCATCCTGTGCAGCGCCAGCACGACGCACCCCTCGACGGCGGTCGCCCCGCCGGCCAGGCCGGTCCCGGCACCCCGGGGCACCACGGGGACCCGGTACCGGGTGGCCCATCTCATCACGGCGACCACGTCGTCCCTGGTGTGCGCGAGCACCACGGCCAGCGGTTTGCCGGGCTCAAGAAAGGTTCGATCCCGGGCGTAGGAGTCGGTCACGTCGGAGTCGGTCAGCACCTTCTCCGGTGCGAGCGCGGCGACAAGTTCGGAGATAGCGGTCACAAGTGGACTGTACGGCCTGGCCCCGAGCAAGTGTTCGGCGGTACGCCGAACCCCCCATACGCCAATTCCGCATCTCAAGGGGCTTTCGGAGGCAGTTTCCGGCGGCGCCGAGCCGGAGCGTAGTGAAAATCACCACCATTCCCAGTAAAAGACACTTTATTTCATTTTTACAACATCATTTGGCGTCTTGACTCTGGCTTTACCTTCTCGTCTAACGTCCCCGTTCGGTGCGCTCATCCGGCGCGCCGGAAATGTCCGCATCCGGTAAACCCGGGCGCAGGGAGGGGACACGTTGTCCGGCAGAGTCAGCAGAGGGGGCGCTCCCAGACGCCTTCTCGCGATGGTTCCCGTGCTCGGCCTGGCCGTCACGGGACTGGCTGTGAGCGGTGCGTCGGCCGATAGCGACTCCTCGGTCGCGCGCTACCAGCCGACCGCGGCCGACTACTACATCAACTACGCGCCGCCCAGGGACGAGCCGGAGGTCGGCGACCCGGCCGTGCCGTCGGCCAAGGCGCGCAAGACCGGTCCGCCCAGGAAGATCGACCGGAAGTACTCCGAGGGCAACCCCGTCGCCGCGCGGGTGCTGGCCGCCCGCGAGGCCGAGGCGATCAGGACGGGGCTCAACCCCGCGGACCTCCTCTTCAAGAAGGCGAAGACCCCCAAGACGGCCAAGCTCCTCACCCTGCTGGTGGAGTTCAACGACCAGGCGAACGACGACTTCTCCGGATTCTCCCGTCCGGCGAGCGTGACCAGCGAGGACCCGGCCGAGTGCGTCACCGAGCCGCCGGGCACGCGGCTCAACGGCCCGCTGCACAACAAGATCCCCAACCCGGCCACGCTGTCCCACAAGGACAACAACAGCTTCTGGGTGCCCGACTTCAGCCCCGACCACTTCAACAAGATGCTTTACAGCACCGGGGGCATCACCCAGCGCGTCCGCACCGACCTGACCGACCCGCGGGACGGCCGCAAGGGCATAGACATCTCCAAGCACACCCTGAAGAACATGTACGAGGAGATGTCCAAGGGCGCCTACACGGTCACCGGGCAGGCAAGCCCGTGGATCAAGGTCCCGCACTCCGAGGCATACTACGGCGCGCGCGCCTGCGGCCAGCCGGTACAGGACATGAGCGGCCACCCGGACAACCCGCGCGGAGCCGGCCAGCTCGCCATCGACGCGGTGAACGCCCTGGCCGCCGCCGACCCGAACTTCCCGTGGGCCGACTACGACCTCGAGGACGTCGGTGACGCCGACGGCGACGGGAACTTCGCCGAGCCCGACGGCGTGGTCGACCACCTGGTCCTGGTCCACGCGGGCAAGGACAAGTCCTCCGACGGCGGCGCCGAGGGCACCTACGCGATCTGGGCACACTCCAGCGCGGTGGCCGGCGGCTACCAGGTGCCCGGCAAGAACGTGAAGATCTCCAACTACATCGTGCAGCCCGAGGACTCCGGCGTCGGAGTCTTCGCCCACGAGTACGGCCACGACCTGGGCCTTCCGGACCTCTACGACACCAGCGGCCAGGCGTCCTCCGCGGTGGACTTCTGGGACCTGATGTCCAGCGGATCGCACAGCGGCCCGATCTACCAGTCGATGCCCACCCACATGAGCATCTGGAGCAAGTGGGTCCTCGGCTGGGCCAACCCCAAGGTCTTCAACCCCGGTGACCGCGCCCGCGCGGTGACGATCGGCCAGGCCTCGCGCACGCCCAAGCTCACCGAGGACGGCGTCCGGGTGAACCTGGACAGCCCGCCGGTCACGATGGTCGAGCCGCACAGCGGCACCAAGACGCTCTGGTCCAACTTCGACCAGAAGTGGGCCAACGTCAAGATCGCCCGCGACGTTCAGGTGCCCGCGGGGACCGACCTGAAGTTCTGGCTCTGGAACAACTACGAGATCGAGGACGACTGGGACTTCGGTTTCATCGAGACCTCCGTTGACGGCGGCACCACCTGGAGCCAGCAGAGGGTCTACACCGACGGCGGAGCCCTGGTCTCCACCGACGACGACTACACCGACCCCAACGGGAACCTCGCCGCGTTCGGCGACAAGAAGTACGGCCTCACCGGCGCCACCGACGGCTGGCGGCACGACTACGTCGACCTCACGCCGTTCGCCGGCAAGAACATCAAGCTCCGCCTGACCTACAACACCGACGCGGCCTACACCCCGCGCGGCTGGCACGCCGACGACTTCGCGCTCACCAACGGCACCCAGACCGTCTGGAGCGACGACCTGGAGGGCGGCCTCAACGGCTGGACGGCCACCGGCGGCAGCTTCAACAACACCAGCGGCCAGGGCTGGATCGTCAACGACGGCAGGCGGGAGGCCTCCCGCTTCTACCTGGCCGAGTGGCGCAACCTCGACGGGTTCGACAAGGGCCTGCAGTACGCCTACACCACCAACTACTCGCGTGACGGCGCGTGGAGGGTGGAGAAGATCAAGTACAACGCCCCCGGCCTGCTCGTCTGGTATCGCGACTCGAACTACACCGACAACTCGGTGTTCAACGGCTTCGAAGCGGCGCCGAGCCTCGGCGCCAAGGGCAGCCTGCTCCTGGTCGACTCCCACTTCGACCCGCTGCGGCGCACCGGCGCGGCGGCCGAGCAGGACACCACGACGCTCAAGAACATGCTGGGACGCGTGCAGAGCTCGAACGCTGCCTTCTCCTTCAACAAGACCTACCCCCTCACCGAGTGCATCGAGGGACTCAACGAGCCCTTCAGTGCGTACTGCACCAAGGTGGACGGACTGCGCGGAGTCTCGGAGTTCACCGACGCCAAGACCTGGTACCCGGGCTTCGAGGTACGCGGCGACAGCCTGTTCCTCCGCGACGCCGACGCCTCGACGGTCATCCCGTCGGCGGGCGACCAGATGTACAGCACCCGGGTCGTCAACGCCGACGGCAGCCCGGCCACCCAGGCGTACGGCACCGACATGGGCGGCGGCCACGTCCTCGGCTCCGGAAACCCCGGTGACGAGGGCAAGGCGCTGGGCGTGAAGCTCAAGCTCGTCACCCCGCTGCCGGGTAACCTCGGCGCGATCGTTCAGGTCACCCCGCCCAAGAAGTAAACCCCGCAGGAGTATGGCCCCGCTGTCACCGACGGCGGGGCCATACCATTTGAACGGGCAGGCACCCGATCGGATAGGGGCAGCGTGGGAGAGCTTCGAAGCAAGGCCGAGCACACCGAGGCCATCAGGACCGAGGGCAGGGTCTGCGTGGTCGTCAACACGCGCTCGCGCCGAGGCCGGCGCCACTACCCGGAGGTGGTCCGCGCGCTGCGGGCCGAGAGGTTCGGATCGATCCGCTTCTTCCCCGTGGAAGATCCCAAGCGTCTGCGCGCCATCATCGAGGAGGCCCTGGCCGCGGGGCCCGACCTGCTCGTCGTGGGCGGTGGCGACGGCACGCTCAGCTCCGCCGTCAAGCACGTCGCCCACCGCGACGTCGCCCTCGGCGTGCTGCCCCTGGGCACCACCAACAACTTCGTCCGCAGCCTCGGCGTCCCCCTCGACCTCGCCGGAGCCATCGAGGTGCTGCGCACCGGCAAGGTCGCGGACATCGACCTGGGCATCGCCGGAGACCGCGAGTTCGCCAACCTGGCCAGCTTCGGGGTGTCGGTGGAGGTGGCGGGCAAGGTCAGGCACGGGGTGAAACGCCTGCTCGGCCGCGCGGCCTACCCGCTCACGGCACTGACGGTCCTGCCGGGCCACCGGCCGTTCCGGGCCTTCCTCACCGTGGACGGCCGCCGCCACGAGCTGCTCACCCACCAGCTCAACATCGCCAACGGCCGCTTCCACGGCGGCTGGCAGGTCGCCAAGGACATCAGCATCGACAACGGCCGCCTGGTCGCCTACCAGCTCGGCTCGGGCAAGCGGCTGCGCCTGCTGGTGGAGACCATGATCCGGGCCGGCAGCGGCCGCTGGCGCAGCCTCGCGGGAGGTCCCTTCGTGGTGGGGCGCGAGATGCACCTGGAGACCGACCCGCCGCTGGCCGCCGACGTCGACGGCGAGGTCCGCCTGATGACCCCCATCACGATCCGCACCGTCCCCAACGGGCTGCGGGTGATGGTCCCCGACGACTTCGTCGACTCCTGAGCCGCGTTCAGTCGTGCCGGGCGGGCAGGTCGGGCAGGTCGTCGGTCCAGCCGATCCGTTCGTACGCGGTGAACGAGGTGACCTTGTAGGTCCGCCCGTCCCTGAGCCGGTCGAGGCCGTCCTGCTCCCGCGACAGCGGCAGCCCGCTCGACACGTCGATCACCAGCCGGTTGGTTCCGTAGACCTTGCTCTCGCCCTGTGGCGTGGTGGTGCTGACCGGGTAGGAGATCGCCTGACCGACCCGGCCGAGCCCGTCGACGACCTTCCCCTCCGACGTCATCCCCGGCAGGGAGGCCAGTAGCCGATAGGCCGCCGCGCGGGTCGCGGGGGTGACCGGGAGTGAGGTGATGATCATCATGCAGTCCTCCAGCAGCCACGGCTCCACCTGCTTCTCGGCCTTCTCGGCCCCCGGCCACTTGGCGGTGAACTCCTCGCCACGCCCGTTCAGGTAGATCCTCAACTTCTCCGGGGTGTCCGGTATCGCGCGCACCTCGGCCCAGGTGAGCAGTCCCTTGGTCAGGTGGCCGGCCGACCCCTTCCACTTGCCGCGCAGGCGGGACGCCTCTCGCTCTCCCGGTTTGGACTCGATCCTGTCCTCGGCGGAGACGTAGCCGCCCGTCAGCGCGCCGTCCGCGAACAGCCAGCGGTCGGGGGAGCCGTCCTTCCGCCAGGCGGCCTCGTCCTTGGGAGTCGCCGGTTTCGCGCCGAGGTACTGGCTGATCCTCCAGCTCTGCCCGTCGCGTGCGCGTGACAGCCACATCTCCTCGGCGTGACTCCGCAGGATGAGATAGCCGGCATTCGGCGCGACGCGCTGGCTCCCCCGGACGGCGCGGGTGACCCAGTAGGCACCCTCCGCCGGTGCCCTGGCCGCCGCGGTGGCCGCGGCCAGCAGGACCTGTCTCGCCTCGGCCCCGGTGTCCTGCGTGCCGGGGGCGGGCAGGTGCGGGAACGGCGTCGGCGAGGCGGCGGTCGACGAGGTGATCACCAGGGCCGCGGCCGCGGCCGTCCCGGCCACCCCCATCCCCAGGGCCGTCCACCAGGCCGCCCTGCGGCCCCGCCGTGCCTGCAGGAGCCCTCGGCCTCCGGGCGGCTCCTGAGGCGACGGCATGGCGGCCAGGAGCCGGTCCCGGCCCGCCGCGATCACTTCGCGGGACGGTTCCGGCTCCGCGAGCAGGTCCCGGACCGCGGTCAGGTCATCCATCGGATCCTCCGATCATGGGATTGACGCCGCCCAGCGCCGCGCGCAGCTTCCTGCGCACCCGGTTGAGCCGGGAGCCGACGGTGCCGAAAGGGATGTGGAGGATCTGTGAGACCTCCTCGTAGCTGAGATCGGCGAGCGCGACCAGCAGCAGCACGTCGCGGTCGCCGTCGGAAAGGCCGCTCAACGCCGACGCGAGCGGCCCCCGCACGCCCGCGGCGGCGAGGCGGGTGGCCACCCGCTCCTCGTATCCCTCGTCGACCTCACCGTCGACGGGTGCCCGCTGGAACGCCTCCAGCCTGCGTGTCTCGCTCCTGCGGTGCTGGGCGACCAGGTTGGTGGCGATGCCGTACAGCCAGGGCCGCACCGTCCCCCTGGTGGGGTCGAACGTCTCCCGTCTACGGAACGCCACCAGGAAGGTCTCGGCGGCGACGTCGTCGGCGATCTGCGAGCCGAGCCGTCCGGCGGCATAGCGGTGGATCTCGACGAAGTAGCGGTCGTAGAGCATCGCGAACAGGTCGGGACGGTGCCGCGACCGTTCTATCAGCGCGGCGGCGTCGACTCTCGTCGGCGCATCAGGGGGAGCGGCCATGTGCCGGGTGTCCCTTCTATGGGTTACACCCCTACTCCGTCGCGGGCCCGGTTCGCCTTCACGACTGTTTTCCGGTGATACGCCGGAACCTCATCCTGAGCCTGTCGAGCAGCGGCTCCTGTCCCGGCCCGCTCCTGTCACGCGGGCTCTCCTCGCGCTCTTCCCCGTTCCGCGCGGGCGCGTGGGCGTCTCGCCGGTGGCGTTCCGGCTCGGGCCCCTCCTGGTGTCCGGGAGCCGCCACGCCGGTGTTCGCCGTACCAGGGAGCTGGGGGAGGGGGGCCGACGCGCCGGAATCCGGCGCGGTGAGGGCCGCGGGGCGGGGGCGCCGCGCCCGTCGCAGGTCGGACAGGGCCTCGGCGGCGTCCGGGCGCTTGTGCGTCGCGTGGTCGCGCATGCGCCGGAGCAGGTCCATGACCTCGGCGGACGCCTCACTGGAAGCGGGTTCGGCGTCGGGATTGGCCGGTGGGAGCTCCCCTGTCAGCAGTTGGAAGGCGATCACCCCGGCCGCGTACACGTCGGAGGCGGCGGTCATCCGCTCGGGCATGGCCTGGCACTCGGGGGCCGCGTAGTGGGTGTCGAGCACGTTGGGCAGTTCGTTGGCAACGGTGTGCGCGCGGGGGCCGGGCTTGGCGTAGTCGAACCCGGTGAGCATCGCCCGGCCGTTCTCCGTCACCAGCACGCACGCGGGACTGAGCGCCCGGTGGATCACGTTGTTGGCGTGCACGTGGGCCAGGCCCAGCAGCATGTCCTCCACCACGTCCAGCCGGGCGGCGGTGGAGAGCGTGCGGGGGGAGGCGGTGAGGTGCAGGTGCAGCGCCTGACCGTGCACGTCGTCGAGGACCAGCACGAACCGGCTCTCGTCGTCGATGGCGAAGAAGTCACGGGCGCGCACCACGCACGGGTGCGCCGGGATCCTGGTGAGAGCCTGGTAGGCGTTGGTGATCAGCCGCCGTTCGGCCGCCCTCGGCTCCTCCTCCGCCAGAGGGTCGGCCCGGTAGACGCGCAGCAGAACCGTCTCGCTGCCGGGAACCGTCGCGTTGATCGCGCGATACTCGGTGACCCGGTTGTCGCCGCCCAGCTGCTCCTCCACCTCCCAGCTGCCGAACCGCGGCGGCGCCGTGGAGCGTCGCACGCTCCCGTTGAGCGCCTCGATGATCGCGGTGCCGTACGGCGCGGTGTCCGTGGTGTGGCCGCGCCTGACGCGGGAGGCGTCACTCAGCGTGCCGACAAGCCCGGCCAGGTCGGTGACGTGGCGTGAGTCGCGGCCGGCCGGGTCGACCAGCTCCGCGTCGGCCCCGGTGAGCACCACCAGGCTGTCGACGTAGACCCGGTCCAGCTCGCGCCGCTCCTGGGTGAGCAGCCCCTTGAGCGCGCGCCCGTTGCCGCGCAGCTTGGCGACAGGGGAGCCGAACGCCTCCCGCCGCAGCGGGAACCAGCGGTTCCCCGCGACCTCGATCCTGCCCCGGGTGCCCTTGACGTCGATGACGCAGAGCGAGTGACCGGTCAGGACGATCACGTCCACCTCGAAGGTGTCGTCGCCGCGGGGCACCTCGATGTTGTGCAGCAGCAGCCAGTCTGGCGGGGCGCTGTCTCGCAGGTGTGCGATGACCCGTCGCTCGGCGTCGTTGACCGGGCTTCCGCCGCCGACGATCTGTGCCATCTCTAGCGTGCCGCCTTCCTGATCGTGCTCATCGTGCCACGCAGTATCTCAAGAGGCTCATCTTCGCCCGTACCTTTACTTTTCCACCACTCGGACACGCGGGCCTCCCTATGATCATGGCCTAGTCCTGGCCGGGAGACGTGATCGACGTGTCCGGCACGTCAGGGGTGCGGGCGGTGCCGCCGCTCCTGCGGGTCGTGGTCGTGGGGCGGTGTTACCCCTGAGGCTCCCGTGAACACCGCCGCCGGGCGGATGTTTGCCGCGGTGGGACGGGGTAGGCGTCCTTTCCTGTAGGGGAGGAGGCAGTCCATGGTCAACACCAAGGAGTCACTGCCGACGTCCGAGCTGATCCGGCAGATGTCGGAGCAGGTCTCGCGTCTGGTCAGGGACGAACTCCGTCTGGCCAAGGCGGAACTGACGGAAAAGGGCAAGCACGCCGGAATCGGCGCGGGGCTGTTCGGCGGGGCGGGAGTCGTGGCCCTGTTCGGGACAGGCTCCCTGGTCGCCGCGGTGATCCTGCTCCTCGCGTACGTGATGCCCGCCTGGGTGGCCGCGGCGGTCGTGGGCGTGGTGCTGCTGGCCCTGGCCGGTGTGCTCGGGTTCTCCGGCAAGCACCAGGTCGCCGAGGCGTCCCCGCCGACTCCCGCGCGGACCATCGAGAGCGTCAGGGACGACATCTACGCGGTAAAGGAGAGGGCCCACCGATGACTGAGACAGACCCGGGCGGACCCGACCGGTCCCGGGCCGAGGCAGGGATCACCGGATCCCGGAGGAAAAGGGTCGGTGCCCCGATAACGCCGGACGAGAGGGAGTCGCTGAACATCCCGCCGAAGCAGCCGTACGGCACGCCCGGCGAGGATCTCGGCGTTCCGGAGTCCGAGCGCGACGGCACGCCCCGGCTCGCGGAGAACGCGGCCGCCGACGTCGCACCCTACGTCGACACCGGTGTCGGCGAGACGAAGACCGGCAAGATCATCAAAAAAGACGGGAACGACGTGGAAACCGTGCGGCGGGACATCGAGGACGCCCGCCGCGAACTTGGCGACACTGTGGAGGCACTGGTGCACAAGACCGATGTGAAGGGCCGTTTTCAGGAGACCGCCGCCCATGTGGGGGAGGACCTGCGCAAGGCGAGAGCGGCGACCGCCACCACCGCCACCGAGATGGTCGAGCGTGTGAAGGAGGCGGCTCCCGAGGTCGTCGGCCGGGTCAAGGAGGTGACCCCCGCCGAGATCAAGGACGCGGCGGAGAAGGTCACGGCCGAGGCGGGCAAGCGCCCCGTTCTGACGATCGCGGCGGTGGCCGCGTTCGCCCTGGTCGTCTTCCGGGTCCTGCGGAGAGGAAGGAAGAGGTAGCCGTCCGGCGACACCGGCAGGGCCGTCCCCGACGATTCACGGGGGGCGGCCCGAAGCCCTCGAAACCGCCCTGGCGGTGACGGCCGGTGGGGTGCTCCGAGCGGCCCTCGGCACCGCCAGGAACGACGCGAACCGCCGGATCTCCGGAGATCCGGCCGATACCCGTGCGCCCAGGCGAGCCAAACTCATGTCTGCCGGGGTAATCTGACCGTTTCCGGGCGGGCGGCGGACCCCCTCCTCTCCGCCTGCCCGGACCTTCCCGCCGCTGATGTCCCGCGAAACCGCCTTCGCTCCGCCCGGACCTTCACATCGGCCTTCACCGGCCAGGCCGCGTTTTCATAGCGAAAGGCGAAGTATCCGGACTCAGGCACATGCGTGCCCGAGCGCATGTAGCGTTCTCAGGGCAGGACAACACGGGAGGTCTCATGCGCCACGCTCTCGGGATCGCCGCAGGCCTCGCTCTCATCGCGGTGGCCCTCGCCCCGCTGCCCCAGGCCCAGGCCAGTTGTGTCAGCGTGACCAGGAAATGCCAGGCCAAACCACTGATCGGTATCGAGGTGGCGGCCAGGGCCACGCCCTCCGCGGCCCCGAGCAGGCAGGTCTCCTACACCCTTGACTACTCCATGACCCTGACCCCGTCCTTCGCCCCCTACTGGGGCACCTTCTGGGTGGGGGGCCGCTTTCCCGCGGGGCGGGGCCCCACCAGGGCGGTGCTGTTCGACGCCGCCGGCAAGCGGGTCGCCGTCCTACGCTGCCGCGAGCACTCCGACGGTGTCTGGTGCGCCGCGGGCAGCCACATCCCGCACAGGGGAAGGGTCGTCCTCACCGCCCCCACCGGAGGCAAGGGCGTGACCAGACTCGGTTTCGACAGTTTCGAAGAGCTCGACCGCAAGGAGTCCGAGCGGCGCTTCAGCCGGCGGGAGGCGCGCGAGAGATTCTGCAACCACCGTTTCACCACGACCGTCACCACGACGCCGGACTCCTGAGGGGACGAGTTGAACGCCGCACTGACCGGTGTGCACCACCTCAAGATCTGGGTGAGTGACCTGGAGCGGAGCCGCTCCTGGTACGAACGCGTCCTGGGGCTGGAGCACCACACCAGCTTCGAGGACGAGGACGGCGTGATCAGGGGCATGAGCTTCAGGGTCCCCGGCGCCGCCTTCCAGATCGCGCTGCGCCAGAACCCGGACCTGGCCAGGGCGCTCTTCGACGCCGACCCCTTCGCGCTCCAGGTCACCCTCTCCGGGCTCGATGCCTGGGTCGCCCACCTCGACGACCTCGGCATCCCGCACAGCCCGATCATCAGGGCCTCCTCCGGCCACGCGCTGGGTTTCGTCGACCCCGACGGCGTCCAGATCCGGCTGTACGCTCCGGACGAGGAGGTCCACGCCGCCCAGGTGGGCCCGGAAGGCGTCTACCGATCAGGCCCGGCCCCCGGCTTCGCCCCCGGGCGGGACGGGGCCTGAGAGGCCCGCCTGCCGGAGCGGCGGCAGGCCTGGCGCGGCCGTGCCGAGCGGGATCCTTCCCGTGATCGCCGGAAGGTTCCGGCGGGGGCCCGTGGCCCCGGCCGGGACGGTGCGAGATCATGTCCTTGCGCCACCTGGTGAAGTATCACCCGCAGGCCAGGACCGGCCCGCTCCCCCTCCGCGGGACCGCTTTTCCGGAAAGGACCTCGTGATGGACTTCGAGCTCAACGAGGAACAGCAGCTGTTCCGCCGGACCCTGCGGGAGTACGTCGACAAGGAGATCGTGCCGGTCGCCCCGGAGTGGGAGCGGACCGGCCGCTACCCCACGGAGATCGTCGAGGGCTTCAAACGGATGGGGCTGTTCGGGATCACGATCCCCGAGGAGTACGGCGGGCTGGCCCTGGACCGGGTGTCGTTCGCCCTGGTCTTCGAGGAGATCGCGCGTGGCTGGATGGGCGTGGCCGGGGTGCTCGGCTCGCACTCCCTGGCCGCCTGGATGATCGCCACTTACGGCACGGAGGAGCAGAGAAGCGGCTACCTCCCGGACCTGGCCACCGGTGTCCGCCGCACCGGCATCGCGCTGACCGAGCCGGCGGCCGGCACCGACCTGCAGGGCATCCAGACGCGGGCCGTCCGCGACGGCGACCACTACGTGATCAACGGCACCAAGACGTGGATCACCAACGCCCGGCACGCCGACCCGATGCCCGTGCTGGTCAAGACCTCGCTCACCGACCCCGCGCACCGAGGCATGTCCCTCATCCTGGTCGAGGCGGGAACTCCCGGTTACACGGTCAGCCGCGACCTGCCCAAGCTCGGCTACAAGGGCACCGAGACCTGCGAGATCGTGCTGCAGGACGTGCGCGTCCCGGCCTCGGCGCTGCTCGGCGGGGTCGAGGGGCGGGGCATGCAGCAGGCGCTGTCCGCCCTGGAACTCGGCCGGGTCAACATAGCGGCCCGCGCCGTCGGCGTCTCCCAGTGCGCCTACGACGCCGCGCTGAGCTACTCGCGTGAGCGCCACGCCTTCGGCCGGCCCATCTCCGACTTCCAGGCCATCCAGCTCAAGCTCGCGGACATGGCCACCGACATCCAGGCGGCCCGGCTGCTGACCTACTGGGCGGCGGTCCGCTCCGAGAACGGCGCGGTGAACTCCGAGGCCGCGATGGCCAAGTACTTCGCGTCCGAGGTGGCGCTGCGCACCACCATGGAGGCGATGCGGATCCACGGCGGCTACGGCTACTCCCAGGAGTTCGTCCTCGAACGCCTCTACCGCGACGCGCCCCTGATGGCCATCGGCGAGGGCACCAACGACATCCAGCGGATGGTCATCGCGAAATCCCTCATCTCGGGTACCGCTAAAGTCGGATGGTGATGCGATCCGCCCTTTATGTACCAGGTGACCAGCCCGAAAAACTCGCCAAGGCGCTCGGCAGGGGAGCCGACAGCCTGATCGTGGACCTTGAGGACGCGGTCCTGCCCGTGCACAAGGCGGCGGCCCGCGCGGCTGTCACCGCGTGGCTGCGCGAGCTCGGCCCCGACAACCCCGAGATCTACGTACGGATCAATCCCGGCGCGGCCGGACACGACGACCTGCGGGCGGTCGCCCTGCCCGGGGTGCGCGGGGTCTGCGTGGCCAAGACCGAGTCGGCCGCCGAACTGGAGGCCGTCGATGCCGTGCTGACCGCCGCCGAGGCGGCCCAGGGACTGCCGGGCGGCTCCATCGTGGTGTGCCCCCTGCTGGAGAGTGCCGCCGCGATCCTGGCGGCCCCCGAGATCGCCAGGGCGCCCCGTGTCGCGCGCCTGCAGATCGGCGAGGCCGATCTGCGGGCGGACCTCGCGGTCGAGACCGGCCCCGACGAGCGTGAGCTGCTGTGGGCTCGCTCCCAGGTCGTCCTGGCCTCGGCGGCGGCCCGACTCGCCCCGCCCCTCGCTCCGGTCAGCACCGACTTCCGCGACCTCGACGCCCTGCGCGTCTCCACCCTCGCCCTGAAACGCCTCGGCTTCCGCGGTAGAGCCTGCATCCACCCGGCCCAGGTGGCCGTCGTCAACGAGGTGTTCACCCCCTCGGAGGAAGAGCTCGACCGGGCTCGTGACCTGATCGCCCGCTTCGAGGCATCCGGATCAGGTGTCGTCACCGACGCCAGGGGCCAGATGGTCGACGAGGCGGTGGTAAGGGCCGCCCGCCGCCTCCTATCCTGACGTGATGCCAGATGAACGGTGTCTGTTCTGCGCCATCGCGGCGGGGGAGCGCCCGGCCCACGTCGTCGTCTCCGACGGCGTGGCCGTGGCCTTCCTGGACACGCGTCCGGTCTTCAAAGGCCACGTCCTGGTGGCCCCGCTGACCCACGTCGAGACGCTGGCGGACCTGCCGGCGCCGATGGTCGGCCCGTTCTTCGAACGCGTCCAGGCCGTCGCCGTCGCCGTCGAGCGGGGCCTGGGGGCGGCCGGCACGTTCGTCGCGACGAACAACCGCGTCAGCCAGAGCGTCCCGCACCTGCATGTCCACGTGGTCCCCCGTAACCACAAGGACGGCCTGCGCGGCTTCTTCTGGCCCCGTACGAGATACGACGACCCCGCCGAGGCCGAGACCTACGCCCGCCGCGTCCGCGAGGCACTCGGCCCCGCCCCGCCGGCCTCCTGAATCGCCTGACCGCCTCCGGCCTCGGGGACGGCGGCGAGGAGAGTGGACCCTGCCGCTGTTCTGACCGGATACGGAAGGTCGGTGTGATCCGCATGGGCCGGGCGCGGGTGGGGCTGGGCGTATAAGGTCCGGAGCGTGGAACCCGTCATCGCCGTGTTGCTGGTCGTCGCCCTGATCGGGGTACCCGCCCTGGTGCTGTGGCGGGTGTTGCGAGGGCGCAGGGAACTGGGCAGCAGCCCGGCCGAGCGGGCCACGTTCGAGACCCTGCACACCGCCTCCCTCGCCGCGCCACCGCTGCGGGCCGGGCTGACCGAGGCGGGGGCGCAGAAGGCGTCCCGGCACCTGCGGGAACTACTGGGCTCCCCGGCGCTGGCGGTCACCGACGAGGAGAGGCTGCTGGTCTACGACGGCGAGGGCGACGACCATCACGCCCGTGAGGCGTTCACCCACGCCGCCAGGACGCTCGCCGGGGGCCGGACCCGGGTTCTCGGCCCCGAGGTCGTCTGGTGTGACCTTCCCGAGTGTCCGATCAGGTTCGCCGTGGTGGTGCCGCTGACCACCGACGGGCGGGTGGTCGGTTCCCTGGCCGCGTACGGCGGGCACGCCTCGGCGGGGCTGGTCAGGGCCGCCCATGAGGTGGCGAACTGGGTCGACTCGCAGCTGGAGTTGGCCGAACTCGACAGGTCCAGGACACGCCTGATGGAGGCCGAGGTCCGGGCGCTGCGCGCGCAGATCTCCCCGCACTTCATCTACAACTCGCTGACGACCATCGCCAGCTTCGTCCGTTCCGACCCCGACCGCTCTCGTGAGCTGCTGCTGGAGTTCGCCGACTTCACCCGCTACTCCTTCCGGCGGCACGGGGAGTTCACCACGCTGGCCGAGGAACTGCGTTCCATCGACCGCTACCTCACCCTGGAACGTGCCCGTTTCGGCGACCAGCTTCAGGTGACGCTGCGCATCGCCCCGGAGGTGCTCGCGGTCGCGGTGCCGTTCCTGTGCCTGCAGCCGCTGGTGGAGAACGCGGTCCAGCACGGGCTGGAGAGCAAGCCCGGGATAGGGCGCATCTCGATCGTCGCCGAGGACGCCGGGGCGGAATGCCAGATCAGCGTGGAGGACGACGGTGTCGGCATGGAACCGGATCGCCTGCGCCGCATCCTGGCCGGTGACGCCGACGAGCGCTCGGGGGCGGGAGGAGTGGGACTGGTCAATGTGGACGAGCGGTTGCGCCAGGTCTACGGGGACGAGTACGGCCTGGTGGCGGAGACGGCCAGGGGGGCGGGGACGAAGGTCAGCGTCCGCCTGCCGAAGTACCACCCGGGTGTCTCCGTCCGTTGAACCGCGCCCGATCAGCCGCTCCGCTCGCGGTCGGGCTCCTTCCGTGCTCTGCCCGTCCGCCCGCCGTGCCGTTCGCCGGCTGCCCGCCAGGATCACCCCCGCCGGTCCGTCCGCCCGGCCACCGGGCTCTCCGGTCTGACCGGGCGCCCATGCCGGATTGAGTCTTCTCCCGAATATGAAAAAGTTGACAGGCGATGTCTAATTCATCACCCTCTAGAAATTCCCACGTGAACGACCTGGAGGAGTGACCGTGACCGGCCTGCGTGTCCTTGCGGTGGATGACGAGCTTCCCGCGCTGGAGGACCTGGCCTACCTGCTCCGGGACGACCCCCGCATCGGAGAGGTCTCCCTGGCCAGGGACGGGGCCGCCGCGCTGCGCGTTCTGGACCGGGCGATCGCCGACGGGCGGCCGATCGACGCGGTCTTCCTCGACATCCGGATGCGGGGTCTGGACGGGGTGGTGCTCGGCCGTCTGCTCTCGCAGTTCGCCAACCCGCCCCGGGTGGTCTTCGTGACGGCCTACGAGGAGCACGCGGTGGACGCCTTCGAGATCAAGGCGGAGGACTACCTGCTCAAGCCGGTGCGGCCGGAGCGGCTGGCCGAGGCCATCCGGCGGGTGTTCGTCTCGGCGGAGCTGCCGGAGAGCGAGGGCGCGGGCCGTACCGACCCCGATACCATCCCGGTCGAACTCGGCGGTGTCACCAGGTTCGTGGCCAGCACCGAGGTCCGCTACGTCGAGGCACAGGGTGACTACGCCCGCCTGCACACCGCGGGTGGCAGTCACCTCGTGCGCATCTCGCTGGCCACGTTGGAGGAGCGCTGGTCGTTGGCGGGTTTCGTCCGGGTGCACCGCAGCCATCTGGTCGCGGTCAAGCACATCGACGAGTTGCACATCGACTCGGGCCGGTGCGTGGTCCGCATCGGTGAGACCGAGATCCCGGTCAGCCGCCGTCACACCCGCGAGCTGCGCGACCTCCTGGTTCGCCGGGCGCGCAAGGGCAGGCCGGAGTGAGCCGCGACCCAGGGGCCAGGGAGGAGGCCGAGCCGCGCCGGTGGATCACCGAGCGGTCGCGCAAGGATTCCGAGCGGTCGCGTAAGGAGTCCGACCGCTCGCGCAGGGAGTCCGAGCGGCCGCGGCGCGAGGTGGTGACCAGTCCTCGCACCATGGCCCCCCGCCACCCCCGCTACCCGGTCACCCGAGAGATCGACGAGCAGACCCGGCTGGGCGAGATCTACATGCACTCGCTGGTCCGCACCCAGTTCCGGCTGGCCCTGTTCGTCTGCACGGTGCTGGGGTGTGTGGTGGTGGGGCTGCCGCTGCTGTTCCTGCTGGTGCCCGAGCTGCACGCGGTCCGCCTGCTGGGGATCCCGTTGCCCTGGGCGGTGCTGGCCGGTCTGATCTACCCGGCGTTCGTGATCGGTGCCTGGCTCTATGTCCGGCAGGCGGAGCGGAACGAGCGCCACTTCGCCGAGTTGGTGGACAGGGCCCGTTGATCCCCGTCCAGGGCCAGGAGCCCGAGGTCTCCACGCCGGGAGGCATCAGATGAGCACCGCGTACGGTGTGACGGCGGTCGTGCTGGTGGTGCTGGCCGCGGTGCTGATCGGTGCCTTCGGGATCCGGTTGTCGCGGACCACCTCCGACTTCTACGTCGCCTCCCGTACGGTCTCCCCGCTGTGGAACGCCTCGGCCATCGGCGGGGAGTATCTGTCGGCCGCGAGCTTCCTGGGTGTCGCCGGGCTGATCCTCACCTACGGCGCGGACATGCTCTGGCTGCCGGTCGGCTGGACGGGCGGTTATCTGGTGCTGCTCGTGCTGGTCTCGGCTCCGCTGCGCCGTTCGGGCGCCTACACGCTGCCCGACTTCGCCGAGGCGCGGCTGGAGTCGATGGCGGTGCGGCGGATGGCCGGGGTGCTGGTCGTGCTGATCGGCTGGCTGTACCTGATGCCGCAGTTCCAGAGCGCGGGCCTGGTCCTGCGGGCCATCACCGGCGCCCCGGAGTGGGCGGGGGGTCTGCTGGTGGCGGCCGTGGTCGCGGTGAACGTGATGTCGGGCGGTATGCGGTCGATCACGTTCGTGCAGGCCTTCCAGTACTGGCTGAAGCTCACGGCCCTGGCCGTGCCGCTGGTGTTCTTGTTGCTGGCGTGGCGGAGCGGGGGGGCGCCGGGGCTGAGCGAGCGGGATGTGGCCACCTGGGCGCTGCCGCTCTCCAGCGGCAGGGAGTACGGCCTCTACTCGACCTACTCGCTGATCCTGGCCACGTTCCTGGGCACCATGGGGCTGCCGCATGTGCTGGTCCGCTTCTACACCAACCCCGATGGCCGGGCCGCCCGTCGCACGACGCTGGTGGTCCTGTCGTTGCTCGGTGCCTTCTATCTGCTGCCGGCCGTCTACGGCGCGCTGGGCAGGATCTACGTCCCGGAGTTGGAGGGCAGTGACACGGTGGTGCTCACGCTGCCGGGACGGCTGATCGGCGGTGTGGCCGGTGACCTGCTGACGGCGCTGGTGACGGCCGGGGCGTTCGCGGCGTTCCTGTCGACCTCCTCCGGGCTGACGGTCTCGGTCGCCGGGGTCATCGGGCAGGACATTCTCAAGGGAGGGGTGCGGTCGTTCCGGGCTGCGGCGGTGCTCGCCGTGATCGTTCCGCTGGGCCTGGCGGCTCTGGCCCGCTCGCTGCCGGTCGCCGACGTCGTCGGCCTGGCGTTCGCGGTGGCGGCCTCCTCCTTCTGCCCGTTGCTGGTGCTGGGCATCTGGTGGCGCCGGCTGACTCCCGCCGGGGCGATGGCGGGGCTGCTCGCCGGCGGTGGCCTGGCCTGCGGCGCGGTTCTGATGACGATCGGAGGGGGGCCTTATCCCGGTCTGGTGGGTGCCATGCTGGCCCAGCCCGCCGCGTGGACGGTGCCGATCGCCTTTCTCGTCATGGTGCTGGTCTCGCTGCTGACGCCGGGGCGCATCCCGCCGAACGTGGCCCGCACGATGGTGCGCCTGCACACCCCGGAGATCCTCAACCTGGACCGGGGTGACTGGCGGCCCCGCTCCTCCTGACGGGTCCGGCGAGCCGTCCGGCCGGGTCTCCTCGGCGGCAACCGTTCGTCGCGCGAGACAGACCTTTCACCGCAAGCCACGTCCAGCTGAACGCGACGCGGCGGCGCCTCGGCGAAGAGTCCGCGAGCGGGTCTCCACGAAGGGTAGCGTCCCCTCCTACGTTGTCCGTGATCCAGATCACATCTGTGGGAGGTCTTGTGACCGCCAGGCAACATGACTCATCGGTCTACGAAGAGATTCAGGCCGGTGAACAGTTCCAGGAGTTGAAGAGGCGTTTTCGGGCCTGGGCGTTCCCGATGACCGCGGCGTTCCTCGGGTGGTACCTGCTCTACGTCGTCCTTTCCGGCTGGGCGCGGGACTTCATGGGCACGAAGGTCCTGGGCAACATCAACGTGGCGCTGATCTTCGGTCTGCTCCAGTTCGTGTCGACGTTCGGGATCGCCTGGGCCTACTCCCGTTTCGCCGAGAAGAAGCTCGACCCGCTGGCTGACGAGATCCGTCACCAGGCCGAGGGGAAGACCGAATGAGCCACCAGACCCTGTCCACGATCCTGTTCCTGCTCTTCGTCGCGGGAACGCTGGGGATCACCTTCTGGGCCAGCCGCAACACCAAGGACGCCACCGACTTCTACGCCGGTGGCCGGTCCTTCAGCGGCGTGCAGAACGGCCTCGCCATCGGTGGCGACTACATGTCGGCCGCGAGCTTCCTGGGCATCGCCGGGATCATCGCCCTGTCTGGCTACGACGGCTTCCTGTACTCGATCGGTTTCCTGGTCGCCTGGCTGGTGGCGCTGCTGCTGGTCGCCGAGCTGATGCGCAACTCCGGCAAGTTCACCATGGCCGACGTGCTGGCCTTCCGGATGAGCCCCCGTCCGGTCCGTACCGCGGCGGGTGTCTCCACCATCACGGTGTCGATCTTCTACCTGCTGGCCCAGATGGTCGGCGCGGGCGCGCTGGTCGGCCTGCTGCTCGGCGTCACCTCGCCGACGGGTAAGGCGCTCACGATCGTCGGCGTGGGTGTCCTGATGATCGTCTATGTGGTCGTCGGAGGTATGAAGGGCACCACCTGGGTGCAGATCGTCAAGGCGGTGCTGCTCATGGGCGGCGCCACCCTGGTCACCCTGCTGGTGCTCGGCCACTACGGTTTCAACCTGTCCGGCCTGCTCGGCGACGCCGCCGCGCAGAGCGACAAGGGCCAGGCGTTCCTCGAGCCGGGTCTGAAGTACGGCACCGAGGCGCAGGGCATCGCGGGCAAGATCGACCTGATCAGCCTGGGCCTGGCGCTGGTGCTCGGCACCGCGGGCCTGCCGCACATCCTGATCCGCTTCTACACGGTCCCCACCGCGCGGGAGGCCCGCAAGTCCGTCCTGTGGGGCATCGGCATCATCGGTGTCTTCTATCTGCTGACCTTGGTGCTCGGTTTCGGCGCGGCGGCGCTGGTCGGTGGCAAGGCGATCGTGGCACAGGACAAGGCGGGCAACACGGCGGCGCCGATGCTCGCCGAAGCGGTCGGCAAGACCATTTTCGGCGACGTCGGAGGCACGATCCTGCTGGCCGTCATCGCGGCGGTCGCCTTCGCCACGATCCTGGCGGTCGTCGCCGGGCTGACACTGGCGTCGAGTTCCTCCTTCGCCCACGACCTGTACGCGCACGTGTTCAAGCGCGGCAACGTCACCGACAAGGAGGAGGTCCTGGTCGCCCGGATCTCGGCCTTCGTCATCGGCGCGGTCGCCATCGGGCTCGGCATCCTCGCCCAGGGGCAGAACGTGGCCTTCCTGGTCGCGCTCGCCTTCGCCGTGGCGGCCTCGGGGAACCTGCCCGCGATCCTCTACAGCCTGTTCTGGAAGCGGTTCAACACCGCGGGCGCGGTCTCGGCCATCTACGGCGGCCTGGTCTCCGCGCTGGTCCTGGTGATCTTCTCGCCGGTGGTCTCCGGCAGTGCCACCGCGCTGTTCCCCGACGCGAACTTCGCCTGGTTCCCGCTGAGCAACCCCGGCATCGTCTCGATCCCGATCGGCTTCCTGGCCGGGTTCGTCGGCGCGCGGCTCAGCAAGGAGTACAGCGCCGGCAAGTACGCGGAGATCGAGGTCCGCTCGCTCACCGGCATCGGTGCCGAGCAGGCCACCTCGCACCAGCCGGGCACCGAGGTCCAGCGGCAGCCCGGCACCGGCCCTGAGCTGGAGCCCAGCGCCGACTAGGCGCCGGCCCGGCACGGCTTCCGAACCCGGTGGGGTCCGGCCCACCACGGCCGGGCCCCGCCGGGTCCTTCTAGCGGGACGCCTCGTCCAGCAGGGCCAGTTCGCCCTCGGACAGCGTCAGGTCGGCGACCGCGAGCAGCGGCCGAAGCTGCTCGACGTTGCGGGCGCTGGCGATCGGCGTGGCCACCGTGGGCTGGGCGGCCAGCCAGGCGAGGGCGACGGTGGCCGGGGCGGCTCCGTGGGAGGCGGCGATCTTGTCCAGGGCGTCGAGCACCCTCGGCCCGCGCTCGGAGTGAAGATACTGCGCCGCCTGGCCCGCGCGGGGGCTGTCCACCGTGATCCCCGGCCGGTACTTGCCGGTCAGGAAGCCGCGGGCCAGGCCGAAGTACGGTGTGCTGGTCAGCCCGGCCTCGGCCACCACGTCTCGCAGCGCCCCCTCGTAGTCGCGCTCGAGGAGGTTGTAGTGCTGCTGCAGCACCCCGTACCGTGCCAGGCCGTTCCGCTCGGAGATCTCCAGCGCCTCCGCGAGTCGCTCGGCGCTGTAGTTCGAGGCGCCGATGTTGCGTACCTTGCCCTCGGTGATCAGGTCGTCGAACGCGCCGAGGGTCTCCTCCAGGGGGGTGGCCGCGTCGTCGATGTGGGCCCAGTACAGGTCGATGTAGTCGGTACGCAGCCGCCGGAGCGAGTCCTCGGCCGCCGCTCGGATGTTGGCCGCCGACAGCCCGGTGCGGCCGTTCAGTGAACCCACCTTGGTCGCCACCACGATCCGGTCACGGTTGCGGCGGGAGGTCATCCACTCGCCGATGACGGTCTCGGACTCCCCGCCGACGTGTCCGGGCGCCCATGCGGAGTAGACGTCCGCGGTGTCGAGGAAATTGCCGCCCGCCTCGGCATAGGCGTCCAGGACTGCGAAGGAGTCGTTCCGGTCCGCGGTCCAGCCGAATACGTTGCCGCCGAGACAGAGAGGAAACAGGTTCAGCTCAGAAAAGCTCATGGGCTAACTCTATTTCTCGAGTAATCGCGCGGGCGCGGGGCATCGGTGACAGCCGTCGGAGCACTATTATGTGCGGCGTCAATAAGACTGTCGGAGGCTCCCATGGCACCCGGTTCACGGTTACGCGGACTCCTCATCGGTGCTGTGATCGCGGGCGGTCTTTTCGTCCTGGCGGTGGCCGCCGCGATCGCCCTGATCTCCAACCAGCGCGGGACCGTCGCGGACCCGCCGGGCCCTTCCACCTCGGAGCGGCCCCGCACGCCGGACGCGTCCAGGAGGCCGGGAGGGGTTCCCGACGGTGTCGAGGTGGTCGGGGAGAAACGGTCCGGTGGCCGCCGGATGGACCTGACCCTGCGCTCGGCGGCCCTCGACGACGTCACCCGGGTGCGGCTGCTGCTGCCCAAGGGCTGGTCCAGGGAGGCGGGCAGGACCTGGCCGACGCTCTGGCTGCTCCACGGGGGGCTCGACGACTACGAGGGATGGTCGAGGTCCGGCGTCGAGAGGTTCACGGAGAACGATCAGGTCATCGTGGTCATGCCTGACGGCGGCAAGTGCGGCAGTTACTCCGACTGGTACAACGGCGGCGAGGGCGGGCCGCCCCGGTGGGCGACCTACCACCTCAAGGAGCTGCTTCCGCTGCTGGAGAGCAGGTACGGCGCGGGCAAGGAGCGGGCCATCGCCGGATACTCCATGGGCGGCCAGGGCGCGATGCTGTATGCGGCGGCCGGTGGTTTCAAGGCCGCGGCCTCCTTCAGTGGCGCGGTGCACATCCTCATGCCCGGGGTCGACCTGGCGGTCATGCTCGGCACCACGGCGGGCTGTTTCGGCACCGACTGGAAGCGGATCTGGGGTGATCCGCGGGAGAATCGCGAGGTGTGGGAGCGGCACGACCCGTACCATCTGGCGGGCAGGTTGCGCGGAGTCCGCCTTTACCTGGCCTCGGGCGACGGCGGCAAGGGGGACGGTGAGCTGTTCGGGGACATCACCGAGGAACTCGCCCACAGGGCGACACTGGCCTTCGCCGGTCGCCTGCAGTCGCTGGACATTCCCTTCCAGCCCCACTTCTACTCGGGGCGCCACAACATGACCTACTGGAACCGGGAGCTGCGCCGGGCGCTGCCCATGCTCCTGGAGGCTGTCGGAGCCCGATGAGCCCTTCCGGCTGCTCCCGCCGACCGTGAGGACGAATATTGGACATAAAGGGGCATAAAGGAAGAGGGGAAGGTCGCCCGAACGCTTCGCCGTCCGGCGGCGATGTTTCTCCGGGAGGCAGCGACGGCGATTCTCCGGGAGGCACCGATGGCGATCGCGACGATCAACCCGGCCACGGGCGAGACCGTCAGGACGTTCGACCCGATCCGCGAGGAGGAGGTGGAACGGCGGGTGGCACTCGCCGCCTCCGCGTTCCACGACTACCGGACGGTCGACTTCAAGCAGCGGGCGGCCTGGATGCACGCCGCCGCCGGCCTGCTCCGGGCCGAGCAGGACCGGCTGGCACGGCTGGTGACCACCGAGATGGGCAAGACGCTGGCCGCCGCCCACTGCGAGGTGGACATGTGCGTGCGGGAGATGCGCTTCTTCGCCGACCACGCCGAGGAGTTCCTCGCGGACGAGTCGGCGGACGGGCCCGCCGTGGGCGCGCGGCAGGCGTACGTGCGCTACCAGCCGCTGGGCCCCGTCCTCGGGATCACCTCATGGGACTTCCCCCTCTGGCAGGTGGTCAGGTCTGCCGCGCCCGCCCTGATGGCGGGCAACGTCTGCCTGTTCAAGCACGCGCCGAACGTGCCGCAGACGGCGCTGCAGCTGGGCGGGCTGTTCGCCAGGGCCGGTTTTCCCGAGGGATGCGCGCAGGTCCTGCTGATCGAGCCCGAGCAGGTCGAGCCGTTGCTGCGCGATCGGCGCGTGGCGGCCGTCACCCTCACCGGGGCCGATCAGGAGGGGCGCCCGGTCGCCGCGATCGCGGGCTGGGAGATCAAGAAGACGGTCCTGGAGCTGGGCGGCTCCGACCCCTACGTCGTCATGCCCTCCGCCGACCTGGACGAGGCCGCCGCCGTCGGGGTCACCTCGCGGGTGCGCAACAACGGCCAGTCCTCCGTCGCGGCCAAGCGGTTCATCGTGCACGAGGAGGTCTACGACGACTTCGCCGGGCTGTTCGTGGCGCTGATGGAGTCGCTGCGGCTCGGCGACCCCGCGGACGAGGCGACGGACGTGGGACCGCTCGCCACCCGGCAGGGCCGCGACCACGTCGAGTCACAGGTCGCCAACGCCGCGGGGCTCGGCGCCCGGGTGCTCTGCGGGGGAGTGAGCCCGGATCGGCCCGGCTGGTTCTACGAACCGACCGTGATCACCGGCATCACCTCCGAGATGCGGGTGTTCCACGAGGAGGTCCGCGGCCCGGTGGCCGCGCTGTACCGGGTCGCGGACATCGACGAGGCGATCGCCCTGGCCAACGCGACCCCCTTCGGGCTCGCCGCCGCCGTCTGGAGCGGCGACGTGGCGGAGCAGGAACGCCTCGTCTCCGAGATCGAGGCCGGCATGGTGTACGTCAACGGGATGGTCTCCGCCTACCCGCAACTGCCGTTCGGCGGTATCAAGAGCTCCGGGTACGGGCGCGGGCTGTCGGCGTACGGCATCCGTGAGTTCTGCGACGCCAAGACCGTCTGGATCGGCTGATCGCCCGCCGCGCCTCGGTGCGGGGCCTTCAGGCGGGCACCATCTGCCTGGCCGGGAGGCTGTCCACCGGGTTGAGCCGCCCGGCGGGCTCGAGCTGCTCCATCAGCTCGTCCATGGCCTCCTGCAGGTGGCCCATGAGCCGCCACACGTCGGCCACCCGGTCCGGGCAGGACAGGATGCCGAAGTCGAGCGAGCCGTCGTAGGAGAAGCAGGTGATGTTGACCCCGCCGCTCACGTCGGTCAGCACGGACATGGGGTGGTAGGCGAGCACCCTGGCCCCGCACAGGTACAGCGGGAGCTGCGGTCCCGGCACGTTCGAGACGATCAGATTGATCGGCGGCAGCATGATCGAGGCCAGCCGGAACACCGTGGAGGTCGCCAGCGCGGTGACGGCCGCGGGCAGCATCGACGACAGCTCGCCCAGCCAGCCGGTGGGGGAGCCGGCGAACCGCCGCTTGGCGGTGTGCATCGTCCGCGCCATGACGCGCAGGCGCTCGCGGGGACAGGCCAGGTCGGTCGGGATGGGGGTGACCATGACGGAGATCTGGTTGCCGACCACGTCCTGGGCGCTCGAGGTGCGGACCGCGACCGGGACCGCGGCGATCAGCGGCCGGTCGGGCAGCGCGTCGCGCTCATGTAGCCAGGCGCGCAGCGCCGAGGCGCACAGCGTCATGACCACGTCGTTGACGCTGGCCCCCGAGCTCCTGGCCACCCGTTTGACGTCCGCCAGCGGGATCGACCCGTAGGAGAAGCGCCGCTCGGGGCCGATCGGGCCGTTGAACGGTGTGCGCGGCGCCGTCAGCACGGGCAGCTCCGGCAACTCCCGTACCCTCCCGGTGATCATCCGGGTGGCGGCGGCCACCTGCCGGGCGCCCGGCAGCGCCGAGGCCAGTGGCATCGTGTCGAGTTCGGTCGCCATGCGACCCAGCGAGTAGAGCGTTCTGGCGGGCTGCATCACCGACCTGGCCACGGCCCCGGCGAGCATGCCCGCCAGGCCGGGGGCGGTGGTCCGCGGCGTGGGCGCGGGCCGCTCGACGACGCGGGGCTCGGGCGTCAGATCCAGCAGCGCGGCGAGTGTCTCCGCTCCCGAGACCCCGTCGATGGCGCAGTGGTGGACCTTGGCGTACAGGGCGACCCGGCCGCCGGTCAGTCCCTGGATGAGATGCATCTCCCAGAGCGGGCGGCCCCGGTCGAGGCGCCGCTCGTGGATCCGGGCCACCTCCTCGGCGAGCTGGGCGTCGTCGCCCGGCGCGGCCAGGGTCACCTCGTGGACGTGGCCGGCGACGTCGAGATCGGGGTCTTCCGTCCAGTACGGCCGGTCGAGGTCGAACGGCACGGTGGCCAGGCGGAGCCTCAGCGCCGGGGCCAGGTGCACCCGCTCGTGGAGCAGCCCGATCAGGCACTCGCGGGTGACGGCCCCCGCCCGGGAGCAGGCGGGGTCGAGGATGGCAAGCCCTGCGACGTGGGCCGCCGTGGTCGCCGATTCTGCGTGAAGGAACTGCGCGTCGAGCGCGGTCAGCTGGCGCATCGGTCGAGCCTCCTGGCGGAAGATGGGAGAACACGTATTGCCATCATCAGGTCGGCACGTTTCCCTCTCGTTTCCTCCGTGGGACCTCGGATGTCTTTCCGGCGAGGTCTGGAGGCCCAGCCGATCATCGCGTTCGGTAACATTCCCATTTCGCTCGGTAGTCACGCCTGCCGGATGGAGGTGTCCCGGCGATTCTTTCCGAAGGTGATACTCGGGTGCGGGCATCCGGAGCCGTGGGCCGGGCCGTTCGGCTGGGCGGGGCCCCGGTCACCCGCTCACGACGGTCACGGGGTGGCGGACGACGGCGTCGAAGAGGTAGCCGAAGTCGTTGTGCGTGGTGTGCGACGGCTGGACCGCGCCGGTCTCGTCGGTGGCGCGGGCGAGCAGGAAGTGCCGGCCGGTCTCCGCGGGTTTCCAGGTGACCTGCCAGCGGGTCCAGGTGGATGCCACGTGCGGTCCGCGCAGCGGAGCGCGCTGCCAGGTGGCGCCGTCGTCCAGGCTCACCTCCACGTCGGCGATCCGGCCGTTGCCCGACCAGGACCGTCCGCGCAGCAGGTAGGGGCGCCCGGCGACCAGAGTGGCGTTCCAGGGCAGCTCGAAGGCGCTCCTGACGCCCTGCGTGGTCAGCGGGGCGCCGCCCCGCGGCGGGTAGGCGTCGCCGAACATCCGGTAGAACTCGGTGTTCCAGGGCGAGGACAGCGGCGAGGTGGACACCTCGATGTCGCCGACCCACTTGACCGAGGCCAGTCCGATCCAGCCGGGGACGATCAGCCGCACGGGGTGGCCGTGGTCGGGCGGGAGCGGCTCGTCGTTCATCTCGTAGGCGAGGATGACGTCCCGCAGCGCCTTGGCCACCGGGATCGGGCGGCGTACCCGGCCGTAGTCGACCCCGTCGGCCACGTAGGCGGGGTCGAGTCCGCGGGCCATGACGTCGACGGCGTCGGTGGTGATCCCGGACCGTTCCAATACCGTGGCCAGCGGCACCCCGCGCCAGCGGGCCACCCCGATGCCGCCGAGCCGCCACGGGGTGCCGGTGACCTCCTGGTGCTGCTGGGTGGTGAAGAGGCTCCGCCCGTTGCCCGCGCACTCGATCGCCACGTCGCGCGTCACCGAGGGCATCGCGAGTAGTTCCTGGTAGCCGAAACTCCGGGGGGCGCTCAGGCCCGTGCCGTGCAGCCGCAGCCGCCAGGTGGCCGCGTCGATGATCGGGGTGGAGGTGTGGTTGCGGACGAAGAACCGGTCGTTGGGCACATGGAACCCGATGTCGCCCATGGCGTCCCAGCGCATCTCGGCATTGGTCTCGTGCTCGACGAACAGCTCCGGCGGCAGCGGCTTGACGATCCCCGTGGCGGACGGATCGTCGTTCGAGGCCCCGCTGTCGCCGCCCCGGTCATCGAGGGTCCTGCCGTCGACGGCGGCCAGCCGAAGCCGGTCGGGGGCCTCCCGCGGCAGCTGCCCGGCTCGGGTGCGCTGATGGACGGCCTCGTCGTCGAGGTTCTCGTACGGCATCCGGCGCCACTCCTCTCTACACCTATTTCCTACCAGTAAACTATGCAATACACGATGGGGCCCACGTCCTTGCCGCTCTCAATCATCCCCTCAACGACCGAGGAAAGCCAGCAACCGCTCCAGGGGCCAGGTGTTTATCACATCGTCGCCGGTGAGCCAGCCGCGCTGGGCGACACCGATGCCGAACCGCTGGTTGTCGAGATGGGGAACCGCGTGGGCGTCGCTGTCGATGGAGAATTTCACGCCGTGGTGTTGCGCCAGCCGCACCAGGTCCGAGGGGAGGTCGGAGCGGTCGGGGAAGGAGTCGATCTCCATCGCGGTGCCGGTGCGGGCCGCGGCGCGAAACACCTCGTCCCAGTCGGCGTCCACCGGCCCCCGGGCGCCGATCCTGCGGGTGGTCGGGTGGCCGATGATGTGCACGTGGGGGTTCTCGCACGCGGTGACGAGGCGCCGGGTCATCTCCTCGCGTGACTGGGTGAAGTGCGAGTGGACGCTGGCCACGCACACGTCGAAGCCCGCCAGCACCTCGGCCGGCCAGTCGACCGAGCCGTCGGGGGCGATGTTCAGCTCGCTGCCGTGCAGCAGCCGCATCTTCGGATATCTCTCCTGCAGCCGGTGCAGCCGCTCGCGCTGCTGCAGGGCCGCCTCCAGCGTCATCCGCTGCATCGCCAGGTCGGGCGCGTGGTCGGTCACCGCGTAGTAGGAGTAGCCGCGAGCGTGGGCGGCGGCGACCATGTCCTCCAGCGAGGCGATCCCGTCGGTCAGGTCGGTGTGGGTGTGCAGGTCGCCCCGCAGATCCTCCAGGGTGACCAGCTTGGGCAGCTCACCGGCGAGCGCGGCGGCGATCTCACCGGTGTCCTCGCGCAGGGTCGGCGGGATCCACTCCATGCCGAACGCCTCGAAGACCTCCTTCTCGGTCGCGGCCGCGATCACCCGCTCCCCCTCGAAAAGGCCGTACTCCGACAGCTTCCAGCCCTTCTTCACCGTGATCTCCCGCAGGTGCACCGTGTGCTCCTTGGAACCGGTGAAGTACATCAGCGCGGCGCCCCACGACTCGGCGGGGACCAGGCGCAGGTCGACCTGGACACCCTGGGCGGTGCGGATCGAGGTCTTCTTGTCGCCCGAGGCGATGACCTCCGCGACGTAGGGCTGGGCCTTGAAGTCGTCCATCAGCGACTCGGGGCCGACCGCGAGGACGTCGACGTCGCCGATGGTGTCCTTCATCCGGCGCAGCGACCCGGCGTAGGCGATCCGCTCGGCACCCGGCAGCGAGGCGATGACCCGCTCCGCCAGGTCCATGGCGGCTCCGATGTGCATCCTGGCGCTGTTCTCCGCCAGGTTCTCGACCCCCTTGAGCAAGTTTTCCACGGTCTTGGCGCCGAAGCCCCTGACGCCCTCGAGACGCCCCTCTCCGATGGCCTTCGCCAGGGCCTCGGGGGAGTCGATGCCCAGCTCCTGGTAGAGGAAGACCGCCTTCTTCGGCCCGAGCGAGGCCACCCGGGTCAGCCGCCGCACTCCCTGGGGAACCTTTCCTCGCAGGTCGTCGAGCTGCCGGAAGCTGCCCCGCTCCAGGTATTCCTCGACCTTCTTGGCGATCGCCTCGCCCACCCCCGGCACGCTTCGCACGGGCACGGCCGTGATGTCCTCGGGAGAGCCCGCGATCGCCTTGGCGGCCTTCTGGTAACTGCGGACCCGGAACGCGTCGCCGCCGGTCATCGCGAACAGCTCGGCGTACTCCTCCAGAGCGGCCGCGACGTCGTCGTTAGCTCGTGCCATGGGGCCAGCCTAGAAGATCGCACCGACAGTTCCCGCTCCCGGCGGGCCGCCGCGCCCGCCGCCGGCCTCAGGCCCCGTCCCGATCGGGAAGGTCCGCCGGATAGGTCAGCAGGTGGCCGCACATGCCGTCGCGGGGTACGGAGGGCATCCGGGTGACCGCCGCCTCGCGCAGGTGGGCCAGGTCGCCGGCGCGGAGCGCGGCCAGCCGGGCGCCCGTCGTCTGCGCCGCGCGCAGCGGGCCCTGGCGCCAGCGGGACTCGAAGGCGTCCAGGTGGGGGCCGACGAGGCCGGCGGCGGCCGCAAGGAAGGCGGCGAAACCGGGGCGGCCCGCGGCACGGAGCCGCAGGAACCCCTCGACGGCCAGGTCGCGGCGCTCGCGCGGGGCCGAGCGCGCGGCCCCGGCGTAGCCGGCCGGATCGGCGAGGACGTCTGGGGGGAAGGTCAGGACGGCGTCGCCGGCCTCGGGCAGGCCGCTGTTCTGCATGAGGACCACGATGCGCAGGTCACCGCCGTTGACCAGGCGATGGACGGTGCCCGGGGTGAACCAGACGACGGAGCCGGGGGCCAGCGCCGTCTCCTGGTAACCGTCCCAGGTCAGGGTCTGCACGCTGCCGGAACCGGCCACCACGGCGTACGCCTCGGCACACAGGGTGTGCAGGTGCGGCGAGCCGCCGCGCAGGCCGTCGGCGGCGGGCCAGTCGTAGACGGTCAGATCGCTCACGCCGGTGCCGAACACGGGTGCTCCCTGGGTCTCTCACGCCGGTGCCGGACACGGGTGCCTTTGGACGTACGCCTCCAGCCGGGGGCGGTCCCACGCGCCGGTGGCCACGACCATCCGGTAGCGCAGCCGCAGCGTCGCGCCGGGCGGCAGGATCAGTTCGCGATGGAACGCGATGGACGGGTTGACCGCCGCGAACGGCGTGGTGCGGACGAACCAGACGGTGGGCCGGGCGCTCTGGAACAGCAGGGTGGAGGAGCGGTCGACCTCGTCGTGGGTGCCGCTGTAGGCCAGCCACGCCGACTCCCGGCCCATCATCTCCGGTCCCTCGCCGCCCTCGGCGATCACCCGGCCGTGCTCGAAGGAGCGGGGCCCGCGCCAGAACAGGCCGCAGTACCCGGCCATCGGGCGGCCGGAGGTGGTGGGACTGCCGAAGACCAGGTCCCTTCCGCGTACGTTGGTGATCGCGGTGGACAGCTCCAGCGCCCACGAGTCGTCGCCGACGTCGCCGACCTCGAAGGTCCTCACCTCGTCCACCCAGTGCTCGCCGCCCTGGGTGTGCCAGGTCAGCCGCTCCACGCCGGGGGCGAGGAACTCCTCGTGCCGCATGGTCCCGTTGTTCGGCAGGTCCACGTATCCGGCGGCCGCGCGAACGTAGCTGCCGCCGCCCCAGAAGTTCTCCCCCGACAGGTCCGAGACGGTCAGCTGCAGGCCCCGGTGCCAGCGGTGGTCGTGCGGGCGGTAGGCGCTGACCACGTCGCCCGCCAGGGTCCTGATCGGGTGGAAGTAGGGCTTGGGCGATTCGAACACCGGCGTTTCCGGCCGGTGGACGTAGCGCAGGATCTCGACGCCGCGCTCGGTGAAGGTCAGCTCCATGCGCTTCCGTCCAGGCGGTGGTAGAAGGGGTGATCGGGGGTGAGATCGGTGCGGAGCACGGGCCGGCCGGTGAACGCCGAGGCGTACAGGCCGGTGATCAGTTCGAGCGACCGGCGCCCCTCGGGACCGCTCATGGGCGGGCGCTCGCCGCGCTCGTAGGCGTCCAGCAGCTCCGCCAGCTGCGCCTCGTGCGAGCTCGGCAGGTCGGTCGGCGGGTTCCAGCGCGCCGAGGTGGACCTCCAGTCGGCGTTGCGGTAGCCGTACAGGTGGCGCAGCTCCACCGTCGCCTCGGCGTAGTCGAAGCGCAGGTAGCTCTCCTGGCGCCGGGACAGCACGCTGTTGACCACCGAGGCCATGGCTCCGGAGGCGAAGCGGACGGCGGCCATCGAGACGTCCTCGGTTTCGATCCGGCGGTCCAGCGTGCCGGTCATCGCGCGGATCTCCGACCAGTCGCCCAGGATCGACAGCATGAGGTCCATCTGGTGGATGCCGTGACCCATGGTGGGGCCGCCGCCCTCGGTCTCCCAGCGGCCGCGCCAGGGCGCCTCGAAGTAGGCGTGGTCGCGGTACCAGGCGGTCACGCAGAGCGCGACGAGCGGTCGGCCCAGCTCGGGGGCGAGGGCACGCAGGTGGCGCGCGCCGGAGCCGAACCGGTGCTGGGAGACCACCGAGGCGTAGCCGGGCCCCTCGGCCGAGGTGATCAGGTCGTACTCGGCCAGCGACCGGCAGGCGGGTTTCTCGATCCACACCCAGGCGCCGGCCTTCAGGCAGGCCCTCGCCTGGGCGGCGTGCAGGTGCGGCGGGGTGCACAGGTGGACGAGGTCGGGCCGCTCGGCGTCGAGCATCGCCTCCAGGGAGGGGTACGCCCGCGGGATCGCGTGCTCGGCGCAGAACGCCCTGACCCGCGCCTCGTCGGTGTCCGCGGCGGCCACCACCCGCGCCCGGTGCGACTGGGTGCGCAGCGCGGGCAGATGGCAGATCCCCGCGATGCCGCCGGTGCCCACGACCGCCACCCGGATCATCCGCGTCCCTTCCGCGTGACGGCCGTCTCCGGTACCGGGCGCGTCAACGTACGACGACCGTGGTCAGGGAACGCGGGGGAAGGGTGAGGGTCCGGTCCGGCCGCAGACCCGCGAGCGGCGTGGCCGCGAGTGAGTGGTCGCCGTCGGTCAGGTAGGAGGTGGCCCGGCCCGCCCGGGTCGTGATCCTGGTGGAGACGGGGACGGTGGCGGTGTTGAGGATCTCCACGACCTCCGAGCCCCCGGCGTTGCGGAAGGCGGTGACCTTCAGCGCCGGGTCGGCGGCCGTGACGGCGAGCCGGACCGCGCCCGGCCGGATGAAGCGGCTGTAGGCGGCCAGTGCCCACAGGCGCTTGGAGACGTGGTAGGTCGAGGCGGCCTCGTCGATCTGGATCAGGCCCCGGGTGGCACCGCGCGAGGCGCCGAACCAGAAGACGTAGCCGTTCGCCTTGCCCAGGGTGAGCGAGTCGTGGATCTGCTGGGCGACCGCGAGGCCGTCGTAGCCGCTGCCGTCGTCCCAGGCCTCGTTCCAGGTGCTTCCGTTGGGCGACCACTCCGACATCCAGACCGGCCGGCCGGTGGGCAGCGGGCCGTCCACCGGGCTGACGTAGGGATGGCCGGCGTGCGTGGCGACCCACCGCCGCGCGGCGGGGTCGGCCTCGATGGCGCGGGTGTACTCGCGCTGCTCGGACCAGCCGGCGGCGTCGCAGCAGATCACCTTGAGGCCGGCGCGGGCCGCCGTGGGGCCGAGGACCTTGACGAACTCGGCGGCCTGGCCCGGGGTGAAGCGCATCGAGGCGTACGAGACGGTGAGGTCGGGCTCGTTGGTGAACCCGAGGTCGGTGATCTTGATGCCCTCACGGGCGTAGAACCTCGCGTACTGGACCAGGTAGTCGGCGTATGCCTGCCGCCACGCCGGGAGCAGGGTGCCGCCGTTGCTGTCGGAGCCGTTGTCCTTCATGTAGCCCGGGGCGCTCCAGGCGTCGGCGTAGAAACGGCTCACGCCGTAGCGTTTGGCCTCCTTGGCCAGCCAGACCTGGCCGCCGTCCTCGCCGTCCCAGAGGTACTTCGGCGGCGCGTCCGGGCCGCCGGGGTCCTCGGGCTGGATGGAGGTCATCAGGTCGTACGGGCTGCCGGCCGGGGAGGAGCCGATTCCCAGGCGCAGGATGCTGAGCCCGGCGCCCTTCTCCGGGCTCAGCCAGAGGTCGAGGATCTCCCGCTGCTTGGCGGCGGGCAGCGCGCGAACCAGTTCGTTGCGCCGGAAGGCCTGGGAGAAGCCGAAGCCGTCGATCCGCTGGAGAACGCCGTGCTGATCCACCCGGATCGGGGAAGCGCTTTCCTTGATGGCGGGGCTAAGTCCGAGAAGGGGGAGCAGGAGGATCGGTGTCAGTAGTGCCCTGTGACGTCGTGACATGCGGGAACCCGCTTTCCGAAAGTTTCACAAGATTACCGAGACTTTTCGTGGCGATCACCGTAAATGTTTCGGAGGGTGGCAGTCAACAGCCGTCAGGGCGGGCGGTGCTGTCGCGGACCACGAGGTCGGTGGCCAGCTCCACCCGCCGGGGCTCGTGCCCGCCGCGGTCGAGGCCGAGCACCATCCGGGTGGCCAGCGCGGCCATCTCCTGGAGCGGCTGGCGCACGGTGGTCAGCGGCGGCCAGGCGGAACGTGCCAAAGGCAGGTCGTCGAAGCCCACCACCGACAGGTCCTCCGGCACCCGCAGGCCACGCTGCCTGGCCGCCTCGAAGACACCGAACGCCTGCATGTCACTGCCGGCGAAGATCGCGGTGGGCGGGTCCGCCGCCGACAGCAGCGCGTGGCCCAGGTCGCGGCCCGAGCCGACCAGGAAGTCGCCGTACCCGATGAGCGAGGGGTCCACCGCGATCCCTGCGGTCTCCAGTGCGGCGCGGTAGCCGTCGATGCGGGCCCGGCTGCACAGCATGCCGGCCGGGCCGCCGATCATCCCGATCCGGCGGTGGCCCAGCTCCAGCAGGTGACGGGTCGCGGCCAGGCCGCCGTTCCAGTTGGTGGCGCCGACCGAGGCGACTCCCGGCGGCGGCTCGCCCTCCGGATCCACCACCACGAAGGGGATGGACCTGGCGGCCAGCTGGCCATGCTGGGCGGCGCTGATCCGCGAGCCGATCAGGATGGCCCCGTCGGTGCGCCGGGTGGCGATCCGCTCCACCCAGTCCCTGCCCGGGCCCGCGTGGCTGTGCAGTACCGAGACGACCACGCCGGCGTCGACCTCGCGGGCCGCGGTCTCCACGCCGCGCACCAGTTCCATCGCCCACGGGCTCTCGATCTCGGTGAAGACCAGATCCACCAGGCCGACGGGCTCGTCGCCCTGGCCGGTCCTGCGTATGTAGCCGTGCTTGTGCAGCAGGCGCTCGATCCGCTGCCTGGTCTCGGAGGCGACCTCGGGCCGCCCGTTGATGACTTTCGAGACCGTGGGCGCGGAGACCCCGGCCTCCTCGGCGATCAGGGCGATCGTCACCCGCCTCTTGGATGGCATGCGGCGAATACTAACCGAAAACTTTCGGAGACCCGTAAGGGGGCCGTCTCCGTCGCTGTTCGAGCTCGCTACCACGGCGGCTATTGACGCGTAACCGACAGTTTACCTATCCTCCGGGTCACGAAATATTCGGGGAACCTATGAAATTTTTCAGACCCACTCCCGAAAGGGGAACCCCATGCTGAGTCGGCGAGGCGTGGTGGCGCTGGCGGCATCGATGGTGCTTCTTGGAGCCTGCGGCACGAGCGGAGACGACAACGGGTCGAAACCGGGCGCGAGCGCCGGCTCGGAGAAGGTCACCTTCGAGTTCTGGAACCTGGCGACGGCCGAACCGCTCAAGTCCTTCTGGGCTGACCTCATCAAGGAGTACCAGGCGGCACACCCGAATGTGACGATCAAGAACGTCGGCATCGAGAACGACTCCTACAAGCCGAAGCTCGCCACCCTCACCCAGTCGGGGAAGGCGCCCGACCTCTACTCCACCTGGGGTGGCGGTGTCCTGAAGCAGCACATCGAGGCGGGCCTGGTGAAGGACCTGTCGGCGGAGGCCGGTGACATCCTCGGCGGCTTCACCCCGGCCTCGCTGGCCGCCTACCAGTTCGACGGGAAGACCTACGGGCTGCCCACCGACATCGGCATGGTCGGCTTCTGGTACAACAAGTCGATCTTCACCAAGGCCGGCATCTCCACCCCGCCCGCCACCTGGACCGAGTTCCTGGACGCGGTGAAGAAGATCAAGGCGACCGGGACCACCCCGATAGCCCTCGCCGGCAAGGCCAAGTGGCCGGGCCACTACTACTGGGCCTACCTGGCCATGCGGGTGGCGGGTCTGGACGCGCTCAGCCAGGCCGGCACCACCAACGACTTCACCGGCCCCGACTTCGTCGCCGCCGGGCAGCGGCTTAAGGAACTCGTCGACCTGCAGCCGTTCCAGAAGGGCTTCCTCAACGCCGACTACTCCACCCCCGACGGACAGGCCGCGACCGTGAGCAACGGCAAGGCCGCCATGGAACTGATGGGTCAGTGGGCGCCGTCCGTGCAGAAGGACTCCGGCAAGGGCCTCGGGGACGACCTCGGGTTCTTCGCCTTCCCGTCCGTGGACGGGGGCAAGGGCTCCGCGGGCGACGCGTTCGGCGGCGGCGGCGGCCTGGCCGTGGGCGTCAACGCTCCGCCCGCCGCGCTGGACTTCCTGAAGTTCGCGCTCAAGCAGGAGAACCACTCCAAGGCGGTCGCCGCGGGAGGCGTGCTGCCGGTGCTCAAGGGCGAGGAGTCGGCCGTCACCGACCCCAACATCAAGGTGGTCTCCGACGCGCTGTCGGCCGCGACCGGCTTCCAGCTCTACCTCGACCAGGCGTACCCGCCGGCCGTCGGCCAGGAGGTCAACGACGCCGTGGCCGAACTGATCGCGGGCAGGAAGACGCCGGAGGAGGTCGTCAAGGTCATCACCGAGACGGCGAAGTCGGAGTCGGAGTAGCCGTCCGGATGAAGGTGACAGAGCCGATCGAGGCCAGGAAACCGACGGTGAGCACGGTGAAGGGACGAGGTCGGTGACGACGATGACCGGGCCGGACGCACGTCCGGCCCCTGCCGTGGGAAAGCCCGCCGAGGGGCGGAGGCGGCGCGGCGGCGGGCGCGCGCGAAGGGGCTGGGTCACCGCGATCCTGTTCGTGCTCCCCGCCCTGGTCCTGTTCACCCTGCTGGTGCTGGCGCCGATCCTGGTCGCCGGCTACACCAGCCTGCACAAGTGGAACGGCATCGGGCCGCCGAGCGACTTCATCGGTCTGGACAACTTCACCCGGCTGCTGAACAGCGACATCTTCATCGGCGACCTGCAAAACGGCGGCATCCTGGTCGTGCTCTCCCTGGTGGTGCAGCTGCCGCTCTCGCTGGGCCTGGCGGTGCTGCTGAACCAGCGGATCCGGGGGCGTGCCCTCTACCGGCTGCTGTTCTTCGCGCCCTACATGCTCTCCGAGGCGATCACCGGCGTGCTGTTCTCGCTGATCCTCTCGCCCGAGGCGGGTCTGGCCAACCGGCTGCTGACCTCATGGGGGCTGGAGCCGTGGAGCTGGCTGTCGGAGCCGGACACCGTGCTGTTCTCGATCTTCCTGGTGATCACCTGGAAGTACTTCGGATTCCACATGATCATCTATCTGGCCGGTCTGCAGGGCATCCCCAAGGAGTTGCACGAGGCGGCCAGGATCGACGGCGCCGGTGGCTGGAAGGTGTTCCGGCACGTCACCCTGCCGCTGCTCGGCCCCACCATCAGGGTCAGCGTGTTCCTGTCCGTCATCGGCACGATCCAGCTCTTCGACCTGGTCTGGATCCTCACCGGCGGCGGCCCCTCGCACGCCTCGGAGACCATGGCCGTCAGCATGTTCGAATACGGTTTCAAACGGACCCAGATCGGTTACTCCAGCGCGATCAGCGTCGCCATGTTCCTGATCAGCCTCGTCTTCGCCCTCGGCTACCAGCGGTTCGTGCTGCGCCGGGACCTGGAGGGGGCCAGCACCACGATGGGAGACCACCGATGATCACCCGGCTCCGGACGGCCCCGATCCACGTGATCGTCTGGGTGGCGGCGGTCTTCATCGTCGTCCCCTTCCTGTACGGCCTGTTCGGTGGTTTCAAGACCACTGCCCAGCTGTCGGAGAACCCGCTCGGCCTGCCCTCCCCATGGGTCACCGAGAACTACACCGACGTGATCACCACCGGCGCGTTCTGGCGCCAGCTCCTCAACAGCCTGTTCATCGCGGTGGCGACCACCGTGCTGGTCGTGGTCCTGTCGGCGATGGCGGCCTTCGCCTTCGCCCGATTCGCCTTCCGCGGCCGCGAGTTCCTGTTCACGCTGTTCGCCATCGGGCTGATGTTCCCGTTCGCGGTGGCGATCCTGCCGCTGTTCATCCTGCTGCGCACCTTCGGCCTGCTGGACAACCCGCTCGGGGTGATCCTGCCGCAGGCCGCGTTCGGGCTGCCGCTGACGATCATCATCCTGCGCACCTTCTTCCGGTCCATCCCCAACGAGGTCGAGGAGGCCGCCACCCTCGACGGCTGCACCCCCTTCGGGTTCTTCTGGCGGGTGCTGCTGCCGATGGCCAGGCCCGCCCTGGCCACCGTCTCGGTCCTGGCGATCGTGGCGAGCTGGAACAACTTCTTCCTCCCGCTGGTGGTCTTCAACGACCCGAACCTGTGGACGCTGCCACTGGGCGTCCAGCAGTTCCAGGGGGAGTACGCGGCGGACACGGCCAAGATCCTGGCCTACGTCATCGTCTCCATGGTCCCGGCCCTGGCCTTCTACGCGGTCGCCGAGCGCCAGCTGATCAGCGGCCTCACCGCGGGCGCCACCAAGGGCTGAGCCGGGACCTCATCGCTGTGTCGAACGACCGTTGTGGAGAGTGAGAAACATGACCCTGAGTGTCGCCGGATCCCGTCTCGTCGATTCGGCCGGCACCCCGGTACGGCTGCGCGGAGTAGGCCTCGGGGGCTGGCTGAACATGGAGAACTTCATCACCGGATATCCGGCCAACGAGGCCACGATGCGCGCCGCGGTCCGGGAGGTGCTCGGCGACGACCGGGCCGAGCTGTTCTTCGACCGCCTGCTCACCTCGTTCTTCGGCGCGGACGACGCCTCGCTCCTCGCCGGTCTGGGCGTCAACTGCGTCCGGATCCCGATCAACTACCGCCACCTGGAGTCCGACGACCGCCCCTTCGAGATCATCGAGCAGGGCTTCCGCCAACTCGACCGGGTGATCGGCCTGCTCGCCGAGCGCGGCATCTACAGCGTCATCGACCTGCACGCCCTGCCCGGCGCGCAGAACCAGCACTGGCACTCCGACAATCCCACGCATATAGCCGCCTTCTGGCAGCACCGGCACTTCCAGGACCGCGTCGTTCACCTGTGGGAGGCCGTGGCCGACCGCTACCGGGACAACCCGTGGGTGGCCGGCTACAACCCGATCAACGAGCCCGGCGACTCCAGCGGGCAGGTGGTCGGCCCCTTCTACGACCGCCTGGTCAAGGCGGTCCGCGCCGTCGACCCCGGACACGTGCTGTTCCTGGACGGCAACACCTACTCCACCGATTTCTCGATCTTCCGCGAGGTGTACGAGAACACGGTATTCGTCTGCCACGACTACGCCCTGGCCGGCTTCGCACACGGCGGCCCCTACCCCGGCCACACCCGCGGCGAGTGGGTGGACCGGGCCCAGCTGGAGAAATCCTTCGAGCGGCGGACCGTCTTCCAGCGTGAGACGGGCACCCCCCTGTGGGTCGGCGAGTTCGGCCCCGTCTACACCGGCGACGCGGAGATCGACCGGCAGCGCTACCAGATCCTCCGCGACCAGTTGGAGATCTTCGACTCCCACCAGGCCGGCTGGTCGCTGTGGACCTACAAGGACGTCGGGCTGCAGGGCCTGGTCAGCGCGGGTGAACCGTACATGAGCCGGTTCGGTGACTTCATCGCCAAGAAGGGACGGCTGGGCGCGGACCGGTGGGGCTCGACGATGGAGGAGTCGGCGAGTGAGCTGGCGCCGCTGCACCGGCTGATGGAGACCGAGTTCCCCTCCTGGAACCCCTACCCGTGGGGTGCCCGCTACCAGACCGACGACCTGATCCGGCACATCCTCATCGCGCAGGCCCTGGTCCCCGAGTACGCCGAACTGCTGCGAGGCTGCTCCGACGAGGAACTGACCGCCCTCGCCGACTCCTTCGCGCTCACCCGCTGCGTCCGGCGGCAGCCGCTGCTCGACCTGCTCGCCGAGAACCTGCTCGCCGAGAACCCGCGAGGTGAGAACCGGCAGGGTGAGAACCCGGGCGGCGACGTCTGAGGAAACCGCACGGCGACCCCGTACGGCGATGCTTGACGGAGCCGTACGGTGGTGGCGCCTGAGGACCCGCGCGGCGACGCCCGGCAGATCCCGCTGTCCCACCGGCACCCCACTCCTACCTGACCGAGGAGCCCAGGAGAGATGCGCACCCCCCGGCCGCGAACAGCGGTCCTGGCCCTGTTGTCCCTCGCACTGTCATTCCTGGCAGGCGCGTCAACCGTCCCCGCCGCGCACGCGGCCGCCGCCACCATCGCCACCTACGACTTCGAGTCCGGCACGCAGGGCTGGGAACCCCGGGGCTCCGGGGTCTCGGTCACCGCGACCACGGACTCCGCACACGGCGGAACCCGGTCCCTGCTCACCACCGGCCGCAGTGCGACCTGGCACGGAGCGGCCGTGACCCCGCCCTTCGAGAAGGGCATCGGCTACCAGGTGACCGCGTGGGCGCGGGCCGTCGCCGGTCAGCCGTCCTCGACGGTCGCGCTCACCATGCAGCGCACCCCGGCAGGTGGCACGACGGTCTACGAGCGGGTCGCGGCGGCCACCGTCACCGACTCCGAGTGGGTCCGGCTGTCCGGCACCTACACCTACGCGGCCGACTCGGCCCTGTCGCTGTACGCGGAGAGCTCGGGTGAGACCGTCGCCTTCCAGCTCGACGACATCGTGGTCACCGCCGACACCGACCCCACCCGGTCCGGCCTGACCAGCGACTTCGAGACCGGCACCGCGCAGGAGTGGACCGCGCGTGGCGGCGCCACCCTGACCCCGGGAGAGGGCTTCGCGCACACCGGGGCCTACGGCCTGGGCGTGACGAACCGGCAGGCCTCCTGGGACGGTCCCGCACGGACCGTCCTCGGCAAGATGGCCAAGGGATCGAAGTACGACCTGTCGGTGTGGGTGCGCACCGACAGCGCCCAGAGCCTGGGCCTGTCCGTCGAACGGAGGCTGGACGGCACCCCCGCCTACGAGCGGGTGGCCGCGCCCAGGGCATTGGCCGCCGGCGAGTGGACCAGGCTCGCGGGCACCTACACCCTGGCCCACGACGTGGACTTCCTGAGCGTCTACATCGAGTCGGCCGCGGGGACGGAGCCGTTCGCCATCGACGACTTCCAGCTGGCCCATGTCGAACCCAAGCCCATCCAGACCGACATTCCCTCGCTGAAGGACAGATTGCCGTTCACCGTCGGCGCGGCCTTCTACCGGGGCGCCACCCTGGGCGAGCACGCCAAGCTGATCACCAAGCACTACCAGAGCGTCACCCCCGGCAACAGCCTCAAATGGGACGCCACCGAGCCCGCCGAGGGCGACTTCACCTTCGCCGACGGCGACTACCTGGTCGACTGGGCGACCACCAACGGCCTGGAGTTCCGCGGTCACACCCTGGTGTGGTACAGCCAGACCCCCGGCTGGGTGTTCGAGGGCGCCACCAAGGAGATCCTGCTCCAGCGGATGGAGAACCACATCCGCGCCGTGATGGGCCGCTACAAGGGCAGGATCGGCACCTGGGACGTGGTCAACGAGGTCATCGACGAGAACCGGCCGGACGGGCTGCGCCGCTCCCCATGGTTCGAGATCGCCGGCCTCGACTACATCAGGACCGCCTTCCGGGTGGCCCGCGAGGTGGACCCGGACGCGACGCTCGTCATCAACGACTACAACACCGAGTTCCCGCGCAAGCGGCAGGCGCTCTACGACCTGGTCAAGAAGCTGCGCGCCGAGGGCGTCCCGATCGACGCGGTCGGTCACCAGCTGCACGTCAACGTCGAGCAGCCGCCCACCTCGTTCATCGAGGACACGATCGAGAAGTTCGCCGGACTCGGCGTCGAACAGCAGGTCACCGAGCTGGACGTGAGCGTCTACACCGACTTCGTGACCTCCTACGACACGGTGCCCGCCGAGATCCTGGCCCTGCAGGGCCACCGGTACCGGGAGATCTTCGACGTCTTCCGGCGGCAGGCGGACCACCTGTCGTCGGTGACGATCTGGGGCGTCGCCGACGACGCGACCTGGCTGTCGTCCTTCCCGATCACCCGGACCAACCCGCCACTGCCGTTCGACGACGAGCTCCAGGCCAAGCCCGCGTACTGGGGCATCGCCGACCCCGGCAGGCTGCCCCCGCTGACCCGGAGCCTGAACGCGCCCGCGGGCACGGTCACGGTGGACGGCAAGCGGGACGACGAGTGGAACCTGCTGCCCGACGCCCCCATCGCCAGGATCGGCAACCTGTCCGCCGGCTGGCAGGCGCGCACCACACCCGCCGGCCTGTACGTACTGGCCGAGGTCAACGATCCGACCGACAACAAGAACGACACGGTCACCCTCACCGTGGGCGGCACGCCGTACCGGATCCAGCGAGGTGGCACGCACGCCCACGGTTTCAGGGCGCACACCAAGAAGACCGCCACCGGCTACCGGGTGGAGGCGCTGCTCCCCTCGGGGACGGCCACCGGCGTCAAGGTCGTCGTGGCCGACGCGGGCGGTCAGCAGATCTCTTGGGCGGGTGAGCTGACCCCCATCCCGGCGATCAGGACGACCCGCGCGCCGAAGAGGACCCCGGTGGTGGACGGCATCGTGGACGCCGCGTGGAACCAGGCGCCGGAGATAACCACCGGCACCCGGATCCAGGGCACCTCGGGGGCGACCGCCAAGGTACGGGCGATGTGGAACTCCGGCACCCTCTACGTGCTGGCCCGCGTCACCGACCCCGAGCTCAGCGAGGAGTCGCCCAACGCCTGGGAGCAGGACTCCGTCGAGATCTTCGTGGACCCGCAGAACAACAAGACCAAGGGCTACGACGATGACGACGGCCAGTACCGGATCAGCTTCACCGGCAGGCAGACCGTCGGCGGCACCTTCGACGCCTTCGCGGTCAAGGAGAACCTGACCGGCGCGGCCACCCGCGTCCCCGGCGGCTACGTGATCGAGGCGGCGATCAGGCTGCCCACGGTCACCCTGGCCAAGGACGCCCTGCTCGGCTTCGACATCCAGGTCAACGACGCCGTCGGCGCCACCCGCGCGGCCGCCGCGACCTGGAACGACCCGACCGGGCGCGGCTACGTCGACACGTCGAGGTGGGGGGTGCTCCAGCTCGTCAAGTAGGCCCGCCCCGGGCCGCCGGGCCCGCCCGCCGTTGGAGCGTGCGGGCCCGGCGCCCTCCGGGTACGCGGGCCTCCCGGAAGAGGCCGCCTACCCCGGCCAGGAAGTCGCGCGGACGAAGGATCCGCACATGCCAACGGAGGACCCGTGTACGACAACCCCGTCATCCCCGGTTTCCACCCCGATCCCTCGGTATGCCGGGTGGGCGCGGACTACTACCTCGTCACCTCGTCCTTCGAGTGGTTTCCCGGGGTCCCGATCTTCCACAGCCGAGACCTCGTGCACTGGCGGCAGCTCGGTCACGTGCTGGACCGGCCCTCCCAGCTCGATCTGGACGGCGTACGGCCGTCCGGCGGCATCTACGCCCCCACTCTCCGGTACCACGACGGCGTCTTCTACATGATCACGACGCTGATGGACGAGCCGGGCAACTTCCTGGTCACCGCCACCGACCCGGCCGGGCCGTGGAGCGACCCGGTCTGGTTTCCCGACACCCGAGGTTTCGATCCCTCGCTCTTCTTCGACGACGACGGCCGCGCCTGGATGACCGGCAGCCGGGAGAGGGCGGCCAGGCGCTACGACGGTGACACCGAGATCTGGCTGCGCGAACTCGACCTCGCCACGCTCAAGCCGGTCGGTGCGGAGTACGTGATCTGGGAGCCGGTGCAGCGCGGCGGCATCTGGTCCGAGGGCCCGCACATCTACCGGATCGGTGCCCACTACTACCTGCTGACCTCCGAGGGGGGAACCGCCGAGGACCACGCGGTCATGGTCGCCAGGGCCGAGCGGATCACCGGCCCCTACCAGGGCAACCCGCGCAACCCCGTCCTCACCCACCGCCACCTCGGGTTGCGCCACCCCATCACCAGCGTCGGCCACCCCGACCTGGTCCAGAACGCGCAGGGCGAGTGGTGGTCGGTGCTGCTCGCCACCCGCCCCTACGGCGGTCTTCCCGACGACCCGCCCACGACGGCCGCCGCCCGCGCCTTCCGCGGCTACAACCTGGGCCGCGAGACCTTCCTGACCAGGGTGCGCTGGGAGGACGACTGGCCGGTGTTCGACCAGGTCGAGCCGCGGATGCCGGCCCCCTCGACGCCGGTTCGCCGCTGGCCCGCCGTCCCCGCCTGTGACCACTTCGACGCCGGACGCCTGGCGCCGGACTGGAACCACCTGCGCACGCCCAGGGAGCCGTACTGGAGTCTGGCCGACAGCCGGCTCACCCTCCGCGCGCTCCCGCAGACCGTGTGCGAGCGGGCCGCGCCCAGCCTGGTCGCCCGGCGGCAGCGGCACATCGCCTTCGCGGCCCACACGGTGATGGAGTTCCGCCCGGAGGGGGAGGAGCGCGCCGGGCTCGTCCTGCTCCAGAACGACGACTTCCACATCGCGCTCACCCTCACCGCGCGCGGTCTGGAACTCACCCGCAGGGCCGAGGGGGTGGACACCCGCCTGGCCCGCGCCGACATCCCGGCCGGGCCGGCCGGACCGCTCTGGCTCGGCGTGGAGGCGCACGGCCAGGACTACCAGGCCCGCTACGCGGTACGGCCCGGCGAGTGGATCGATCTCGGAGATCCGGTGGACGGCCGGATCCTCAGCTCCACCATGGCCGGAGGCTTCACCGGTGCCATGATCGGTCTGTACGCCACCTCCAACGGCCACCCGAGCAGCAACACGGCCGCCTTCGACTGGTTCGAGTACCTGCCGCTGCCTTCGTGACCGTCGTTCCGTGGCCACCTGGGCAAGGCTCGGTGTCGTGGGAGTCTTCGAGCGGGGAGCCGCCCCAGAGTGCCGCGGTGCTCGCCTCAGCTCTCCGAGGGGCTGGGGCTTTCCGAGAGGCTCGGGCTTTCCGAAGGGCCGGCACTTTCCGAGGGGCTGGGAGTGGAGGCCCTCTCGGCCTTGAGCAGCAGGTCTATGTGCTCCTGCACGATGGGCTTGGCCTCGGTGGCGAGCTTCTTCACCTCGGGTGAGGAACCGTTCTCGATTTCCTGCTCCACGGCGGCGAGGGTCTCGTGGTGGCCGTTGAGCTCCGCGCTGATCCAGGCCCTGTCGAACTCCGCGCCGCTCAGGGCAGACAGCTGGTCGAGCTGCTTGCGCTGCTCCGTGTTGGGCGTGTCGGGAAGCTTGACGCCGAGCCGATCGGCCACCCGGCGGACGGCCTTGTCGAGTTTCTTGTGGTCCTTGATGAAAGTCTTCGCCAGCTTGCGGACGGTCCTGGTGACCTCCCGGTCCTGCTGGCCGGCGGTCTTCTCCCGGGCGGTCTTGCTCGACTCGATCTCGGTCAGGTTGGACTGGTGCGCCTGGACGAGGAAGTCCCTGTCCTGCTGGGTGAGGGCCTGGGGGGAGGGGGAGACGACGGCACCGGCCGTACCGCCCATCGCGGCCACGGTGACCGCCACCAGGATGATCATCTTTCGAACCATCGGATCCTCCGTTGATCAATCCACGGTCGGAAATAGCACCTCCCTCTCATATGCGCGTATATCTGGCGATATAGCGTCACAAATGGTAAATCCTGACAAAAGGACACATGCGGTCCTATTGGGTACGTAGCCGCGCCCGCTAGGAAGGTCCTCCAGGTCGACATGGTCGGCACGGTCCACGTGATCGACGTCTTCGAAGAGGCGGCGCCCCGCGACACGTCCCTGGTGTGCGAATCCGCGCCTGGGCGGGGTCGCGCCGGGGCGCCGCCGTCAGGTTCGGCGTGACCGCGACCTCCGCCCCGGACGCGAGCATCCGCAAGCTCACCAGGAAGATCCGCCACCCATCAAGGCCGACACCCGCATCCGCTGACCTCGCTTTCCGTGCGCGCCGCCAGTTGGAGCGCCGCCGCCACCTCAACTTGTCGTTGACAAGATTTGAGGCGGCCCCTTAGCTTAATTTTTGCACTGACAAGATTAGGACGAGGTTGCGGTTCAAAGGCATGACGCCCCTACCGGGTTCGGCCGCTTTGAACTGAGGGCGATAGGGGTTCGTGGCCGTGCAGACAACGAGTGAGGATGAGCGCCCCGGCGAGAAGCGCGACGTTCTGGACAACGTCACCGGGAACCTTCTGGAGGACGTCGCCAGAGCCGTCCTGGCGCGCGCCGCGGCCCGGACGGGCGGCGCGACGGAAGCATGCGCGGCGCCCGGCGGAGAGGAGCGGCAGGGTTCTTCTGGGGAGCGGATCGCCCCCGGGTGGCTGCTTCGCCGTGGCAGGCCGTGGACGTACCTGGCCCCGGTCGATGAGACCTCACGCGACCAGGGCTGGAAGCTGCACGTGTCGGCGACGGCGCTGTCGGCACCGATGGTGCTGGCGGCGGTGACGGAGGTACTGGCCCGCCGCCGCTGCGCGTTCAAGTTCGCCGCCACGCTGGGCGAGCTGGACGGTCTCATCTCACGCAACCAGAGCCGCGGGGCGGTGGGCAAGTTCATCACGGTCTACCCGCCCGACGACGAGGCCGCCGTGGCGATCGCCGAGGAACTGCACCAGGCCACCTTCGGCCTGCCCGGGCCTCCCATCCTCTCCGACCGCGCCTACCGGCCCGGCAGCCTGGTCCACTACCGCTTCGGGGTGTTCTCCGCACCCAGCTATCTCGGCAATGACGGCGGCTACGAATCGCGGCTGACCGCGCCCGACGGCACGCGGGTGACCGACGAGCGCAACGGCTGGTACTCACCGCCCTCCTGGGCGGTCTGTCCTTTCGAGTCGGGTAAGGCGCCGGTCAGGACCGCCGCGCCGGCGGCGGTGCTGCTGGGCGACCGGTTCGCGGTGCGCCAGGCACTGAAGCACGGCTCCAAGGGCGGGGTTTTCCTTGCCGAGGACCGGGTCGAGGGCGGCGATGCGGTGATCAAGCAGGCTCGCCCGCATCTCGACAGTATGCGCGACGGGCGCGACGGGCGAGACCTGCTGCGTCACGAGGCGCGCATGCTGGAGATCTTCGGCCCCCTGGGCGTCACGGCACGCAAGCTGGCGCTGTTTGAGACCAACGGCAACCTGTTCCTGGCGCAGGAACATCTCGCCGGGAGTTCGCTCAGCGGATGGGCCGGCGAACAGCGCCTCCTGCGGCCCGAGCCGCAGTGGCGCGAGGCCGTGGTGAGCCTGGCGCGGCGGCTGGTCGACCTGGTCTCCACGGTCCACGATCAGGGGTACGTGCTCCGTGATCTGACCCCGAACAACGTCATCGTCACCCCCGAGGACGACTGCCTGCTCATCGACCTGGAGATGGCCGTCGTGCCCGGCACGCCGACCGGCCGCGTCTTCACCCCCGGCTATGCCCCGCCCGAGCAGGCCCGGTTCGCCTACTACGCGCCCGCGCTGGGGGTGGAGGCCGACCTGTTCGCTCTGGGAGCGACGTTTTTCTTCCTGATGACCGGAAGCCAGCCGGCGCTACTGGAGGACGAGCCCGCCGAGCGATCATGGGAGTCCCGGCTGAGCACGCTGTGGAGCGTGGTCGCCGCCGGTAACGCCGTGGCCACCGCGATGACCCCCCTGATCCTCGGACTGATGAGGGAGGATCCCGCGCTGCGCTGGGATCTGCCGCGCGTGCGGACGTTCCTGGAGGAGATGGCCGCCGCTCCCATATCGCCCCCCGCCCCCGACCTCGCACCCCTCCCCGCCGCCGGCCCGCGGCCGGGCGTGGCCGAATGGGATCGCCTGCTGTGGGACGGGATCGCCTACACACTGCGGACGATGTTGCCGTCCGCGGTCGCCAACCCCGCGCCGCACGGTCACCTTTGGCCCATCGTGGGTTTCGGCGTGACCGTCGATCCGTGCTCCGTGCAGTACGGCTCCGCCGGAGTGCTCACCCTGCTGGCCTCAGCGGCGGAGTCCGCGACCGCGACGTCCGCCCGAGGGGGGAGGGTGGAACCGCCGGCGCCGTCGCGCGCCGATCTTGTCGCGGGACTGCGGGACGCCGCAGGCTGGACCGTACGCCGCATGTCCGGTGAGCATCGGCCCTCGCCGGGGCTGTACTTCGGCCGGGCGGGCATCGCCTGGAGCCTGTACGAGGCCGGCCACGCGCTCGGCGACGAGCCGCTGCGTGCCGAGGGCATCGACCTGGCACTGGGCCTGCCGACCGACTGGCCCAATCCGGATGTGTGCCACGGTCTGGCCGGGACGGGACTGGCCCTGTTGCACTTCTGGCACCGGACCGGCGACACTCGCTTCCGCGACAGGGCCGGCGAGTGCGCCGACACCCTGCTCAAGGTCGCCCAGCGCACACCCGAAGCCGTGCTGTGGCCCATCCCGGCGGACTTCGACTCCACGTTGGCGGGCGTCCTGCACTACGGCTTCGGCCATGGCGTCGCCGGGATCGGGGCGTTCCTGCTGGCCACAGGTATCGCGCTCGGGCGTGAGGACTGCCTGGAGACGGCCACGGCCGCGGGCGAGACCCTGCTGGACCTCGCCGAACAGCGGGGCGACGCCATCTGGTGGAGGGGGGGTCCCGAGGGCACGTCAATGATGCCGCACTGGTGCAGCGGGTCCTCGGGCGTGGGCACCTTCCTGGTCCGCCTGTACGCCGCCACCGGCGACACGCGCTTCCGCGAGGCGGCCGAGGGCGCCGCGGTCGCCGTGCGCGCGAGCCTCCTGAACTCGGGCACCTCCGCCTGCCACGGCCTGGCCGGTGACGGCCAGTTCCTCCTGGACATGGCCGACCTGCTCGACGAGCCGGCCTACCGCGAGCAGGCCGGGGAACTGGCCGGCTACCTGTGTGCTCGCGCCATGCTCCGCGACGGGCTGCTGGTGGTGGCGGATGAGAGCGGGACCCAGGTGAGCATGGGCTGGAACACCGGCCTGGCGGGCGTGCTGGACTTCCTGCACAGGTTGCGCCACGGCGGGCCGCGCTCCTGGATGGCGGAGGTCGGGGACAGTGACCGCGCACCCGTCGGCGGCTCGTGATGGCCCCCCGCACAATGAACCCGGCCGGCGCCGTGACTGGCACGGAACATCTCAGGGACGGTCTGCGGATCAACTTCCGCTTCTCGGGACACGGGCGGTACGCCGCGTGTGTGGCGGCCCACGGGCGTGACCGCCATGCCCTGGAAATATGGGATCTGACCGGTGACGCGCCACGGCCCCGGCTGCTGCGCACCCGCGACGGGCTGACCCCGATGACCGTGCCGATTCCCACCGACGACGGCCACGTCCTGCTGTGCCGCCTCGACGACGGGGACGGCGCGCACCACCTCCTGCTCGCCGTCCCCGCCCCGGACGGCGAGGAGACCGAGGAACACCAGCTGGCCGTCGTCCGCGGCCGGGGCATCGGGCTCATCGCCGGCTTGTCCGAGGGGACGGCCGCCGTGGCCTTCGTGATCGACGCCGACCGGCACACCACGGTGTGGCGCCTGTCCGGCCTGGCCGAGGCGCCCGAGCCGATCGCGGAGCTACCGGGCCTGGTCAACGGCGGGATCTGGCTCGACGAGGCCGGTACGCGTCTCGCCGTGCCCTCAGCGGAGGCCGGGGCGAGCACGAGGGTCCTGGACCTGTCGCGTGGCGCGCTCGTCCCCCTGGTCGGAGCGGCCGACGACGAGCACGTGCTGCGGGCCGCACCCCGCGCCGGGGTACTGCTCGTCGCCGCCCGCCGCGGCGGCGCCTATCGGCTGGGCGTCCGCCACCGTGACGACGCTTCACCCACCGTCTTCCCCGACCGGCTGAACGCGATCGAGGGCACCGTGACACCGCTGGCCCTGGACCTCGCCGGACGGCGCCTGGCACTGTCCGTCACCCGTGGTGCCCGCTCCCACCTGCTGCTCCACGACCTGGTCGAGGACACGACCGGCGAGATCGACCTGCCGCCGGGGAAGCTGTATCCGGCGGCCCAGTGGACCACCGCCGGCCTGCATCTCGTCTACGGCGCACCCGACCGCCCGTCCGGCCTCGTCACCGTCTCCGACCTGTCTCCAGCACGTGTCCTGTTCGCTTCGGAACGCCTTCCCGCGCCCTGGACGCCCGCCCGCGTCCAGGGCTACGACGGGCCGGCGGGACGCGTCGAGGCCATCGTCTACGGCGACCCCGTGACCAGCCCGCGGGTCGTGCTCGCGCTGCACGGCGGCCCCGAAGCCGCCTGGCATCTCGGCTTCGAGCCGATGTTCCAGCACCTGGCCGCGGCGGGCATCGCCGTGGTCGCGCCCAACCAGCGTGGCAGCACCGGATACGGCGCCGCCCACCGGGACGCCATTCAGGGAGCCTGGGGCGGACCCGACCTGGCCGACATCGTCCACCTGGGAGATGTCCTGGCCGCCGCGCGGCATCCCGGCATGGACCGGCCGATGCTGTACGGCGCCAGCTACGGTGCCTACCTGGCGCTACTGGCCGCCGCCGCGCGGCCGGACCTGTGGGCCCGCGCCGCGGTCGTCGCGCCCTTCCTGTCCGGACGGGAACTGTACGAGGACGGGCCGCCCCCGGTGCAAACCATGCTCGACCGGCTCGGCGGGCGCGAGGAACCCCACGACGAGCTCGGCCCCCGCGACCTGTTGCGACTGGCCGACCGCATACGGCTGCCGCTCCTCGTCGTCCACGGCGAGCGCGACCCGATCATCCCGGTGGCCCACTCCCGGCGATTGTGTGATCGGCTCCTCCAGACTGGTCACCACCACGGTGCGGAACTCACCTACCTGGAGATCCCCGGCGCCGGCCACGACCCGCTGTCGGAAAGCGGCGGGCACGTCGTCCGCGACCGCCTCATCGGCTTCCTCCGCGCCTGACCCCTCTCCTCATCCGGCGCCGCGTTTGTGCGCCGGATGAGGACCAAGATCCAGCCGACACTCCGGGCTCTCCCGATTCTGACCGCAGGAGCGCCCGGAACCGGCTGACAGGGGCCGCACCCACCAAAGGCGTGTGGCCCCGACGACGATCAACCACCTGAAAGGAAATCGCATGGAACTCGACATCGACGCCCTGGACATGCTTCCCGCCGCGAAGGAGACGCAGCTGTACCCCTGCGAGATCACCTGTACCTACACCTGCAAGGGCACCACCTGCAAGAACAACACCATGATCTAAGACTGCCGTCAAAGCCGCATGGCCCTGACGACGATCAACCATCTGAAAGGAAATCGCATGGAACTCGACATCGACGCCCTGGACATGCTTCCCGCCGTGAAGGAGGCGCAGCTGTACCCGTGCACCGTCACCTGCACCGTCACCTGCGATGACGGGGTCACCTGCATTATCACCGACTACTGGTAGGCGATCTGCCGCTCACCGGCCGTAGTCGGTAGGCGTGATCGGTAGGACTGGCACGGTAGTCCGGTGAGATCATCCGCGCCCACCAACGTGGGAGCGGATGATCCAGGCCGATATCGACGGGCGGCGCCCGTTCTGAGAGGTGAGAGATGCCAGGCCGTGCACCCGGAGCGCCGCGGGAGCGGTTGGCGGGCGAACACGCCGACCGGCTTCTCCGTTCCACGGCGCGCGGTGCGTGGGCGCCGCTGACGATAGCCGTCGTGACCGTTCTCGCCGCGCACCTGCCGTTGATCGGCCTGCTGATCACCGCGCGTCCCCTGATCCAGAACGGTCACCTGAGCGCGGGTGGGGTCGTCGGGGCGGTGACCTACCTGGTCACCGGTCTCGATCCGGCCCTGCGCTCGCTCGTCGGCATCGTCGGCGGCTGGGGCGTGACCCTGGCCGTCACCCTGCGCAGGCTCGCCGAGACCATCGCCCCCCACCCCCGGCGCCCACGGCCACCGTCGGCCCTTCGCCCGCCGCGGCCGATCTCCCGCCCGCCTCCGGCGCCGAGCCGGTCGGCCATCTCCTGCGTGTGCGGCGCCTGAGCTTCGATCGATGCCCCCTCCGCCCTGTCGGCCGGGGAGCGGCAACTCGTCGCGCTGGCCCGCGTCCACGCGTCCCCCGCGCGTGTCGTCATCCTGGACGAGGCCACCTGCCATCTCGACCCGGCCGCCGAGCTGCGCGCCGAGACGGCGTTCGCCACCCGCGAGGGCACGCTCATCGTGATCGCGCACCGCATCAGCTCCGCCCGCAGGGCCCGGCGCGTCCTGCTGATGGACGGCACCGTCGCCCTCACCGGATCACACTAATGGCCCGATCCCCCCTCTACGCCGACCTGGTCGGCCACTGGCGCGGCCACGACCCGTCCAGGGACCCGACCGTCATCCCTTCACCGACCTCCGTGCCGACAGGCGCCGAAAGGACCACGCGATGAACCATCTCGCCGCGCCCACCGATGTCATCTGGGACGTCACCTACGCCTGCCCGCTGCGGTGCATGCACTGCTACTCGGAGTCGGGCAGGCGAGCGGCCCGGCAGCTGAGCCACGACGACATGCTCAGGGTCGCCGACGCGATCATCTCCCTGCGCCCGTCCTCGATGGAGTTCGCCGGTGGCGAACCACTGCTGATCAAGAGGATCCACGAGGTCGCCGAGCGCTTCACCCAGGCGGGGATCAAGGTCAACCTCTACACCAGCGGGTGGACGTTCACCCCCCGGATGGCCGAGGACATCCTCGGGGTCTTCTCCCGGATCACCGTGAGCATCGACGGGGCCACCCCCGAGGTCCACGACCGGATTCGCTCGCGGGCCGGCTCGTTCGAGCGCACGATGAACACGCTGGCCATCCTCGACGAGGCCTCCGCGGAGCGCACGGCCCGCGGAGGCGAGCCGGTGGAGTTCGGGATCGACTACGCGGTCCTGCGCGGCAACCTTCACCAGACGGAGGAGTTCTGCACGGAGATCCTCCCCCGCTTCCCGCGGGTGCGGTTCCTCAACTTCGCCGCCGCGGTGCCGACCGGGCTGGCGAGCCGGCCCGAGTTCAGCGAGCACGAGCTCCTCGACAACGAGCAGCTCCGCGCGCTGATCGGCGAGGAGCACAACCAGCGCCTGCTGGCCGCGGCACCGGCGTCCGTGCAGATCAGGACCTCCGACAACTTCATCCTCATGATGCACCCGAACCTCATGGCGCAGATGGCGTTCCCCCTGATGCATATCGAGCCCGACGGGCAGGTGCGCGCGATGCCCATCTACGAGGGAACCGTGGGCAGCCTCCTGACGGACGACCCCACCGTGCTGTGGGAACGCGCCGTCGCGCGGTGGAGCGACCCGTTCGTGGTCGACGCCCTGACCCCGGTGCGTTCGATGAGGGACTGGGCCGAGGCGACCCGGCGCATCGACTACCACTTCGGAACCGACGCGGACCGGCGGCGCATCGACCGCCGTCCCGCCCATCCCGTGCCGGTGAGCCTCTGAATCCGGGGGCCGGGAGGGGTGGTCCCGGTGCCGGTCCTGCTCCCCTCCCTCTCCGGTCGTCTACCGCCGAACGGAGAGGGAGGGGAGGACGGCGCAGGTGAGGAGCGCTGTTCTCATACATGAGATGGTTTCCGGTGACGCGGACGTGTGGTGAGGTGTCAGGCGAGCGATGGGGAACTCGCGACGCCGTCCGACCTCGTGCTGTTCGTTGAGAGACGCGTGTCTGAGCCTCCGTCGCCCGAATTGGGGTCGATCCAGGCACCAGCCACGCTCCGCACACTCCATAATTCGATCACTGAGAGTTGGTCAGAGCCTGGAAATATCAGTGCTTGATGGTCCGAGGGCGGTACGGCTCGGCGAGGAAGGCGAGCTCCTTCTCGCTCAGGGGCAGGTCGACCGCGGCGACCGCGTCGTCCACGTGCCTGTTCTTGGTCACGCCCACGATCGGCGCCGACAGGCCGGGCTGGTGGAGCAGCCAGGAGAGCGCCACCTGGGCGGGAGGGACCTCGCGCTCCCCGGCCAGCTGGGCGACCCGCTCCAGGATCAGCCGGTCGTTGTCGGCGTCGTCATAGAGGGCCTCGATGCGTGCGTCGCTGCCCGAGCGGGTGGTGGCCTCCGCGGCTCCGGCGCGGGCGAGCAGGCCCCGGGCCAGCGGGCTCCACGGGATCAGGCCCACCCCTTGGTCGCGGCAGAGCGGATTCATCTCCCGCTCCTCTTCCCTGTAGAGCAGATTGTGGTGATTCTGCATTGAGACGAACTTTGTCCAGCCGTGGACCTCGGCGACGTGCTGGGCCTTGGCGAACTGCCAGGCGTACATGCTGGAGGCGCCGATGTAGCGGGCCTTGCCCGCGCGGACCACGTCGTGCAGGGCCTCCATGGTCTCCTCGATCGGGGTTTCCGGGTCCCAGCGGTGGATCTGGTAGAGGTCCACGTAGTCGGTGCCCAGCCGGCGCAGCGAGGTGTCGATCGAGGAGAGGATGTGCTTGCGCGACAGGCCGCGGTCGTTGACACCCTTGCCCATCGGCATGCACACCTTGGTGGCCAGCACATAGTCGTCCCGGTCGGTGAAGAGCCTGCTCAGCAGCCGGCCGGTGACCTCCTCGCTGCTGCCCAGCGAGTAGACGTCGGCGGTGTCGAAGAAGGTGATCCCCGCCTCGACCGCCCGGCGCACGATCGGCTCGGCGGCGGCCTCGTCGAGCACCCACTCACCCCACTTGGCGGGATCGCCGTAACTCATCATGCCGAGGCAGACCCTCGACACCTTCATACCGGTGGACCCCAGGCGCACGTACTCCATGTCAAACCTCCAGATCTTCACAACCCTGGGCCCCACGATACGACCGCCGACTTCACCGGCTCCCGCCCCCGCCTGTCCTGCGGTGCGGTCCCCGCCTCGACTCTCAAGGCACGCTCAGGACGGGCCGGTACGACGGCGCGCACGCTGCCGGGGCCCGGTGTGTTCCGTTCAGCGGACGTCGGCCAGTGGCTGGACCCGGTGGGGGACCACGGTGGACAGGGTGATCACCGTGCCGCTCCGCCGCACTCCGGGGATGGCCAGGGTCTGGTCGATGACCTGCTGGATGTGCTCGTGGTCGCGTCCGGCGATGCGGCACCAGACGTCGCCGGGGCCGGTGACGATGTGCGCTTCGAGGACTTCGGGGATCGCTGTGAGGGCGCTGGAGATGTCGGCGCGGGAGGCCTGCTCCACCTCAAGGGTGGTGAAGGCCTGCACCGGATAGCCGAGGGCGTGCGGAGACAGGTTGGGGCCGAAGTCGGTGATCACGCCGTCGGCGATCATCCGGTCCAGGCGGGCCTGGACGGTGCCCCGGGCGACGCCGAGGAGGCGGGCGATCTCCAGCAGGCCGGTCCGGGGGCGCTCCCTGATCAGATGGAGCACCTTACGGTCGAGCTCGTCCAGGCTGTTCCTCCGAGCTGCCAATCTGTCCACCTCCGGAGTGCGGGGCGTGCCCGGTACTGACAATCTGCCAGTGAATCGGTCACTGTGTTGCCCTACTTATAACCGTAATTCAGACTACGCCTGCATATATGTCAACCATGGAGGCGATCGTGGCACGGGAACATTCTTATCCATTCATTCCGTACCGGCCCGTGCGTTATCCCGAGGCCGAGATGGTGACGCGGGGCCGGGAGTTCTACGAACATATGGACCTGCGCCGGAGTGTGCGCTTCTTCAGCGACGAACCGGTGCCGCGCGAGTGCGTCGAGCTGGCCGTCAGGACGGCGAACACCGCACCCTCGGGAGCCCATCAGCAGCCGTGGAAGTTCGTCGTGATCGGTGACCCGGAGACCAGGAGGCGGATCAGGGAGGCGGCCGAGATCGAGGAGCGGCAGAACTACGAGGGCGGGCGGCTGACCCCGGAGTGGCGTACGGCCCTGGCCCGCCTGGAGACCGGCTCCGACAAGGGCTACCTCGAAACGGTGCCGTGGCTGGTGGTCTGTTTCGCGGAGAAGTACGGCGTACGCCCCGACGGCACCAGGGTCAAGCACTACTACGTCAACGAGAGCGTCGGCATCGCCTGCGGGTTCTTCATCGCGGCCCTGCACGCGATGGGCCTGTCCACGCTCACCCACACTCCGAACCCGATGGCGTTCCTGACCGGCATCTGCGGACGGCCGGGCAACGAGCGGCCCTACATCCTGTTCCCGATCGGCTACGCCGCCGCCGACGCCGAGGTCCCCGACCTGGCCCGCAAACCCTTGTCCGAGGCCATGGTCTGACACGGGCCCCACGGAGCGCGCGCCGAATATCCCACGAACCCGTCTCCGACCTGCGCTGATTCGGAAGTAAGGACGATGCTCGGCCGTACTGGAGGCTCGCCCTTCGCCCAGGTAAGCGGCTTCAAGATGGTTCTGCGGGTATCTCGGCTGGACCCGTGAGAGGCCCGCAGTAGCGGCACCCCGTTGCGACCTCTCGCAGGGGTGGTGAGGTTCCAAGGTAAAGTCGCGGCTCAACAAGCCTGTGGTCGCGACTGTTTCCGCGGGAATTGCAGCGAGCCGCCGGTTGTGCCGGATACCCCAAAGGTCGGAGATAGGGCTAGAACGAGATCATGAGCAGCCATATGATCGCCGACCGCCTCGCCCGGGCCATCGAGCGGAACCGAGTGCCCGACCTCCACGCCGTCGTCGCCGTCCACCACGGCCAGGTGGTCATCGAGCACTACGGCGAAGGTGAGGACTTCAGGTTGAACGAGCCCCTCGGCCACGTGCGCTTCACCCCCGACACGCTCCACGACATCCGCTCGGTCACCAAGAGTGTCGTCGGCCTCCTGTACGGCATCGCCCTGGCCGACGGCCGGGTGCCGAAGCCGCACGAGCCGCTGCTACGGAACTTCCCCGAGTATCCGGACCTCGCGGCGGACCCCCGGCGCGCCGCGCTGACCGTCGAGCACGCGCTCACCATGACGCTCGGTCTGGAGTGGAACGAGAACGTCCCCTACACCAGTACGGCCAACAGCGAGATCGCGATGGAGTCGGCCCCCGACCGCTTCCACTACATCCTGAGACAGCCGATCGTGGAAGAGCCCGGCGTCCGATGGTCCTACTGCGGGGGCGCCTCGGCGCTGCTGGCGCGGCTCATTGAGAAGGGCACCGGAGTGGCACTGAAGGAGTACGCGCGTGCCAGGCTCTTCGAGCCGCTGCAGATCGAGCGTTCCGAGTGGTCGGCCGGTGAGGACGGGGTGGCTCTGGCGGCCTCGGGGCTGCGACTGACCCCTCGTGGTCTCCTCGCGATCGGGCGGCTCGTGCTCGACCGGGGCGCCGGCATCGTGCCCGAGTCCTGTCTGGCGGAGGCCCTGCGTCCGCGGGTACGGATCGACGAGGGGTTCCACTACGGCTACCAGTGGTACGTGGGGGACACCTGGACGGGCGGGTTCGGCAACGGCGGTCAGCGGATCTACGTGGCGCCCGCGCTGGACCTCGTGGTCGCCGTCACCGCAGGCCAGTACGACAGGCCCGATCAGCCGACCGCCTCGGTCGTGCTCGACGAGGTGATCCTGCCGGGGATCGTGAACTGAGGCGCGCTCACCGCTCCTGCGGGGGGTGCCGTGTCGTCCGGCCGAGCACCAAGAAAGTCACAAGTCCGCCGTCCTATATTGCGGCTGACGGCCTGCCCGGCAGACGTGAACCGCCCCCGGCGTGGTCCTGGCCATGCCCGGCGGTGAACCGTCCGCCCCTACCCTTCTGGTTCTTTTCGTGATGTGGCGACGTCCTCACCGGCGGTCACGATCTCGGGGTCCCCGGAACCCCGTCGGCCCGCCGCCGGACACCTCCACCTTGGATGAGCGGTTCGGACGCATCCCCTGAGAGGTCTTTGAGCATGCACAACGGAAGTGACATCGAGGTCCGCTGGCTGAAATGGGAAGAGGCCGCCGAGGAGATCCTTGATCTCCGGCGGCGGGTGTTCATGTCCGAGCTGGGGTGGACCGAGGAGAGGGTGCACCACGACGGCGACCCGGAGGGTCTTCACCTGTGCGCCCTGTCCGGGGGGAAGATCGTGGCCGCCATCTCCGCGTACGTCTACCGCCCCGGAGCGCCGGGGCTGGCCGCCCTGGAGTTGACCGACCTGGACGGGCCGACCGTCGAGATCGGCAAGCGGGTGGCGCTCCAGACCCACCGGGGCCGCCTGATCAGCACGCGGATCGCCAACTCGATGGTGCGGCAGCTCTGCGAGTCGCTCCGCCCGTCCCGGTTCTTCCTCATCGTCCGGCCGAGCCAGTATGACCACCTCCTCGATCGGTACGCGAAGCGGGACTTCGTGGTGCGCGGTGAGGTCGGCTCGGGCGACGACGCGGTCACGGTGATGACCGTGGAGGGCGGAGAGGCCCTGGAGGGGTTCTACCTCAGGCATCGGGAGCTGACCCGGGAGTCGCCGTCCGGTGACGAGCGGCTGGCGATTCCCTCGCTGGTCCGGTTTCTCGCCGACGAGGGCCGCGGTGACCTGCTGGCGGTGGAGCGCCTCGGCGCGGAGAACTTCTACCTGGACCTGCTGTCCCTGCAGGAGGAGGTGCCGCGGCTGAGCGCACAGGGCCGGTTGGTACTCGCCGAGCAGCGGCCACGCCTGGCCTCGACGCCCTTCCCGCCCGCGCCCGCGTCGCTGCTCGACGTCGGCAGTGGGCCCGGAGACTACCTGGCCGCGGTCACCGAGGAGGGCCCGTTCGCCGGGTACGACGTGCGGGGAGTCGAACCGGCTCCCCAGTTGCTCGCCAGGGCCCGCTCGAACTTCCCCGGCCTCACGTTCCGTCAGGGCACCGCGTACGCCACCGGTGAGGCGGACGCGTCGCACGACGTGGTCACGGCGAGCTTCCTCTTCGTCCACCTGCGCAGTCCGGACCTGGCCCTGCTCGAAATGCGCCGGGTGCTGCGGCCCGGCGGGCTGCTGTACGTGGTCGACGTCAACGACGCGGCCTTCCGCGGCCCCGATGTGGTCCGCCGCATGCTCGAGACCTACGACCGTGACTACGCCGCCGACCGTACGATCCTCAACGATCTCCCTGAGCGTGCCGCGGAGTTCGGCTTCCAGCCCGTCCGGCGTTTCTCCACCACGCTCGGCTACGTGGTGGACGCCGAGCCGGGGTTCGGTCCCGACGAGATCCGGCTCGGCAGGGAGGAGGCGTGGAGCCTGCTCTCCTTCGTACAGTCGCAGCACGGTATCGAGGAGAGCTTCCGGGAGGCGCGCGACCACTACTTCGGCGTGGAATGTGAGATCGGGGTGGACATCGAAACCCAGGTCTACCGGAGACGTCCCTAGGCGTATCGCCGACCGCTCCGGCACGCCGCCGGTCCGCTCCGGCCGGGGGCGCGGCGGCCGGAGCGAGGCGGCCAGAGCGAGGCGGGGTCCGGGAAACAGGCCCGGACCCGGTTCGAGGAGCTAAAGGCGCGCCCCGGAGGCCATCGGGGTCACGTCCAGGCGGCCGTCGTCGCAGGCGGCCGCCTTGAACGGTATCTCCAGGTGCGCCACCTCGTCCGGCGGGATGATCATCAGCCGTGCGGACGCCGGGCACGACCGGCTCCCGCCGGGCACCTCGCTCCAGTGCAGCCTGGCGTGCGCGCTCGCTCCGGGGCGCAGGGTGATCCGCCGGGGCTGGACGCTCTCCCTGCGCGTCCTGGTACGCATCGCGTCGCCGCTGCCGTCGATCATGATCAGGCCGACGAAGCCGTACACCCAGCAGGTCCCGGTGGAGGTGTTGGTGAACACCAGCGGCGCGTAACGCTGTCCCGCTCCGGCGTCCACCCTGCCGACGCGCGCCGCGAGCGCCTCGGTGCGGCAGCGCCCGGCGGCGGTGCCGCTGTCCGCCACCCGCAGGCCCGCGGCCTGGACGGCGACGGCGGGGCGCGCGGGGGCGGAGCTTGGAGAGGCGGGGGTGGCGCCTCGTGCGGGGGAGAAGCTCGCGGGAGCGCTGCCGGCAGCCGGGGCGGCGCCCCGGGGACGGGAGGCGGGCGGGGCGCACGCGGTCGCGGCCGCCAGCATGGCCAGCGCCGAGGTGGCGGCGAGCAGTCCGGCGCCGATGGAATGTTTCATGGTCCGTTGGACGCGCACCGCGCCCGCTTTGTTGCCGTACCGGGCCTACGCCGAGCTGGACGGCCTCGCCCCCGGCGAGCCGATCGATCTGGTCACCGCGATGCTGGAGATGATCGACTACAACGGGGGCCGGCCCCTGACCTGCCTGGCCTGACCCGGTTGTGGGCCTGCCGGGGGCGAGGCGGACGGGTGCCGCTCGGCTCCGCTACGCGGCGCCCCTCCGGGGGCCGTGGAAACGGCGCGGCGGAAATCCCCGGCGTCTCATCGCCGGGGAGCAGGTCCGGTCAGGACAGGTGGCGAGACCACCACTCCAGCACCGCCTCGAAGCGCTGCAGGCGGTGCTTCGGGCGCCCGCCGCGGCTGAGCTCGTGTCCCTCGCCGGGGAAGAGCAGGAACTCGGCGGGGGTGCCGTTGCGGCGCAGCGCGACGAACATCCGCTGTGCCTGCTCGACCGGGCAGCGGAGGTCCTCCTCGGAGTGGACCACGGCGAACGGCAGCGTGATCCGGTCGGCGTGGGAGAGCGGGCTCATCGCGCGCTGCGTCTCGACGTCGGGTCCGCAGTAGGCCTCGGCGAAGTACCAGCCGATGTCGGAGGAGCCGGTGAAGGAGTCCCAGGCGTTGACCGCGCGCTCGCTCCAGGCAGCCCGGAACCGGTCCCCGTGCCGGGCGGCCAGCCAGCTCGTCATGAAACCGCCGTAGGAGCCGCCCATCACACCCACCCGTCCGGCGTCGCACTCGGGTCGCTCCAGCGCGGCGTCGAGCAGGGCCAGCACGTCGTCGGCGTCCACGGTGCCCAGCGCGCCGATCACCGACCGGCCGTGCGCCTGTCCGTATCCGGAGGAGCCGCGCGGGTTCGGCAGGACCACCGCGTACCCGGCGCCCCTGTAGACCTGGGTCTCGTCCAGGAAGGCCCACCCGTGCTGGTGGAACGGGCCGCCGTGCACGTTCAGCAGGACGGGATGCGGGCCTTCGCCCTCGGGCAGGGCCAGCCAGCCGTGGACCGGGTAGCCGTCGGCGGAGACGGCGGTGATCTCCAGCAGCGGGCCGATCCCGGCGAGGGTGCCGGAGAAGTCCGTCAGCGGCCCGTCAGGGGTGACCACCTCGCCGGGGCTCGCGGGGGTGGACACCACCGCGACCACCTGCTCGCCGTAGGAGGTGAAGGATTTGACGCTCGCCCGCTCGCCCAGGACCGGGACGAGTTTCTCCAGTGGCGCGTCGAGGGCGCCGGAGGGGACCAGCCGCAGTTCGACCGCGCCGCGCACCCGTACCGCGACCAGGACGCCGTCCCGCAGCGGTACGGGAGGCAGTGGCTCGCAGTCCACCGACTCCTCCTCGGTCAGCCGGGTCCCGGCCGCCGTCCCGGCCACTGTCCTGGCCGCTGTCTCGCCGGTGATCCGCAGTGGCGCGCGGTAGAGGCCGGCGTTGTGGGCCACCGCGTCGAGTCCGGAGAACTCCGTGCCGAGGTAGAGCACCTCCCCGTCGGGCAGGGCGACGGGATGTTCGGCGGAGCCGTCGCTGCGCACCGCGAGGATCGGGGCACCCCCGCCGGCCGGGACGGCGTACACGTCCGTGTGCAGGCTCTCGCCGTCGAGGTCGCGGGGGGCCGAGACCAGCACGTGCTCGCCGTCCGGTGTCCAGCAGGGGGAGTCGACGTCGTAGGGTCCCTCGGTCAGCCGTACCGGCACCGGGATGTCCGCGAGGGCGTTGACCACGAACAGGCTCTGCCGCCGGTCGAGGGTGAAGCCGATTCCCTCGGTCCGGTAGCGGAACCCGGTGATCCGGCGCGGCGCCTCGGCCTCGGCGCCCACGCCCTCCTCGGTGCCGTACCGGCCCGGTTCGGCGACCCGGGCGACGAACGCGATCCGGCGCGAGTCCGGTGCCCAGACCGGGACGCCCGCGCCCAGCGGCAGGTCGGTGACCGGCTGGCCCTCACCGCCGCCGGTGGGCATCACGTGCAACTGCGGGCTGCCATCGCCGGCGCGCAGGAAGGCGACCCAGGCGCCGTCGGGGGAGATGCGCGGTGCGCTGTCGCGGTCACCGAAGGTGAACCGGACGGGCGGGCCGTCCTGCGGCACCCGCCACAGGCTCCCGGAGTAGGCGTCGGCCTCCAGATCGGGCCGGGCCACGTCGACGAGAAGGAGATCGCCGTGGCGGGTGACGCTGCCGGGTACGTTGAGCAGGGCGAGGTCTTCTGGGCGCATGGTTAACGACGCTATCACCGTTTTAATCTTTTATATGAGTATTTAATGCCCCGTTTTGGCTGGCCGTTGCGCTGTTCCCCGTTCTTTGGGGAGGGGGATTTCTTGTCAGGACTCATTGAATGAAAGGACCGGCCGGTCATTGATGGTGGGGGCCGCTTTTGCCGGAGACCCCGGTTTCACCCGGCCGGCGACAGCCGGGGAGAGCACCGGCCGGTGCTCTCCCCGGCTGTCGCCATCGGTGGGTCCGTCTACCAGGGGATGGAGCCCTCCTGCGAGCTGAACGTGCCGGTCGGGCCGTCGTCGCCGAGGGTCGCCATCCGTACAGCCACCGCCGCGCCCTCGGCCGCCGTACGGGTTCCGGTGTGGCCGGTCAGGTCGGTGGCGCAGTGGCCGGGATCGACGGCGTTGACCAGGATCCCGGACCCGCGCAGCTCGTTGGCGTAGAGCACGGTGAGCGCGTTGAGCGCGCTCTTGGCCGAGTTGTAGGCCAGCATCGGCCACGCGACGTTGAGATCGTCTCCGGCGGAGGTGAGGCCGACCGAGGCCAGCCGGGTCGTCATGTTGACGATCCTGGCCTCGCCGGACGCCCGCAGCAGCGGGATCATCGCGTGGGTGACGGTGACGACCCCGAAGACGCCCACCTCGTAGGTGACCCGCATGTGCTCGGTGGTCACCTCCGCCGGGGCCACGCCGAAGTCACCGCAGGTCGCGGCATTGTTGACCAGTACGTCCAGCCGCCCGAACCCCTCACCGACGATCTTGGCCGCGCTCGCGGCCGCCGCCGGGTCGGTGACGTCGAGCAGTACGGGACGGGTGCCCTCGGGAGCGTGGCTCTCGTCGCGGACCCCGGCGAACACGATCATCCCGCGCTCGGCGAGCTGCCGGGCGATCTCCCGGCCGATGCCCCGCCCGGCCCCGGTGACCAGTGCGATCTTCACAGGTTCTCCTTTGTTCAGTGCGCACAGTCTGGGTGCGGCCTCTTGGAAGCGACCTGTGGATCGCTGTGGATCGGTTAGAGCGCCGCGCCGCGGCGAGCCGGTTCAACGGTGAACGGGACGTGGCCGCCGGGTGCGCCCGTCGGGCTCCGTCCGGACTCTCAGCCGGTGGAAGGCGAAGCCGGCCCCGCCGCTGAAGCGGGCCAGGCGCACCTCGGGCTCCTCGCGCGCGGGCTCGGCGCCGGGATCGATCACGGCCTCGTAGGCGTGGCGCTCTCCCTCGCGGGGCGGGACCGGGACGCACCGGGCACGCGGGTTGACCGCCTGGACCACCGCGTCCAGGGCACGGTCGCCGTCGCCGCCGAGCTCGGCCAGCCAGGTGAGCGGGTCGGTCTCCCGGAAGATCGGTGAGTCGGTGAAGCCGAACCTCACCCGGAGCGGCCCGGTGACCTCGACGTCCAGGCCGACGTAGGAGCCCGGCTGAAAGGTCGGATGCAGTTGCAGCACCCTGCCGATGGCGGCGGCGTCGTCGCCGGGGACGTTCATGGCCGCGCGGAGTCTGCCCGCGGTGAGGCCGGCCAGTCCGACGAGCACCCGGGGCCCCGCGCCGCGGGCGGCCGGCTCGCCGTAGTGGTCGCTCATGCTGAGCAGGTAGCCGCGGAAGAGCAGGTGGCTCTGAATCGCCACCTCCTCCAGCGCGGTCTGCAGCGCCGCGTGCGAGAGGTCCTCCAGCTGGAAGTCCGTGTCGAAGGGGCCACCGTAGCCGTCCAGCCCGCCGGGCTCGGCGGAGAGCCTGCCCGAGGTGATCGGCAGCCGGGCGAGCAGCGACCCCGCCACCGAGGCCTGGTTGGGGTGCGGCGCGAGGGGCTCGGCGGCGTCGGAGATCTCGACGCGCCAGTGGCAGTGCGGTGTCCGGCCGGGAGGCACCCGGGGCGGGCGGTGCACCGGCAGGAACCTCGCGCGGGGGTTGGTGGCCGACCCCGTCGCGTCGAAGGTGGGGTCCTCGATGGTGTGGCACATGCCGCGGACCCAGTCCTCGCCCATCGGCTCGACGTCGAGCAGCGCGCCGCAGTGGGCCAGTTCGAACTCACCGTGCCGCTCGTCGATCAGCCGCAGCCGGAAGTCCATGAACTGCGGCGGCGCCCCGATGTCGAGCTGGAGGTTCTTCAGGATGGTCGAGACGGTGTCACCCCGGAAACCCAGGGCCTCCTGCATCCTGACCGAGTAGATCGGGCTGGCGGCCGCCCATTCCTCGATGGCGACCCGCTCGGCCTCCTGCCTGCCGCCGAGCTCCAGGACCATCGGGACGCCGACGCGGTCCTGCAGGTGGCCGTGGAGCAGCCACTCTCTGCCGAGGACGGCGAGCGCCCCGCGAGAGAGGCGTTCCAGCCGGAAGCCGGGATCGAAGGGGCCTGAGTAGTCGGGCAGCACTGTCACGTCGTGTCCTTCGCCGAACCGGGACCCCCAAACTAGACACGTGTCCAGGTTTTGGTCAACAAAAAACTGAAACGTGTTCTCTTTTGGTTCGCGGCCCGCGCCGTCAGCGCAGGGACGGAATGATCATTGTGACGCCGGGGACGGATCCGATCGAGGCGAGCGCGCCTCCCGCCTCCTGGAGGCCGATGGAACGGGTGACCAGCGCGTCCGGGCGGAGGGTGCCGTCGGCGACGGCCGCCAGCATCGCCGGGTAGGCGCGCGCGGCCATGCCGTGGCTACCGAGAAGTTCGAGCTCGTAGCCGATCACCCGGCCCATCGGGAGCGCGGTGAGCCCCGGCAGCAGGCCGATCTGGACGTGGCGTCCCCGGCGGCGCAGGCTCTCGATCGACGCCGCGCATGTCCCGGGGCTGCCGAGCGCGTCGATGGAGACGTGGGCGCCCCCCGAGGTGAGCTCCACGACCCGGGCGGGGACGTCGGCCTCGGCCGGGGCGGCATTGACGCAGGCGGTGGCGCCGAACGCGCCGGCCATCTCCAGGGCGCCCGCGGAGACGTCCACGGCGATCACCCTGGCCCCGGCCGCGGCCGCGATCATGATGGCGGACAGGCCCACACCGCCACAGCCGTGCACGGCCACCCACTCGCCGGGCCGCACCTGGCCCACGGCGTTCACGGCCCGGTAGGCGGTGGCGAAGCGGCAGCCCAGGCTCGCGGCGGTGCCGAAGCTCATCTCCTCGGGGAGCCGCACCAGGTTCACGTCCGCGTGATCGATCGCCACGTACTCGGCGAAGGAACCCCAGTGGGTGAACCCCGGCTGGGTCTGACGCTCGCAGACCTGCTGCTCGCCGGCCGCGCACGCCGCGCAGGAACCGCAGGCGCAGACGAACGGGACGGTCACCCGGTCGCCGGGCCGCCACGAGGCGACGCCCGCGCCCACCGTCTCGACCACCCCGGCAAGCTCGTGCCCCGGCACGTGGGGAAGGACCCGGATGTCCGGGTCGTGGCCCTGCCAGCCGTGCCAGTCGCTCCGGCAGAGCCCGGTGGCCTCCACCCGGATCACCGCTCCGCCGGGCGGGGGCTCGGGGGCGGGCACCTCCCGAACCTCAAGCTCGGCTCCAAAATCGTCGAAGACCACCGCTCGCACCCGTGCACACTCTCTTCCGGCTACCGGCCGCCGCCTCTCGGCCCCACTCGAACCTGACACTACTCAATCAGGCCCCGGCCACCGTTCCCTTCCCGGCGCCCGCGAGGCATCGTGGGAAGCCAGGGGAGACGCGGCAAGGGGCCCCGACGTGCCGCGCGTCCTCGTCTGCGGAGGGCTGTGACGAAAGCCCTGATTAGAAGGCGCAAGCTGGGAGAGAGGGAGGGAGCACGAGGACCAACTGATCGGACGGTGTGATGGGGCAGAAAGTCGACAAGGACCGTTACTCCGAGGCGGAGTTCATCCGCTTCGGGGAGAGATTGGCGGAGCAACTCGGCACTCTCCGCGAGGTGCTCGCGCGGCCCGGTTTCGGGGCCGGTCCCGTGACGATCGGGGCTGAGCTGGAGATGTTCCTCATAACGCCCGACGGCCGCCCGCTGTCCCGCAACCAGGAGGTGCAGGCGGTCGCCGCCGATGACCGGCTCACGCTGGAGCTGGGCAGGTTCAACCTGGAGGCCAACCTGACCCCGCTGCCGATCGCCGGGCGGCCGTTCACCGCCATGATGCGCGAGATGCGGGAGATCATGGCCGTGGTGGACACGGCGGCCGAGACGCAGGGCGGGCAGGTCGTGGTGATCGGGATCCTGCCCTCACTGAGCGAGTTCGACTTCACCCACGAGGCGCTGAGCGGTGAGGGGCGCTACCGAGCGCTGGCCAGGGGCATGCGACGGCTGCGCACGGAGCCGTTCCGGGTGCGCATCGAGGGGGTCGAGCTGCTGGAGCTGGAGGTCAAGGGGGTGATCCTGGAGAGCGCCAACACCTCCTGGCAGGTCCATCTCCGCACGCCTCCCGCCGACTTCGCCCGCGTCTACAACGCCGCCCAGCTGGCCATCGGCCCGGTCCTCGCGGTCAGTGGCAACTCACCCGCCTTCCTGGGCAGGCAGCTCTGGGAGGAGACGAGGATCGCGCTGTTCGAGGAGGCCGCCGACGACCGGGACGTCGAGCGGCTCGACCGCAGGGTCCGGCGGGTGGCGTTCGGCTCCTGCTGGGCGCGGAGCGTCGAGGAGCTGTTCGAGACATGCGTCCGGGACTACGAACCGGTGCTGCCGATGAGCTCGGTGCCGGAGGAGGTGCCCGCGGGCGGCGTCCCGAAACTGGCCGAGCTCCGGCTCCACCAGGGCACCGTGTGGCAGTGGAACCGGCCGGTCTACGATCCGGTCGGCGGCGGCCATCTTCGGGTGGAGATGCGCGCCCTGCCCGCGGGGCCGAGCGCGGCGGACATGGCGGCCAACAGCGCGTTCCTGCTCGGGCTGACCGCGGCCCTGGCCCTCCATCCGGTGGAGGAGTTCCCCTTCGCCGGGGCCTACCGCAACTTCTACCGAGGCGCGATCCACGGCCTGGACGCGCCGCTGAGCTGGCCCGGCCTGCGCGAGGAGGTCCCGGCCTGGCGGCTCGCCCTGGACCTGCTGCCGGTCGCCGAGGCCGGTCTCGGCAGGATGGGCGTGGAGCCGGGCGAGATCCGGTGGGCGCTGGACATCGTGCGGGAACGCGTCACGCGCCGCCGTACCGGTGCGATCTGGCAGCGGAAGGCACTGGCGGGCATGGGGGGCGACCAGGCGGCGCGGGCGCGCCTGGTGAGCCGGTACCGGGAACTGTCACGGACCGGGGAGCCCGTCCACACCTGGCCCTTCTAACTACAAAAGGGATTTGAGTAAAGGCATACTCATGAACTCCGTATCTTGATCCGCCGATCCTGGCGAGACCGGACAAGGAGACCCCCACATGAGTCAGATGAAGGCCGCGCCGGCAGAGCCGTTCGGGTTGAAACGGGACGTCGGCGGCCTCACGGCCGGGATCAAGGTCCTGGAGAAGGAACTCCAACGGGTCTCCCTGGACACCGTGCTGGCCAAGGCCAATCGCGTCGCGGTCAGAAAGGGATCGACCGGTGCCGGGGCGTTCGCCAAGATGACTCCCAAACCCGTTGACTGGTACTGCTTCGACACGAACGACAACGTCACCAGGGAGTGGTACCCCCAGGGCCTGACCTCCGCCTCCGACGCCGGGATCGGCGGGAACACGTTCGTGGTGAGCTGGTACCACTCGCCGGCGTCGGGGGCCGAGCGGGGCGTGCGCCTGACCTTCCTGAACACCGCGACGCTCCGCTACCGGCACGTCCTGCTGGTGCGGGTCGCCGCCGACGGGAACATCGCGCCGATCAACATCCACGCCGGCGGCGTCGCCTGGTACGGCGGCCTGCTGTACGTCGCCGACACCACGCGGGGCCTGCGGGTGTTCGACACCCGGCAGATCTTCGAGGTCAACGGGGAGGGCACGGCCGAAATCGGCAGGAAGGGCGGCAGGTACGAGGCGTTCGGCTACCGGTACGTGATGCCGCAGACCGACGCCTGGACCACCACCAGCGGCACGGTGCGCTTCTCCTACACCGCCGTCGACCGCAGCACCACCCCCCACACCCTGATCTGTGGCGAGTACGTCGACACGGCGGGCACGGTCGGACGGGTGGCCCGCTGGTCGCTGACCGCGCAGGGGGCACCGAACGCCCCCGCCGGCGGCGTCGTCCAGGCCGTGGACGCCTACGCGCTCCCCGTGAGCAAGATCCAGGGCGCGCTCTCCTACAACGGCACCTGGTACCTCAGCCAGACCGCGGGCGCCGCGGGGAACGGCACCCTGGTCGTGGTCGGCGACACGGTGCGCAGACGGCCCTACCCGGTGGGGCCTGAGGACCTCACCTGCGTCCGCGACAAGAAGACGCTGTGGAGCGTGACCGAGTTCGCGGGCCGCCGGGTGGTGTACGGCGTGCCGCTCTGAGCGGCGGGCCGCCTTTCCCCGGAACGGGGACGAAAGGAGCGGACGGCCCCGACGCGGGGCGCCCGGTCAGTGCAGGGAGCCACCGACCAGGCGGAGATCACCGCCCAGCGAGACGGAGACGGCGGTGGTCACGATCGCGGTGAGCGCCTGGGCGGACACCGAGACGGGCATGGAGGGCCTGGCCTCGCCGAGGACCTGCTCGGGGCTGTACGGCAGGTGCACGAAACCTCCGCGGACCCCCGGCCGCTCGGTGGCGATCAGGTGCATCAGGCCGTAGAAGAGGTGGTTGCACAGGAACGTGCCGGCGCTCTGCGAGACGCTCGCGGGCACCCCGACCGCCCGCGCCGCCGCCACGCACGCCTTCACCGGCAGCGTGGCGAAGTAGGCGGCAGGGCCGCCGCGTACCACCGGCTCGTCGATCGGCTGCCGCCCGGCGCTGTCCGGGACGCACGCGTCGTCGAGGTTGACGGCCACCCGCTCCACGGTCACGTCCGGCCGCCCTCCGGCCTGCCCGACGCACACGACCACCGCCGGATCGTGCTCGGCCACCGCCGCGCGCAACTGCTCGAGCATCTCGCCGAACCGGCAGGGGAGCAGCGCGGTCCGCACCCCGGGCACCAGGGCGATCGCCTCCCACGACGGGTTGCCGCCGCCGTCGAGCGGCTCGAACCCGGTGAGCAGGACGCCCTTCATCGGCGGTCCGGAGGCAGGGCACAGGCGGGGGTGCCGCCGGGCAGGCGGTGCCGGTTGCCGGCGATCAGGCGGTAGAGCCCCTGGGCCGCCCAGCGCAACGGCGGGACCCGCAGTGCGAACCCCAGCGGGCTCCACGGGAGACCGGCGGCGATCAGCAGCCTGGCCACCGCCTGCGCCCCGCCGTACACACCGCCGTCCTGGACCCAGAGCACCTCGCGCTCGGCCCGTTCGCGTGTCACGCCCAGCGCCGGAAGGTCGGTGAACTGCCAGGGGACGACCAGGGCGCGAACCCCGATGCGGCGCTCGGCGAACCTGACGCTCGTCGTGCAGAAAGCGCAGTCGCCGTCGAAGATCAGTACAGGTCGTCCTGTCATGCACCCGACACTACCCAGCGGAACCCGATCAAGGCCCGGCGACCAGGGTGACCGCTATCGGGCGGTGGTCGGAATGTGGGACATCGGGGTTGACCTGGTCCCTTCCGGTGAAACCCGGGGTGACGAGCACATGGTCGATCTGCTCGACCGAGTGTCCCCCGGACGGAATGGTGTTGAACGGCCTGGCCGGGGCGAGGGGGTCGGTCAGGCCCGCGCCGGTCAGCACCTCCCAGGCACGGTCCCCGGGCTGAAGGTTGAGGTCGCCGGCCACGATCACCGGGGCGCCGCCCCTGGAGGCCTCCCTGACGATCCCGCCGAGCTGCTCGACCTGGTCGAGCTCGCGCCAGCCCGGCGGAGGCTGCAGGTGGGTGCCGATCACGGTGATGTCCCCGCCCTGCCAGCGCAGCCCGACCTCCAGCGCCTGCGCGCCGGTCGGTCCGCCCTGGACCAGCACGTGGTTCCTTATCGAGGTGATCGGCAGCGTGGTGAGCAGGGCGTCGCCCCACACCTCGTCGGTCGCCGGGGCCCAGATGTAGTGCATGCCCAGCCGCTCGGCGATCAGCCGCACCCCGTCGTGGCCGCCGTTGAGCAGCCAGCCCCGGTCGGCCTCGCTCAGCACCACCACGTGCGGCCGCAACTCCCTGAGCGCGTCGGCCTGCTGCTCCAGGGAGAGCCTGCCGGACTCGCCGTACCCCATCCTGATGTTGTAGGCCGCGACCCGCAGCCCGTCACGCGGTGCCTCCCAGCGAGGCCGCTCCCCCTGCCAGAGGGGCACGGCCGCCACCAGCACGACCGCGGCCAGGGTGGCCGCCGCGAACCGCCGGTCGTAGGAGCGGCGCGGCAGACCCGTGCCGCCCGCCAGACCCAGGATCGCGACGACGAGCGCCGCGCCGACCGGCACCCACTGGTTGGAAAGGTAGAGGTCGTAGGCGGCGTAGTAACCGAAGACGAACACGACGAACAGCAGCATGCCTCCTGCCGCGGCCAGGCCCCGCCGCGCCGCCCTGTCCGGGCCGAAGGTCGTCGCGGTGTGCGCCAGACAGGCGCCGAGCGCGAGCTGGCCGATGATCTGCGCGGCGATCGTCCAGCCGGGTGCCACACCGTGGACGCCGTCCACGGTGGCCCTGCCCAGGGTGAACGCCACCGCCGAGGCCACCAGGGCGATGGCGGGCGGGAGCGGGCGGCGCAGTACCGGCAGCGCGGCGGGCGCCGCCGACACCACCGCGAACGCCGCCACGATCACGGCGGCGGCCTGCTGGGCGGATACGGTCGCCGCCTGGGCGTGCGCGGTGTTGCCCGTGTAGAGACCCCAGAGCAGCAGGGCGGGGCCGATGGCCAGCCAGGCGCGGGGGGCACCGGAGTACTCCTCGTCCGGGAGTTTCGCCCGGATCAGGAACAGGCCGAAGAGTCCGAGTTCCACAGCCAGCAGTGCCCACGGGATCGCTCCGGGCCGCCACATCAGGTCGATGCCGTCCAGCGCCGCGTGGATCACCGTGGAGGCCGCCAGGCCGGCGATCACCCCGGCCATCACGGGCCGGGCGTCCCGGCCGCCCATCGCGGTCGCCACCAGCCAGACCAGGCCGGCCAGCAGGCCGAGGCTGGCCACGTACAGCTGCGGGTCCCCGCCCCCGGTCAGCTGGAGCGCCAGCCGGGCCAGGAGCAGCAGGCATCCGGCACCGAGGGCGATCAGCCGCGGCTGGACGAGTCTGGCCAGCGGGACGGTCAGGAAGGCCAGGACGAACCAGGAGAGGGCGTACAGGCCCATCATCTCCGCGGGAGTGCTTCCCGCCCGGCCGAAGAGCGTGATCAACGAGGGCAGGAAGACCCGTAACACGTCGACCAGCACGACCACGCCGAGGGTTGTGTCCAGGCGGATCCGCATGCTACCTCCAAAGAACGCGAGCTATCCTCGTCTTCTTTGCGGTGCATGACAAGGGCCGGTCCGCCCGGGGAGGGAAGATCCGTCTTCAGGGGGCCGAAGGTTCCTCTCCGGAGTTCCCGGAGTTCGGGGGATGGACAGGCCCGCTCGGAGCGGTCGAGGGGCCGGCGGCCCCGTTGGCGGTACTGTCGGCGGCACTGTCGGTGGCAGAGCCGTCGAGGTGGCGGAAGGCCTCGTGCGCCGAACGGACACTGTCGCGCAGCGCCTGCTCCAGGTGGCCGGCGTCCTCGGTCAGCTTCCCTATCTCCGGTACGGCGAAGACGTCCGCGCCCGACTCCGCCAGGAGTTCCTCGTAGCGGGGAAGCCGTGAGCGGAGTATCTCGATCTGCTCGTGGGCGCGTAGCGCCCGCTCGGCGTCGGACACGTGGCCCGCGTAGCGTTCCAGGGCCTCCACCCGCGCGAGCACGGCGGCCTCGCTGGCGGCCAGGGCACGCTCCAGCGGTGCCATGGCCGCGGCCACCTCCGGTGTGCTGCCGCCGTACACGAACTCGTGATGCTCGTTGCGCAGTGCGGAGAGCTTGGTCAGCAGCTGGGCGATCTCCCATTCCTGCGAGGGGAGCATCACCGCGTTGCGCACGTCGTCGAGCATGCCCATGGCGTTGACCCGGGAGCGCAGGATGAAGTCGATCGCCTGCTGGGCCCGTTCGAGCAGCTGGCCGGCGTTGTAGTCGAAGTCCTCGGCGGGCAGCAGGTAGCGGCCCTCGTACCAGCGGGCCTCGCGATACAGGTCGTGCTCGATCGCCTCCAGCTCCAGCGGCTCGCGGGCGGTGAGGAAACCGACGAGGACCACGAGGGCGAGCAGGGCGAGCACGAAGAAGAACAGCTGCCCGGCGTCCGCGAGGAAGAGCAGGCAGGCCAGCAGGAGCGCCGACATCGCCCCTCCGGACCACAGGAAACGGACGGGCAGCCGGGAGGCGGGCTCAGCGGGCTCGGGGCTCCAGCCGGCGCGGATACGCGACAACATCGATGCGTGCTGGCGGAAGAGATCGGCGGTCCGGGCGGGAACCTCGGGATCGACCACCACTCGCCGCACAGGTTCGCCCCTCCATCCGGTCAGGTTCTCACATCATCGTTCGAGATGGCGGAACGCCTCGTGCGCCGAGCGTACGCTCTCGCGGAGCGCCCGCCGGAGCATGTCGGCGTCATCGCTGAGATGCCCGATCTCCGGTGCGGAGAACCTGGCCGCGCCGGTCTCGGCGACGAGCTGCTCGTACTCGGGCAGGTGAGCTCGCAGGGCCTCGATCTGTCCCTGGGAGAGCAGGGCGTGCTCGGCGTCGGACACGTGCCGGGCGTAGCGTTCCAGGGCCTCCACCCGCGCGAGCACGGCGGCCTCGCTGGCGGCCAGGGCACGCTCCAGCGGCGCCATGGCCGCGATCACCTCGGGGCTCCTGCCGCCCCTGGCCAGGTGGCGGTGCCTGGCCCGCAGTGCGGAGAGCTTGGTCAGCAGCCGGGCGATCTCCCACTCCTCGGCGGGGAGCATCACCGAGTTGCGCACGCTGTCGAGCATGCCCATGGCGTTGACCCGGGAGCACACGATGAAGTCGATCGCCCGCTGGACCCGGCCGAGCAGGTTTCTGGCGTCGTGGTCGAAGTCCTCCAGGATCAGGAAGCGCCCCTGCCACTGCAGGGAGTGCCGGTACAGGACCCGCTCGATGGAGTCGGCGGGTGAGGGCTTCCTGGCGAGGTAGATCACCGTGAGGATGAGGAGGTAGAAACCGACCAGCAGGGTGAGCACGGCCGCGGACGTCGGGAGCGGGACGGCGCCGAGTGCCAATCCGGCCGCCGCGACCGCCGTCGAGCCGCCGAAGAGCCCTACGAGCACTCCCGGAACCCGGGGATCGTCGTCCCCCCGCGGGACACGTCCGGTGCGAAGGCGATAGAGCAGGGGCCCGTTACGACGGAGAAGTTCGGCGATGTCCCTCGGCACCTCAGGATCGACCACCACGCGCTGCACAGGCTTGCCCCCTTTGCCACGTTTCAAAAGCATAGCGATTAACGGTGTTTCAGGTTATGCGTCCTCCCATGGTGCCTCTTTTGGTGCCTCTTTGCCCGCCGGTGACGCGGGCCAAAAAGGTGATCGTGATGATTGTTCCGGACCCGAGGTCGCGTCAGGCGGGGTTCGGCCGGGGAAGTCCGGGTGAGAGCAGGCGGGGAGGGCCTTTCCCGGGCGCTCCGGAGGACCTCGCGAGGCCGAGGTTGTCGGAGGGGGACCGGGTACGACAAAGTGATCAAAATGAAGGAGCGGTTCGTTTCCGTCGTGGTCCTCGGGCTGGTCGTGTCCGGCTGCGGCTCCGAGGCGTCGCTCGGCCAGAGCGTGCTGGATCAGGCGCGGCGGCAGGGAGCGGCTCCGGAGCTGATCTACGCACTGGATCTGCCGGGGTACCGGCTGGCCGAGCAGTCGGTCGGCGTGATCGGGGACGACGGGTTCGGAGCCTTCTACTTCTCCGGGAGCGCGCGCGTTCAGCTGAGGGTCGACCGCGGCACGTTCGGCGACGCCCTGTGCGCGGACACACCGCTGATGGACGCGGACCCGCCGTCGGCGCCGGTGAGGTGCGAGCGTGACGAGGTGGGCTGGTACCGCTCGGGCGGGGGCCGCCATGAGTACACGGCGGTCCGAGCCGATCACCTCATCCGGTTGAACGGCCGCGTCGGTGAGGTCGACCGGGCCGCGCTGAAGGAGGCCGTGGCCGGAGCGCGGCAGGCGATCCCGGACGGTTCCGGGACGCCCTCGCCGCCGCCCGGCCCGGTGGAGCGCGGCGATCTGCCGACCAGCGGCGACGGTGCGCCGAACAACGAGGTGGGACCCGGCGGTTGACCCGGGGGCCGTGCGGGATCCGGACGCCGGGGCCTCGCTCCTGTCGCTCGCGCGGGTGGCACGGTGCGGGTGGCACGGCACCGGGAAACAGAAAATCCCAGGCCGAGGGCCTGGGATCTCTCGGTGGACGATACAGGGATTGAACCTGTGACCTCTTCCGTGTCAGGGAAGCGCTCTCCCGCTGAGCTAATCGTCCTCGGGTACCACCAGAGCGGAAGACGGGATTCGAACCCGCGACCCTCACCTTGGCAAGGTGATGCTCTACCACTGAGCCACTTCCGCATTTTGCTTCGGGTTTCCCCTCGGCGCTCGCACAACCCTACCGGATCCCGAGGGGTCCGTAGGTCGTGCGCTGAGGTGGAGACGGGATTTGAACCCGTGTAGACGGCTTTGCAGGCCGTTGCCTCGCCTCTCGGCCACTCCACCAGCCAGGTCCTGAAAGGACCTGCCGGAGCGGAAGACGGGATTCGAACCCGCGACCCTCACCTTGGCAAGGTGATGCTCTACCACTGAGCCACTTCCGCGTGCTCCCCGGAGACGACTCCGGGGCACGTGAAAACTCTAGCGCCTCCGCGGGGCGGATGCGCGCAGAGATCGGGTCTGACGAAGATCTTCACCTGCTGACCGGTTGGACGTCGGAGGCCCGGACGAACATGATCCGGTGCCCGAACTGGATCTGCCGGTAGCGGATCTCGCCCTTGACGACGCGGTGCTCGGCAGGATCGAAGGCGGCCGCCCGCAGGTACGAGGCACGGGTCGTCGGGCCGGAGCTGTAGACCTGCCCGGCGGGTATCGAGTACTGCAGCGGGGTCAGGGCCTGCACGGGGACGCCCACGGGGTAGGCGTGCGCCTTCGGATAGGCCCTGCCGTACACCTTGATCGGGGAGCGGCCGGGTCTGGGCGTCACCAGGGGGCCTGACGCGGGCAGGGAGGTGGGGGCCTCGGCGGGGTCGCTGAACCACGCCTTCCGGCCGAGGTACCAGATCGCGGTCCAGCCGTCCCTGCGCTCGGCGAGCGCGTACCGCTGGCCGCTGGAGGCGCGGGCGGCGTGGTCGTAGACGCTGTACGTGGAGTCGCCGGTGGGGTGCTTGCCGATATCGGAGACCAGTGGCGCGGTGTGGGAGGGGCGGGTGTGCAGCCAGACCGAGGAGGCGCCCAGGCTGCGGCACCCTCCAGGACAGCCGGTGAAGTTCGGGCTGTTGGTGCCGTAGTCGGGCTTGATCAGCACCGAGCGCGCGGCGTCACCGCCGGAGGCGCGCAGCGGGCTGCCGAGCAGTTCGAAGTAGTGGCTCCAGTCCCAGTACGGGCCGGGGTCGTCGTGCATGCCGCCCACGGTCTCCGGGGTGGTGCCCGGCACGTTGTCGTGTCCCAGGATGTGCGCCCGGTCGAGAGGGACGTCGTACTTGGCCGCGAGGTGGCGTACCAGTCTGGCCGAGGCCCGGTACATCGCCTCGGTGAACCAGGATCCGCCCCTGGCCAGGTAGCCCTCGTGCTCCAGGCCGATGGAGCGGGAGTTGACGTACCAGTTTCCGGCGTGCCAGCCGATGTCCCTGGCCCGTAGGTGCTGGGCGATGTGGCCGTCGCTGGAGCGGATGGTGAAGTGCCAGCTCAGGTATTCGGGGTCCTTGACCAGGCGGGTCATCGCGTCGTAGCTCGTCTCGCCGTCGTGGATCACGATGTAGTCGATCTTCCGGGGGCCGTCGGAGCGGTCGTGGTTGCCGTAGCCGCCGCCCTTGAGCCGCCGGTAGACGGCGGGGAGCCACTCGCAGGAGACGTTACTCGGGCAGTCGGGCCCCGCAGTGGTTCCCGCAGTGACTCCCGCGACGGGAGCCGCCGCGAGGACCGCCGCGGGTTTCGCCGTGGGTCTCGCCGCGGGTTTCGCTGTGGGTCTCGCCGTGGGTCTCGCCGTGGGCAGGGGGGAGGGGGCCGCGGCGAGCACAGCGGCGATCTTCGTGGCAGGCTCCGTCGCGGGTTTCACGACGATGTCCGTGACGGGTGCGGGGGTGGGGGTGGGGATGGGGCCGTGCGCGCGGCGCTGTGCCATCGGAGCGGGCGGTTCGGGGAGTGGCGCCCGCGGTGCGGAAAGTCCCGGCGTCGCGGGCAGCACCACCCGTTCGCCGTCGTCGGTCACCCGCGCGGCACCGGCCTGGATCGTCGCGTAGACCTCGTCGGCGAAGGACCGTGCCGCCTCCGCTCCCGCGGCGCCCTCTTCCGGTACGCCGGGATAGCGGGCCACCGCGTCGTACCAGCCCGCCGGGCCGGCGCCGGGGCTCCCGCCGGTGCGGCGCCGGTAGTCGGCGAGCAGCGCGGCACCGCCCATGATGTTGGCGGAGGGGTCCTCGCGCAGCCGGCGGAGGGGCAGGCCGGTCAGTTCCGAGGCCCGTCGCAGGGTGTCCTGGGGCGGGGCCGGCGCGACGGGCGGAAGGGCGATCACGCGCGGCCGGGTCTCGTCGCCGCGCGGGTCCTCGCCGACGCCGTGCGGCCGGCCCGGCCTGGCCCGGCCGTCGACCAGATGCATCGGGCCGTAGCCGGCGGAGACGCTGGGCAGCCCGTGGTGGCCCTCCCATCGGGACTCCAGGTAGGAGACCGCGAGCAGCACGCTCTCCGGCACCCCGTACGTCCGCGCCGCCTTCGCGAAGGCGGCCTGCCTGCCGGACCGCGCACCCGTTCCCGCCGACGGCGGCGTGCCGGCGACGGCGCCGGGGGAGGTCGCGGTCGTGGCGGATGCCGGGCGCTTCCGGGGCCGTGTCACCTGATCCCCCGGGTGTGCCGCCTGTGCTGGGACGGCCGAGACCAGTACGGCGAGAGCGGCGACGACGGTGATCCCCGGCAGGCGGCGCATGATGGTTCCTCCCCCTCTGATGGCTACTTAGAGTTATCAGAGATTGCCGACTGTCGCGCGTTGTGGCGGGGTTGCGGCATTGTGGAGATTCTCTGCCCGAAATCGGGCAGAAAACTTGGTGTGCTCTCTCCCGGATGCGTATGGTCCTGCTCTGTGCCCACGACACGGCATCCGTATGAGGATCTGATCACTCACCTGACCCGGACGAGCGCCCTCGGCCCGGGCGAAGCAGCGCGAGTCGTCGCCGACGTGCTGGCCTACTTCTCCGAACCTCTTGAGGAGTTCGTCAGGCGGCGTCACGCGGAGCTCAAGGGGAGAGGGCTGGTCAATGACGAGATCTTCCCCAGGCTGGCCGCCGAGCTGGCGGTACGCCGTGTCGCGGCACCCGAACTCTCCCTGCGCCAGCTGCGCCGGATCGTCTATGGATAAGGAACGGTTACATGTGTGGAATCGTGGCCTATGTAGGGCCCAAGGACGCGGCCCCCATCCTGCTGGAGGGTCTGCAGCGTCTTGAGTACCGGGGCTACGACTCGGCCGGGGTGGTGGTCTCCAACAAGGGTCTGAAGATGCGCAAGGTCAAGGGCCGGGTGGCCGACCTGGCGGCGGTCGTGCCCGCGCGGTTCAAGGGCGGGCTGGGCATCGGCCACACCCGCTGGGCCACCCACGGCGCGCCCAGTGACGTCAACGCCCACCCTCATCTGTCCACCGACGAGCGCATCGCCGTCGTGCACAACGGCATCATCGAGAACGCCGACGAGCTGCGCGCCAAGCTGGAGGCCGACGGCGCGATCTTCCTGTCGGAGACCGACACCGAGGTGCTCTCGCACCTGATCGCCCGTACGGTCAAGGAGGCCGACTCCCTGGAGGAGGCCGTCAGGACCGCGCTCAAGCGGGTCGTCGGCACGTACGGCATCGCGGTGATCGACTCCGAGCGCCCCGGCGAGGTGGTGGTGGCCCGCAACGGAAGCCCCATCGTGCTGGGCATCGGTGAGAAGGAGATGTTCGCCGCGTCGGACGTCGCCGCGCTGGTCCGCTACACCCGCCAGGTGGTCCACCTGGAGGACGGCGAGATCGCCGTGCTCAAGGCGGACGGGTTCAACACCTTCGCCAGCGACGCGCGGGAGACGGCCAAGGAGACGCTGACCGTCGACTGGGAGGCGGGGCACTACGACACGGGCGGTTACGAGCACTACCTGCTCAAGGAGATCTCCGAGCAGCCCGACACCGTGGCCAGGACGCTTCGCGGCCGTCTGGACGACCGCTTCCACATCGCCCACCTGGGCGGCCTCAACATGGACGCGCGGGAGACCCGCTCGTTCCGCCGGGTGAAGATCATCGGCTGTGGTTCCGCGTACTACTCGGGCCAGATCGGCGCGCAGCTCATCGAGGAGCTGGCGCGCATCCCGGCCGACGCGGAGCCGGCCAGCGAGTTCCGCTACCGCAGCCCGGTGGTGGAGGCGGACACCCTGTATGTGGCGATCAGCCAGTCGGGGGAGACCTACGACACCCTCGCCGCCGTCCAGGAGCTCAAGCGCAAGGGCGGCCGGGTGCTCGGCATCGTCAACACCGTGGGCAGCGCGATCGCCCGTGAGTGCGACGGCGGCGTCTACCTGCACGCGGGGCCCGAGGTCTCGGTGGCGAGCACGAAGGCGTTCACCTCGACCGCCGTGGCCTTCGCGCTGCTCGCACTGCACCTCGGCCGGGTGCGTGACCTGTCCCCCGCCGACGGCCGCCGGATCTGCGAGGGCCTGCGGAGGCTGCCGGACCAGATCAAGGAGATCCTGACGCTGGAGCCGCGGCTCAAGGAGCTGGCGCAGAAGTACGCCGAGGCGCCGAGCATGATGTTCGTGGGCCGGGTCCGGGGATATCCGGTGGCCCGCGAGGGCGCGCAGAAGCTCAAGGAGATCTCCTACGTGCACGCCGAGGCGTACCCGGCCAGCGAGCTCAAGCACGGGCCGCTGGCGCTGATCGGCCCGGACATGCCGACCGTGGCGATCGTCCCCGACGACGAGCTGCTGGACAAGAACCTCACCACGCTGGGTGAGATCCGCGCCCGGGGCGGCCGGGTGCTCATGGTCGGTCACCGCACGACCGACCCCAAGCTGGCCGACGACTGCGTCGTGGTGCCCAGGAACGAGACCGAGCTGGACCCGATCCTGCTGTCGATCCCGCTCCAGCTCTTCGCCTACCATGCCGCCGTGGCGCTGGGGCGGGACGTCGACAAGCCCCGCAACCTGGCCAAGAGCGTGACGGTGGAGTGAGACGGCTCCAGGGGCGGCCGCCGGTGGTGGCCGCCCCCGGTCTGTAACAGATAGTGATAAGGAGGTAACCTATGGTATAGGGGGTTCTTGGGGGAAGGGGCGCTTATGCGCCGTAGGAGGTTTTTCGCGCTGGTGGCGGGTGCCATGGTCGTCGCGGGTTGCGACCTGAACGGTGACTCCGCCGACTCGGCCGTGGGCCGCCTGAGCATCCTCGAACCCACCGCCGACGGCCACGGCTGGGACGGGATCGCGGGCAGGCTCGCCTCCGTCCTGGTCCTGTCGGGGCTGGCGCGCTCCGCCATGGCCGTCGGGCGGCCGGGAGCCCTGGGTTCCGTCCCGCGTGACGCGTTCGGCGCCGTACACGGCTCGTTCACGCGCGAGGGCAGGGTGCTCGTCGCCGCGATGCCGATGGTGACGGCCGCGGAGATCGCCAACACCGCCGCGGTGGTGGACGCCACCACCCCTCTCGCCCGCCTGGTCGGCGACTGGACGGTCCTGGTCGTCCCCTCGGACTCCCGCCTGCGCACCTTCGAGGACTTCGCCGCGGAGCTGCGCCGCAACCCGGCGGTGCTGACGGTCGGCGGCCGGCCGGAGGGCGGTTCCGACCACGTGCTCTACGGCATGATCGGCAAGTGCCTCGGGGTGGACGCCCGGTTGCTGGAGTACGCGGGGTTCCTCGGCGCCGAGGATGCCGCCGAGGCGCTCCAGGTCGGACGGGTGGCGGCCCTGCTGGGGTCGGCCCGCGCCCTGCGGCCCGAGGTCACCGCGGGCCGCCTGCGTCCCCTGGTGGTCTCCTCGGGCAGCCGGCTCGACGGGATCGACGCGCCGACGCTCCTGGAGGTCGAGGTCCGGCTGGAGTACAGCGACTGGTGCGGCCTGCTGGGACCCAAGGGCATGAGCCAGACGGACCGGGACGCCGCGATCGCCCTGTGTGACAGGATCGACGCCGCGCCGCGCTGGCGCGCCCTGTGCGCGGCCAATGGATGGAGCCGGGTCTACCTCAGCGGTGACGACTTCCGCCAGTGGCTCTTCACCGAGACGGCCCGCACCCGCGGGGTGCTTCACGAGCTCGGGCTACTGAAGTCCTCCGACACAACTTGTTGGGGTAGTTGCGTCAGACGCCCCTAGATGTAGGATCCTGCTCGTTGCTGGTTCGCCCCGGGAGGGGCGAGGCAAGAGGGAACCCGGTGAGATTCCGGGACTGCCCCGCAGCGGTGAACGGGAACGAAAGCCGTCATGTGAGCACTGGGTGAACCATGCCCGGGAAGCGACGGCCGGTAGGCATGCGCAGGGCGCCCGTGAGTCCGAAGACCTGCCGGCGACGTGATTGTCCAGGGCCTCGTGGGAGGGCCCGCGGAACGAGGCGGTCCGGCGTGCCCGGGATCGCTCGCGGACGCGTGCCCCTCCGGCGGAGCCGTACGGGGAAGTCAGAGCGAGCGAGGAACACCACGTGACACAGGCCTTGGCAGAGACCGCAGCAGGGATCGCGGCGGGAACCGTGGCGGAGAACGCCGGGAACGCGCCGGTCGATCGCAGGCTGGCCATCGACGAGGCGGCGGCCCGGGTGATCACCGACCCCGAGAACTCCAGGGTCGCCGCCGCGCTGCTGGCCGAGCTGATCGCCGACGAGGCCGCCGAGCACGGCGTCCGCGACTTCTCCGAGTCGGTCGCCGCGACGCACGAGGCGGGGCTGATCGCCGACGGGCTCGCGGAGTTCGTGGCCGCCCACGCCGGAGTCCTGGACGCGCTCATCGAGCCGGACGCCGACGCCAGATTCGAGTACTTCGGGCTGCGTACCGTCTACGACCGCTACCTGCTGCGTCACCCGCGCACCCGCAAGGTGCTGGAGCGCCCGCAGCACTTCTTCCTCCGGGTGGCCTGCGGCCTGTCCGAGACCGTCGAGGAGGCCGCCGAGCTGTACGCGCTCATGGCCACCCTGTCCTACCTGCCCAGCTCGCCCACGCTCTTCAACTCCGGCTCGCGCAGGCCCCAGCTCTCCTCGTGCTTCCTGCTCGACTCGCCCCGCGACGAGCTGGAGGCCATCTACGAGCGCTACGGGCAGGTCGCGCGGCTGTCGAAGTACGCCGGGGGCATCGGGATCGCCTGGAGCCGGATCCGCTCGCGGGGCTCGCTGATCCGCGGTACCAACGGCCATTCCAACGGCATCGTGCCCTGGCTGCGCACCCTGGACGCAAGCGTCGCCGCGGTCAACCAGGGCGGCCGCCGCAAGGGCGCGGCCTGCGTCTACCTGGAGCCCTGGCACGCCGACATCGAGGAGTTCCTCGAACTGCGCGACAACACCGGCGAGGAGGCCCGCCGCACGCACAACCTGAACCTGGCCAACTGGATCCCCGACGAGTTCATGCGCCGGGTCGAGGCCGACGGCGTCTGGTCACTGTTCGACCCCAAGGAGGTCCCGCACCTCACCGACCTGTACGGCGCCGCGTTCGACGACGCCTACCGGGCCGCCGAGGCCGAGGGCCGGTTCACCGCGCAGCTCCCCGCCCGCACCCTGTACGGCCGGATGATGCGCACGCTCGCCCAGACCGGCAACGGCTGGATGACCTTCAAGGACGCGGCCAACCGGACCTCCAACCAGACGGCCAGGCCGGAAAACGTCATCCATCTGTCGAACCTCTGCACCGAGATCCTCGAGGTCACCAGCGACGCCGAGACCGCGGTCTGCAACCTCGGCTCGATCAACCTGGCCGCCCACCTGTCCGGGGAGTCCGGAGACGGGATCGACTGGGCGCGGCTGCGCGCGACGGTCCGCACCGCCGTGCGGTTCCTCGACCGCACCATTGACCTGGGCTTCTATCCGACCTCCGAGGCCCGGGCCGCCAACCAGAGGTGGCGCCCGATCGGGCTCGGCGTGATGGGCCTGGCCGACGTGCTGTTCACGCTGCGGCTGCCGTTCGACTCGCCGCGGGCGCTGGAGCTGTCCACCCGGATCTCCGAGGAGATCGCGCTGGCCGCCTACCGGACCTCCTCGGACCTGGCCGCGGAGCGGGGCCGCCACCCCTCGTACCAGGAGACCAGGGCCGCCGCCGGGGTGCTCCACCCCGACCACTACGGGGCCGCGACGTCGGCCGCGTGGACGGAGCTCAGGGAGCGGATCGCCGGAACGGGGCTGCGTAACTCGCTGATGATCGCGATCGCGCCCACGGCCACGATCGCCTCCATCGCCGGTTGCTACGAGTGCATCGAGCCGCAGGTCTCCAACATCTTCAAGCGCGAGACCCTCTCGGGTGAGTTCCTCCAGGTCAACCGCTATCTCGTCGCCGACCTGCGGGCCCGGGGGCTGTGGACCTCGCGGATCCGTGACGCGATCAAGCGCGCCGACGGCTCCGTCCAGGACATTCCCGAGATCCCCGCCGACCTGAAGCTGCTCTACCGGACCGCCTGGGAGCTGCCGCAGAAGGCGCTGATCGACCTGGCCGCCGCACGCACCCCGTACATCGACCAGTCGCAGTCGCTGAACCTGTTCATGGCCACGCCGACCATCGGCAAGCTCTCCTCGATGTACGCCTACGCCTGGAAGTCGGGCCTGAAGACCACCTACTACCTGCGCTCGCGCCCGGCCACCCGGATCGCGCAGGCCACCGTGGCGGCACCGGTGGCCGGGGAGGTCCCCGTCCCCGTCCTCGACCCCCAGGCCGTCGCCTGCTCCCTGGAGAACCCCGAGTACTGCGACGCCTGCCAGTAGGCCTGCCGGCGGCCCGTCCCGAGGGCACCCCGTCACCCCTCAGCCACTCCGAAAGGCATTTTCCCGATGTTGCTCGACCCCGGCATGGATCTCACCCTGCGGCCGATGCGCTACCCCGAGTTCTACGAGCGCTACCGGGCCGCGATCCGCAACACCTGGACCGTCGAGGAGGTGGATCTCGCCTCCGACCTGGCGGACCTGGCGAGGATGACGCCCGAGGAGCGTCACCTGATCAACCGCCTCGTGGCGTTCTTCGCCACCGGCGACTCGATCGTGGCCAACAACCTCGTCCTCAACCTCTACCAGCACCTCAACGCCCCCGAGGCGCGTCTCTATCTCAGCAGGCAGCTGTTCGAGGAGGCGGTGCACGTCCAGTTCTACCTGACCCTGCTGGACACCTACCTGCCCGATCCCGATGAGCGGGTCAAGGCGTTCGCCGCGGTCGAGCACATCCCCTCGATCCGCGACAAGGCGGAGTTCTGCTTCCGCTGGATCGACTCGCTCGGCGGGCTGACCCGGCTGGAGACCAGGGAGGACCGGCGGACGTTCCTGCTCAACCTGATCTGCTTCGCGGCGTGCATCGAGGGCCTGTTCTTCTACGGGGCCTTCGCCTACGTCTACTGGTTCCGCGCCAGAGGGCTGCTCAGCGGCCTGGCCACCGGGACGAACTGGGTCTTCCGTGATGAGTCCATGCACATGGAGTTCGCCTTCGGTGTCGTGGAGACCGTGCGGGCCGAGGAGCCCGGCCTGTTCGACGACAAGCTCACCGAGCAGGTCACCCGGATGATCGAGGAGGCGGTGGCGGCCGAACTGGCCTTCGCGGCCGACCTGTGCGGTGACGGTCTGCCGGGAATGGGGGTGGAGCAGATGCGGCGCTACCTTGAGTACGTGGCCGACCAGCGGCTGGTCAGGCTCCAGATGCCCGTCCGGTACGGCACGGCCAACCCGTTCGCGTTCATGGAGTTGCAGGACGTGCAGGAACTGGCCAACTTCTTCGAGCGGCGGGTTTCGGCCTACCAGATAGCCGTCGAGGGGAATGTCGCTTTCGACGAGTCCTTCTGATTGGCTGATGGTCCGGGGAAGAGAGCGACGAAGGGGAAGTCGTCAGTGTCCAGCTGGGTCATCATGATCATTTCCGTGGCCGCCGCGGTCGTGGCGGTGGAGGTGGTGCGCAGGGTGCTGCGCTCACGGCTGATCGGTGAGAAGTGGGCGCTCGCCGGTCCGGTCGTGAGCCGCTGCACCTGGCCGGGGTTCGCCATGGCCGCCGTGGCGACCGCCTACACCGCCTACGAGCCCGGTATGGCGGAGGGCTCGGTCAGCCAGGTGATCGACCGCGGCCTCAGCGTGGCGATGATCGGGTGTGCTACCTGGCTGGTCATCCAGGCCGCCTACGCCGTCACCGACGTGGTCCTGGACCGCCTGGTCACGGTCCAGGGCGAGGGCAACCGCAGGGCACGCCGCATCCGCACCCAGATCACCCTGGTCCGCAGGGTCGCCTCGGCGGTGATCATCGTGGTGGCGCTGGGCGCGATGCTCTTCACCTTCCCCCAGGTACGGGCGCTCGGCGCCGGTCTGCTGGCCTCGGCCGGGATCGCCGGCGTCGTCGTCGGCATCGCCGCCCAGTCGACACTGGGCAACCTGCTCGCCGGCCTTCAGCTGGCCTTCAGCGACGCGCTCCGCCTGGACGACGTCGTCGTGGTGAAGGGCGAGTGGGGCCGCATCGAGGAGCTCAGCCTGACCTACGTGGTGCTGCGGCTGTGGGACGAGCGCCGGCTGGTCCTGCCCGTCTCCTACTTCACGACCAACCCGTTCGAGAACTGGACCCGGCACAGCAGCAGGGTGATCGGCCACGTGTTCATCCGGGTCGACTGGTCGGTGCCGGTCGAGGAACTGCGCACCGAGCTCTACCACGCCCTGCGCGTGCACCCGCTCTGGGACCAGAAGGACTGGACCATCCAGGTCACCGACACCCTTCCCAACGGGCTGCTGGAGTTGCGCGCCCTGATGAGCGCCGCCGACTCCGCCAGCGCCTGGGACCTCAAGTGCGACATCCGCGAGCACCTGGTGGCCTTCGTCCGCGAGAAGTATCCCCAGGCACTGCCTCGCTTCCGGGTCGAGAATCCGCCCATGCCCGCCACCCTTCCCGGGACGCTCACCGGCCTGACGGCGCCGGCACCGGGGCGTTCCGGCGATGAGGATGGCGATCGGCCGGCTCCGTCCTGAGGCGACCGGTTTCTTGGGCCGGCCGCGTCGGGAGTGCGGTCCGGAGGCGTCCCGCGATGTCCGGTGGGCCGAGTCCTCCGGATGTCTCGGATACCGAGGTCGCGGCGGCACCCGTCGCGGCCACCGCGGACGTTCGGGCGCGGTGCCGCACCGGAGTGCTCACTGAGAGGGGCAAATGATGCTGAACATGTGGTTTCTCATGCTTTGGGGTGGTCTGACGACAAGATCATGAAGCGTACCGGGAGAATCTATCCCGTGCAGATCTCCGAAGGCTTTGAACTGTCCGTTGACCAGCATGTCGCCACATTGAGGATCAACCGCCCAGAGAAGCGCAACGCGCTGAGCGCGGCCATGTGGCGGGCCCTGCCCGCGCTGCTCGCGCCGCTGGCGGACGATCCGGCCGTGCGGGTGCTGGTGCTCACCGGGGCGGCAGGTACCTTCTGTTCCGGGGCCGACATCTCGGAGATCGCCGAACTCGCCGGCAACGGCGACGAGAGCGGCGATGACACGGGGGCGACGGTCGCCGCGGAGCGGGCGCTGGCGGAGTTCCCCAAACCGGTGATCGCGATGATCGAGGGCTTCTGCGTGGGCGGCGGCTGCCAGCTCGCCCTCGCCTGTGACCTGCGCCTGGCCGCCGAGGGAGCCCGTTTCGGCATCACTCCCGCCAAGCTCGGCATCGTCTACCCGCCGAGCTCCACCCGTCGCCTCACCGCCGCCGTCGGCCCGTCCACCGCCAAGTTCCTGCTCTTCTCCGCGGAGCTCATCGGTGCCGACCGTGCTCTGCGCACCGGCCTGGTGGACGAGGTCCTGCCGGCAGCGGAGCTGTCCGAGCGCGTGTACGGCCTCGCCCGCACCCTGGCCGGCCGCTCCCAGCTGACGGTGGCCGCCGCGAAGGAGATCGTGGACGGCCGCGCCGACGAGGCGCGCTTCCTGCTGTGGCAGAAGGAGGCGCGTGAGGAGGTCGCCGAGGGCGTCGCGGCCTTCCTCGAACGTCGTCCGCCCCGCTTCACCTGGACCGGCCCGGGGCGTGGCGGTCAGTCGGACATGACCTCGTAGAGGTTGCCCGTCTCGTCCGCGAAGAACAGGCCGCGCGGGCGGAGTGGATGGTCGATCCGCCCGTTGTCGTGGTGGGCGGGGTGGTTGCCGTACGGCACGCCCCGGTCCTCGAGCCGGGCGAGGATCCCGTCGAAGGTGGCCGGATCGACGTCGAAGGCCAGGTGGTGCCCTTCGGGGTCTTCCACGGTCATGAAGTCGAGGGTGAGGGACCCGTTCACCCGGACCGGGGCGAAGTGACCGTGTGCTCCGGCGGGCGGCAGGCACTCCAGGTTCATGATGCCCGCGAAGAAGTCGGCCGCCTCCTGCTTGTCGAGCGCGGGCACGATGGTGTGGTTCAACGTGATCGTCATTGCGGGGCCTTTCGGTGGGGTCTTCGGAGATCGTCCGAGGACGGGGCAGACGGGTGCGGTCAGGTGAGATCGGGGCGGAGTGGGCAGGGGAGGTGACCGCCGGGCACCCGGTAGGCCGCGACGCCCTCCTTCGGCCGTGACACTCCGAAGCGGCGGCCCCGGGTGTCGGCCGGGCGGATGAGACCGAGCGGGACCGGGCCGGCCCACGGCGAGCCGGCTCAGGTCAGGGCACCGTGGACGAACACGTCGACGAGGTCGGCACTCAGCTCGGGGACGCCCTCCGGCTGGCGGGCGCCGGCGAACACCATGGCGAGGAAGAGCGCGGCCAGGCGTTCCGGGGGCAGCCGGAGGGAGTCGCGCTCGGGCTCGAACAACTCGGCCAGCGCCGTGCGGGTCTCCCTGAACGAGGACTCCCGGTCAAACCGGGCCGCATCCTCGCGCTCCGGTGACGGATCTCCCTCCCCTCGGCCCGGGGCGGGCGTTCCGGCCTCCCGCTCCGGCGGAGAGGGCGCGCCCGCAGGGGCCCGGGACGCCGCCTCGGGGCCTCGAGGGGGAAGCCGCACACCGGGGCGGTCGCGAGGGCGGCGCCCTGAGGCGTGCAGGGCGGCGATGACGGTGCCGATCCGGGCCATGTGCGCCCGCATCGCGTCGGCGGCCTCGACGAGACGCCCGGCCAGCGGTTGGTCGAGCGGGATCGCGGCGAGCTGCTCCAGCACCTGGTCCGGGCGGAGCGCCTCGGCCATGCAGGCGTCGAGCAACTCGTCCTTGTCGGTGAACGCCCGGAAGATCGTGGCCTCGCCGATTCCGGCGGCTCTGGCGATCTGGGCGGTGGTCACCGCGGCGCCGTACTCGGCGACCAGGGGGAGAGCGACGGCCACGATCATCTGGCGGCGCCGCTCCGGGCTCATTCCCGGCGCGCGCCGTCGGGCGGTGGTGGTTTCCATACTTCCAGTTTTCGGAGTGAGTGCTCACTCCGTCAATGGCTCCTGACCCACAGGTAGGGAAGCCGCCACCAGCCGCCATCTGTGAAGCGGTGAGCTTGGCCATGGTGACGGGGTGAAAGCCGAGGACGTCGGCAACGATGGGGGCCGGGCTGTCCTGGATGTGCCGACGGATCGCGGCTCCCCGGGCGGCGATGGCCGGAACGCCCATGCGGGTGATCTGCTTGGCGAGCCATTCGGGGGCACCCGGTCACTGAACGCCGGCATCCTCGCGATAGCCCCTGGCCTGCACCTCGAACAGCTGGGAGTATCCTCCGCCCGCGGCCATGAGGTCGTCGTGCGTTCCCTGCTCGACGATCCGGCCGTCGCCGAGTACGACGATCAGGTCCGCGTCGCGGACAGAACCGAGCCGGTGCGACACGAGCAGGCTGGTGCGCCCCATGCGATGCTCGCGCAGCCGCCGGTGCATCTCGTACTCGGCCTGCGCGTCCAGACCCGAGCTGGGTTCGTCGAGGATGAGCAGGTCGCGCCGCTCGCGCACCATCGTGCGGGCCAGGGCCAGACGCTGCCACTGGCCTCCGGAGAGCAGCACCCCGGTCTGCGTGTCCTCCTCCTCGTCCCCGAAGAAAATCCGGCTCAGCAGCGTGTCGTAGCCTCGGGGCAGCGCCTCGACGATGTCGTGGACGTCCGCCATCCCGGCGGCGGCCTGGATCCTGGCGCGGTCGGACAGAGCCTCGATCTCCCCCACCCCGATGTTCTCCGCCGCGGTCAGGTCGTAGCTCATGTAGTCCTGGAAGAGCACGCCCATCCTGGCGCGCAGTTCGGCAGGTGGTACGGCACGCAGGTCCACGCCGTCCCAGAGGATCGATCCCCGGGACGGATCGTAGAACCGGCACAGCAGCTTGATCAAAGTGCTCTTGCCGGCCCCGTTGAGCCCCACCAGCGCGACCGACGTGCCGTGCGGGATCGTCAGGTCGACTCCCCGCAGCACCCATGGGTGGCTCTCGTCGTATCGGAACCACACATCGCGCAGCTCGATGCCCCGCCGCAGCGCGGGCAGCGTGGCGACCGATCCCTCCGTGGAGCGACGCGGCGACGGCAGGTCGTCGGGCAGCGATGTCACCTGCTCGTGGTAACCGAACAGGGACAGCGCCTGACGGGCGTTGGCCACGTTCTCCACCACCGAGATCAGTGCACCCTGCGTTCCGGCCACGGAGGCGGCGAACGCGGTCACGTCGCCGAGGCTCAACCGGCCGTCCACCGCCGCGTACACCGCCCAGATCAACCCCACGCCGCTGACCGCGGCGGAGAGCGTCGCGAGCAGCGACTGGGTGAGCGCCTCCCGCCGGTCCAGCCGCCGCTCACCGGCCTGGACGGTGGCCAGCTCTCCGAACATCCGATCCTTGAGGAAGCCGCCCAGCCCGAAGAGCCGGACCTCTTTCGCGGCCTGCACGTCGGTGATCATGGAGGAGTAGAAGAGCTGCCGCCGGATCGACGTGGACTGCCCGGCGATCATCATCATCCGCCGCTTCTCCAGCGACATCCGGGCGACCAGGGCGGGAATCGCCGCCAGCGCCACCAGTCCCGCCATGAGCGGGCTCAGCACGGCCAGGGCGGCCAGGAGGCTGACCAGCGTGATGGCATTGCGCCCGATGTCGAACAGACCCGAGGTGATGGGCGCCAACGTGCTTCCCGAAGCCTGGGTGGCCAGGCGCAGCCCGTCCAGAAACGCCGGATTCTCGAACCTCGACAGGCCCTGGAATCCGTTTACCGCCGTGTACAGGCGGTCCTGCATCAGGCGATCCAGCCTGCGCTCCGACTCGGCCCGCAGGTACATGATGAGCTGCGGCAGCACCCCGGAGACCAGCCCGATGGCGGTGAGGCCGCTGACCGGCAGCAGTACGTGGTCGGGGCGACCGGTCGCCAGCTCGTCGATGAGAAGCTTCGTCATCCACACGGTCCCCACGGGCAGCAGGCCGCCGACGACGGTGACCGCCAACTGGGACGCCGCCAGACCGGGTCCGGCCCGCCAGCACAGTGACGTCACCGTGCCGACAGCTCGCAGCAGCCGCCGCAGCCGGCCCTCACCTGGCTTCGCGTCGGAGGCCAGGGATGCCGTCACTTCGCCGACGCCATCTCGGCGAGGGTCGTGAGCTCCGTCTGCGCCGCCACGATCGTGCCGTCCGGGCCGACGCGCAAGAACGTCGGGAAGGCTTCGACGCCGACCGCCTTCACCAGGCTGTCGGCGCGTTCGGCCGTGATGACGCTCGACACGTCGGCAACCATCTGGACAAGGTCGTCGGCCCTCGGACCGGCACCGGAGATGACCGCCATGGCAGCCTGGGTGCGGGCCGTGACGGCGAACTGTGGCGCGTGCTCGTGGCACGCGTCGCAGTTGACGTCGAAGAACGCCACGAGTCGCGGCCGGTCGACACCGTCGGTGTCGGTGTCGGTCCAGGGCAGGGTGCGTCCGACCAGGACTCCCGGGTCGTAAGGAGCGAACCGCGTCCCTCCGGCGAGGCGCGCCAGCTCGGCGGTGTGCTCGCGAAGGCGGCGCAGCACCGCGAAGGTGAGCAGCAGGTCGAGGACGCAGAGCACGCCGACCAGCACGACGGCGGCGATCAGGAAAGTCATCGGACAACCTCACTTAAGGACGTCAGGCGCAGGCACATCAGTGCGGCGAGCCGGAAGTGGTGAACAGGTCCATCAGGTCGTCGAGGCGCACCACGATCAGGACGCCCACGGCGGCGGTGGCCAGCGCGAGTGCGACACCGGCCGGGTGCGCCGCGGGCCCGGTGCCGCCGACGGCGGCACCGGCCGCCAGTCCGACGCAGCCGATCGCCGTCAGAACGAGATTGCGTACCACGTGTGTCCGGCCCAGCGGGGTGACGGAAGCGCCGAAGCACCGGCACGGCGTGTGCCGCCCCCGTCGCAAGGCGACCGAGATACCGACGGTCAGGACGATGAGCAACGCCGTCGCCGCCGCGAAGCCCAAAAGCAGGGTGTACGGCAGCACGAGTGCGAGGATCACCACGGCCTCCGCCCCCAGCACGGCGTACGCCGCCACCACGGACCTCGCGCGCGGGAACATCCCGAGGGCCACGATCGAGGCCACGAACTCGTCGAGCGCCGCCCGCCCGCGCACCTTGCCCGCCAGCGCGATCACGAAGACGCCGGCCAGCAACGCCTGGCATGCGATCATCAGATAGAGCATCTTCACCGTCTCACAAGTCGTACTGTCCGGCGTGTTTCGCGGATCCCCGTGTGGTGAGGATCCGCGAAACACGCTCGGAGTCCGGACTACAAGTTTGACTCGGTCAGCACTTTCCGTGCTTCTCGCAGCCCTGCACGCAGCCGGTCGTACCGCCGACGACGTAGCAGAGCTTGGCGTATCTGGTCGTCCCGTAGCAGTAGCAGGTCTGCCAGAAGGAGGCGTCAGCCTTCGCGGTCGCCTTCGGCACCAGCTTCCCGAGGAGGTGGTCGCCGAGCTTTCCCAGAACGTTCATGTGGATTCAGTCCTTCATCGAGCGATGTGGGCAGCCGAAACGCTATTTTGGGGACGTACAGCCGCCCATACAGCCGAGCTATAACCGGGCGGTGAGCAGCATCTCCAGCACCGGATCGCGCCGCATCCCGGGCATCGCGAAGAGAACCTCGGCCCTGCGGGCGTCCTCCGCCGCCGCATGCGAGTCACCCAGCGCGGCACGCGCCCTGGCGAACTGGCGAGTGGCGGCGGCCTGGCCGTAGGTGTCACCGACCTGAGCGGTCAGCTCCAGCGTCTGGGCCAGGTCGGCCACAGCCGCGGCGGGATCACCGTGCCGTAGCCAGATCTCGGACCTGCTGAGTAGCACTTCCCACTCGTCCTCCCGGTTACCGGTCTCCCGGCAGCGGCTCAGCGCGTCCTCGAACGTGGCCAGTGCCTCGCCGCGACGATCGAGCAGGCAGTAGGCACGGCCGAGCGCGGCCAGGGTGATGCTCTCCCCGTACAGGTCACGGTCCGCCCTCCGGACGGACAGGCACCGTTCGAAGCAATCGGCTGCCTCTGTCGAACGGCCGAGCTGGAGCAGGACCTCGCCCAGGTTGTGCCTGACCATGCCGGCCCGGTTCGACCCATGTGCCTCGATCAGCCGCAGCCCCGCGGTGATGTGGTCGAGGGCGTCATCGAGATCACCGGTGCGCATGCTCAGCCAGCCGAGGTTGTGCAGCGCCAGCCCTTCGGCCTCCTGGTCGCCCAGGTCGCGCCGGAGTTCGAGGGCGCGGTGCAGGCAGTCGCGAGCGGCGTCGATCCGGCCGGTGCGCCATTCCACCACCCCCAGCGTCGTCAGTGTGAACGCCTCACCGGTCGTGTCACCATGCCGCCGCGCCACCTCGATGGCGAGCCGGGCCATGGTCTCAAGCTCCCGCCAGTGACCGCACTTCGTCGCCCGAGCTCTGACCAGCGGCATCAGATCGGTGACGAAGCGAGCGACTTCGGGCTCCCCGGTCGCCGCCTGGGCGACGGCCGCGACCAGGCACGGCACCTCGGTTTCGAACCACTGCACCGCCTCCGCAGGGCTCCGGAAGGCCACGCCTGTGTCCCGTCCGTCCGGCGGGCCCGCTTTTGGCCGCAGGTGCGGTTCCACCAGGTCGCTCACCTGCCGGCACAGATCGAGGTACCAGTCCAGTGCGCGCCGGACGGCCCGTACCCGATCAGTCGGCAGATCCTCGGCCACGGCCAGCTCGGCGGCGAACAGCCTGAGGAGGTCGTGCATGCGAAATCGCCCGTCGCCGACCGGCTCCAGCAGGCGAACTTCCGTCAGCTCGTCGAGCGCCGCCTCGGCCACCTTCGGCTCGACGTCGAGCAGTGCGGCGGCGAGCTCAAGGCTGACCTCCGGTACATCGAGCACTCCGAACAGCCGGAAGGCGCGCGCCGCCGCGCTCACGCCGCTCCTCAGCGTTTCGTAGCTGATCTCAAAGCAGGATCGGATGGCCAGGTCAGCGGCCTGCAACTCGTCCAGGCGACGCTGCCGGCTCCGCAGCCGCTCGCCGAACCGCTCGAGCGACCAATCGGGGCGGGCGGCCAGACGGGCGCCGGCGATGCGCAACGCGAGTGGGTGATAGCCGCACCGGCGAGTGATGCCGGCCGCCGCCTCGGCCTCGGTGGTCACTCGCGACCGACCCGCCAGCTGCGCGAGCATCCGCACCGAGTCCGCCTCGTCGAGCACCCCGACGGCGACCTGCACGGCCTCCATGGTGGTCAGCGCCGCCCGGCTGGTGACCAGCGCCGCGCAGCCGCCGCTCGCCGGCACCAACGGCGCGACCTGGGCGGCGTCGACGGCGTTGTCAAGAACGATCAGGACTCGCCGGTCGGCCAGCAGAGACTGGTAATGGGTGGCCGCTTCCGCCGGCGCCGCGGGGATGTCGCCGTGCGGCACTCCCAGGGCCCGTAGGAAACGGCCGAGCACCTCGGCGGGCTGCAATGGCGGCAGGCCTGGACTCGATCCCTGCAGGTCGACGTAGAGCTGGCCGTCGGCGTAGCGGTCGGCCACGGCGTACGCCGCCCGCAGCGCCAGCGTCGACTTGCCGACTCCGCCGGGGCCGTGCAGCGTCAGGACCGGCGGTGCGGCACCCGCCTCCGGATGGCCGCGCAGCACGGTGAGCATCCGGTCGAGTTCGGCCGACCGGCCGACGAACATCGTCGGCTCCCGCGGCAGCTGACGTGGCCGGGGGCGCCCGTCCGCGGCTGTCGGCGGGGCCGGGTTCCCGCCGGTCGGTGGCCTGCTCGGCGACATCAGATCCGCGTCCCTGCGCAGGACCGCCTGGTGTAGCCGGCGCAGGTCCGGTCCGGGGTCGAGCCCGAGTTCCTCGGCCAGGGCCCGGCGAGCCATCCCGAACACGTCCAGCGCACCGACCACGTCGCCGCACCGGTACAACGCCACCATCAGCTGGCCGTACAGCCGCTCCCGCAGCGGATGTCGCCTGATCAGCTCGCGCAGTCGCCTGACCACTGTCGCGTGCCCGCCCAGCATGAGCTGGATCTCCGTGTGCTCCTCCACCGCGCTCAGATACTGGTCGCTGAGGCGGGCGACCACCTCCCGCATGGTCGGCCCCAGTGGCACGTCCTCGGCCGCCGTCCCTCGCCACAGCGCGAGAGCTCGGGCGTACGCGTCCTGCGCGGTGTCGAGGTCCCGGCGGGTCAGCGCCTGGCGACCGTGCGCGGACAGCGCCTCGAACTGGGAGAGATCGAACTCGGCAGGATCGACCCGCAGCAGGTAACCGGCCTCCGTGGTGACCAGCTGCTCGTCGGCCGGATCATCGGCGGGGGTCACCAGCCTGCGCAACTGCATGAGGTAGGTGCGCAGGTTCGCCACCGCCGAGTGGGGTGGTCGTTCGTCCCACACCTCCGCCACCAGTGAACGGACCGGGACGACGTGCCCGGCATGTGCGAGCAGCATGGCGAGGACGGTGCGTTGTTTCGGTGCCGCGATCTGTACGGGTGAACCGTCGACCTCGATCCGCATCGGCCCAAGGAGTCGAAACCTCAAGGTCATCCCTTCCTCGCCGGCGTCGGCTACAGGGCCGGTCCGCCCAACCGGCGCAGCGCGACACCGAGCACCTGGTCCGCGGGAAAGAACCCACGTTGCCGGGAGTCGACACTGCCCGCCGGGTTGTCACCGAGGACCACCATCGCCCCGGAAGGCACCTGAGCCACGCCGGCATCGGCCGCGATCCCCGCCGGCACCGGATCACCGGGCAGCGCGGTGACCCGTTTGATGTTCCAGCGTCGGCCGTCCGGACCGGACGGCCCGGGCATGTATCGACCGGAAGGATCCAGCGGAGGCTCAAGCACGACGACATCGCCCCGGCCCACCTGATCGAGCCGTCGCCGCCGCACCAGGACGCGGTCGCCGTCGGTCAGCGTCGGCGTCATGCTCGTTCCGTCAACGGTGATCACCACATAGCTTCGGCGGGCCCAGAAAGCAGCTGCGGCCAGGAGGAGAACACCGAAGAGCAGCACACCGATGATCAACGTCACCGTACCTTTCCGCTGCCGGCCCGAGGAAGGGCCGATCCGTTCCGGGGAAACGATCTCCGTTGCGGTGGGACTTGTCAACCTGCGGTTCCGGCGCGGTCCGGGTGTGGTAAAGCCGCCAGCGGTCGGCGACGGCTTGTGGCGCTCCCGGATCCGGGGCAGGGCCGAGGTCGTGGATGGTGGGGATCGCGTCCTGGCCCGACCGTCGACGTCGTCCGAACCCGGCGGGGCCGGGTCAGCGTTCGACGATCTCGTTCTTGCCGATGACGACGACGCCGCTCCTGGTCACCGCGAACCGGCTGCGGTCGTACTCGAGATCGAAGCCGATCCTGGCGCCGTCCGGGATGATCACGTTCTTGTCGATGATGGCCTTGCGGATGATGGCGCCCCGGCCCACCTTCACGTTGCCCATCAGGACCGAGTCCTCGACCTGGGAGTGGGAGTGCAGCACCACGCCGGGGGAGAGGATCGAGCGCTCCGCCAGCCCACCGGAGACGATCACGCCCGAGGAGACCAGGGAGTCGATCGCCCGGCCCACCCGGTCGCCGTCGTTGTGCACGAACTTGGCCGGGGGAAGCGGATCGTGGCCGGTGTAGATGGGCCAGCGATCGTTGTAGAGGTTGAAGACCGGATGCGCGGAGATGAGGTCCATGTGGGCCTCGTAGTAGGCGTCGAGCGTTCCGACGTCCCTCCAGTAGCCCCGGTCGCGCTCGGTGGAGCCGGGCACGATGTTGTCGGCGAAGTCGTAGACCTCCGCGCTGCCCGACTTCACCATCATCGGGATGATGTTGCCGCCCAGGTCGTGCTTGCTCGTCGGGTCGAGCGCGTCCTCCCTGAGCGCGTCGATCATCGCCTGGGTCTTGAAGACGTAGTTGCCCATCGACGCGTAGACCTGGTCGGGCGCGTCCGGCAGGCCCACCGCGTCCTTCGGCTTCTCGCGGAACGCGACGATCCGCCGCCCCGCCGGGTCCGCCTCGATGACCCCGAACTGGTCGGCGAGGGAGAGCGGCTGCCGGATCGCGGCCACGGTCACGTCGGCCCCGGTCTCGATGTGCTGCTCCACCATCTGCCGCGGGTCCATGCGGTAGATGTGGTCGGCGCCGAACACGATGACGTGGTCCGGCATCTCGTCGTAGATCAGGTTCAGGTTCTGGAACAGCGCGTCGGCGGAGCCGGAGAACCAGTGTGGCCCGAGACGCTGCTGGGCGGGGACCGGGGTGACGTAGTTGCCGAGCATCGCCGACAGGCGCCAGGTTCGGGAGATATGCCGGTCGAGACTGTGGTTCTTGTACTGCGTCAGCACGACGATCTGAAGGTAGTGACCGTTGGCCAGGTTGGACAGCACGAAGTCGACGAGCCTGTATATCCCCCCGAAAGGCACCGCGGGCTTTGCTCGATCAGCTGTCAGAGGCATGAGCCTCTTACCTTCTCCGCCGGCGAGCACGATCGCGAGGACTCTCATGTGTGGACCTTAACCTGATGAACAGGGATGAAAACACTAGGCTAATCGTATGCGAGTGGATCTGCTGACCCGTGAATATCCCCCCGACGTGTACGGAGGTGCGGGAGTCCACGTTGAGTACCTCGCCCGGGAGCTGCGCAGGCTCGCCGACACCCGGGTCCGTTGCTTCGGAGCGTCACGGCAGGAGGAGGGCGTAGCGGCCTACCGGGTGCCCGGCGGCCTGGAGGCGGCCAACGCCGCGCTCCAGGTGCTCGGTGTCGACCTGGAGATGGCCGCCGGATGCGAGGGCGCGGACCTGGTCCACAGCCACACCTGGTACGCCAACTTCGCCGGCCAGGTGGCCAAGATGCTGTACGGAACGCCCCACGTGGTGACCACGCACAGCCTGGAGCCGCTGCGGCCGTGGAAGGCCGAGCAACTGGGCGGCGGTTACACGCTGTCGTCGTGGGCCGAGCGCGGCGCGCTGGCAGGCGCCGACGCGATCATCGCGGTCTCGGAGGGGATGCGCCGCGACGTGCTGGCGAGTTACCCCGAGATCCCGCCGGAGAGGGTCACGGTGATCCACAACGGGATCGACACCGGGGAGTACGCCCCCGACCGCGGCACCGACGCCCTGGTCCGGCACGGCATCGACCCGAGCCGGCCGTACGTCGTCTTCGTCGGGCGCATCACCCGGCAGAAGGGCCTCGTCCACCTGCTCCACGCGGCCCGTGGCTTCAACCCCGACGCTCAGCTGGTGCTGTGCGCGGGCGCGCCCGACACCCCGGAGATCGCCGCCGAGGTGACCGAACTGGTGCGCGGGCTCGATCGTGAGGGCGTCGTCTGGATCTCGGAGATGCTGCCCCGCCCCGAGGTGATCCAGATTCTCACCCACGCGACGGTGTTCGTCTGCCCCTCGGTCTACGAGCCGATGGGCATCGTCAACCTGGAGGCCATGGCCTGCGAGACCGCGGTCGTGGCCACCGCCACCGGTGGCATCCCCGAGGTGGTGGCCGACGGCTCCACCGGCCTGCTGGTCCCGATCGACCAGGCGGCCGACGGCACCCCGCACGACCCCGGCGTCTTCGCCGCCGACCTCGCCGAGCGGGTCAACCGGCTGCTGGCCGACCCGGCCCTCGCGGCCCGGATGGGCGAGGCAGGGCGCCTCCGCGCGGTGGAGCACTTCTCCTGGGAGCGCATCGCCGAGCGGACCATGGAGCTCTACCGGCAGGTCGCGGACGGCCGGATGACGGCTTCCGCCGGGAGATGAGGGATTCCTCAGGCGGCGATGAAGTGCAGGATCACGTTGTGCACGTGGTGCGCCTTGTTGTCGCCCCGGAACTCCACCTCGTAGGTGTGGGTGCCCACGTGGATGGCGATGGCACCGGAGGAGAAGAAGGAGCCGGCGAGCGACTTGTTGCTCACCACGCTCACCGCTGAGACCCTGGAGTAGGGAATGCTGGTGATGGCGATCCTCTTGCCGACGAACGACTTGTCCTGCACGATCACACGCTTGTCGGTGAGCCCCAGGAAGCCGGTGCCCGTGCCGATGGCGTCGTAGACCGCGATGATCTGCTCGCCGGGCATGAGACCGCTCGCGATCTGCTGGTACTGCTCCTTGCGGTCGTACACAACCTCCGCCATGACGCTCGCAATCTCTCGGGGGATCTGTGTTCCTGTGAAACGAACGTCCGGGGAACGAGGTTCCTGGGCGAGTAAGGTCGGGCCGTGAACTTTCAGATGAGGATCACCGATCGTCATGGTGGCGTCAGCGCCGAGCCGTACAGCAGCCGCAACCTCGGAGGGCTGTGCGGTGACGAACCGGGCGCGGTCGCGGCGAACAGGGCCAGGACGGCCGCCGAGTTCGGCCTGGAACGGGTCGTGTTCATGCGGCAGGTTCACAGCGCCGACGTCCGTTACGTCAGCGAGCCGTTCGGTGACGACCCGCCGCCGCTGGACGGGATCTGCACCGACGTGCCGGGTCTCGGCCTGGCCGCGCTCTGCGCCGACTGCGCGCCCGTCCTGCTGGCCGAGCCACGGGCGGGCCTGGTAGGGGCCGCGCACTCAGGAAGGGTCGGCACCGTGTCCGGTGTGGTCACGGCCCTGGTCGAGGAGATGGCCAAGCGCGGTGCGGACCCGGCGAGGATGACCGCCCTGATCGGCCCGATGGCCTGCGGCACCTGCTACGAGGTTCCGGCCGAGCTGCGCGAGGAGGTCGCGGTGCACCTCCCCGAGGCGTGGTCGATCACCTCCAGGGACACTCCGGCACTGGACCTGCGGGCCGCGATCACCTCGCAGCTCGGCAGGGCGGGTGTCGGAGAGATCATCCACGACACCCGCTGCACCATCGAGACCGCCGACCTGTTCTCGCACCGCAGGGAGGGCACGACCGGCAGGTTCGCGGGTTACGTCTGGCTGGAGCCCTGACCCGGTTCTCACCCCGGTCCCACCTCACAGGGCGATGCGCTCCGGCGCGACCGAACGTGGTGGAACCCGGCCGGTCGCCGTAACGCCGGTCATGCGGTGACGCGTTCCAGCACGACCACCGGAATCTCCCGGCCGGTCTTCGTCTGGTACTCGTCGTAGGCGGGCCAGGCCGCCGTCATGATCTGCCAGAGTTCGGGCTTCTCCTCCGGGGTGGCGGTGCGCGCCCTGGCCGTGAAGCGGTCGCCCAGCACCTGGATCCCGACCTCGGGGTCGGCCTGGAGATTGAGGTACCACAGCGGAGGGTTGTCGGCACCGCCCTTGGAGGCCACCACGAGGAAGTCGTCGCCGTGGCGCTGGTAGATGAGCGGGGTGTCGTGCCGTTCGCCGCTCCTGCGACCGGTGGTGGTGAGGATCAGGGTGGTGGTGCCCTGCCACTCGTGTCCTTCTGCACCATCGGTCGCCTGGTACCGCGCAACATGTTCTTTTCCGTACAGCATGATCTGTCCCCTCTGACAACTTACGCAGGTCATTACCCGTCAGAGGGGATCCGTCACCTCGGGTCGCTCAGTCCGCCGACAGGATGCTTCCGTAGGCGCGGGCGGCCAGATCCGCGATCAGGTCGTGGGAGCCGAGGAGGTCGGCGCACTCGGCCCCGATCTCCTCGGCCGCCGCGCTCGCGAGCCCCGGGGCCGCCTCGGGACCCAGGACGCACGGGGACAGGGCGATCCGCTGGGCGCCGATGCCGCGGAGCCGCCCGGCGGCGTCGGCTACGGCGGGTGCGCTGTCCAGCGAGGCGACCAGGACGGGCAGCGTCAGCCGAGAGGCCAGCAGCACGGCCGTCGGCTGTGCCTCCGCCGCCGCGTTCTCTCCGCCGACGGTGGCGAGGATGACCGCGTCGACCGGGGTGTCGACCGGATTGGAGACGTTGAGCAGCCGCATCCGGTCGGCCCGGGCCAGGCTCTTCTCCGACAGCCGGATGTGCAGTGCCTCGGCGAGCAGCGGGTGCGGCCCCAGCGGGTCGGTGACCGTCACCTGCACGCCGCTGGCCGCGACAGCCATGGAGATCAGCCGGTCCGCGACCGGGTGCGGGCCGGTCAGCAGCGGTACCACGATGGCGGCTGTGGCGTCCTCGGGCCGTTCCCTGGCCGCTGACTCCAGTTCGGAGGTCAGCTCCTTGGCGTCCTCGCCGAGCCCGGCCAGTCTGACCTGGATCTGCGGGTTGTCCACCCGGATGAGGGCCGCGAGTTCCGCGGCGGTGCCGGAGGCGTCGCCGAGCGTGGCCAGCACCAGTGCCGGCGCCTCGGGCGGGAGCTGGGAAGGCACGGGCCTGCGGTGCCTGCCGGAGGGCCGTACCGGGCGCCCTCGTACGGGGAGGATGGGACTCTCACTCACATGCGCGGACTCTAGGGCCATTTGACTCTTCCCGTGACCGGAAACGGCGGCATTTCCGTCACAACATTCTGAAAGGTGGGGTGCTCGGTGCGCGGCCGGGGGATCCTCCGAGGTCAGACATCGCGGTGGCCTTCCCATTCGTCCTCCAGGGCCGAGTGCACGATGGAGTCGCGCCAGGCTCCGCGGGCTCGGACGTGGTGCCTGATCCTGCCCTCCTCGACCATTCCGGCGACCAGCATCGCCAGCTGGGCGGCGGTGTTGGCCGGGGAGCGGGCACCCCAGATGCGGTGCAGGCGCAGGTCGCGGAAGCCGAACGCGAGGATCAGCCGGATCAGGTCGGTGCCGATGCCCCGGCCCCAGTGGTCGGGGCGGAGCCCGAGGCCGATCTCCGCGCTGTGCGGGTGGTCGGCCTCGATGTGCAGCCTGGCGACGCCGAAGGCTTCGCAGCCGTCGAGGTCGGTCACCGCCAGTACGTAGAGACGCCGGGGCTCGGTCTCCGAGGACTCCATCGCCTCGATGATCGACTCTTCGACCTCCTCGCGGGTGCGGGGGTCGAACGGCAGGTGCTCGGTGGCAGTGGGGTCGCCGTATACCGCGTGCAGGGCGTCCACGTCCGCGATGGTGACTTCCCTCAACCGGAGTCTCTTGCCCGAGATCTCAACGTGGCGCATGCGCAGACGCTAACCTCTCGGGAGTTCCAGGACTAGAGATCATTCCAATAAGCGGACATACCATCATTTAATGATCTTATATGCACCGCTTCGCGCCTGCCCAGGCCCAGGACGCCATGTGACTCCGGCGTCGGCCTGCGCCGCCTTCGCCTCGGCCTCGGCGGTCCCCGCGGAGATCTGCCTGGGCGACGCCGAGGAGCTGCTGATACGGGCGTATATCCGCGGACCGTAATCACGGAGTAATGCGGCAGAATAGGCGAATGATTCCTTCGAATCTGCATGTGCTCGTGGTCACCGGCCCAGGCCTGGTCGCGGACCTCCGCCTGCTCACCGAGGTGGCCGACCGTGAGTTCGCGGCCCTCGGGGTCGGCGGGACGGTGTCGATGACCTCCGACCTGCCGGGCTTCCGGGCGGCGCTGGAGTCTCCCGGCGCCCTGGTCGTCATGCCGGGTCCGGATCCGGGGGCCCGCGGCCTGTTCGCCGAGTATCCCGAGGCGGTCTGGCTCGACCTGACGAAGTCCGAGGCCCCGCTCCCCGGGGCGGCGGACGGCGCGTCGGGCACCCACCTGCACGGGCGGGGAATCTGGGGGCTGACCTGGGCGATCAGGCACGCCGTACACCGGCTGCGCCGACCGGCGCACCGGGTCGCCTACGGTGATCACCCCGACCAGTGGGCGGAGATACGGCCGCCGTACGGGACCCCGGGGCAGGCGCCCTCGCCCGAGGCCGACGGACAGACACCCGTCGCGGTGCTGTTGCACGGCGGTTTCTGGCGCTCGATCTGGGGCGCGGACCTGATGGACGCGCTCGCCATCGACCTCGCCGAGCGCGGGTTCGCCGCCTGGAATCTCGAATACCGCCGCCCCGACCTGCACGGCTGGGACGCGACCACCGCGGACGTCGCCCGGGGCATCGCTCTCGCGGCACAGGGCGCCCGCGGCCCGCTCGTGGTGATCGGCCACTCCGCGGGCGGGCAACTCGCCCTCCGTGCCGCCGCCGACGACCATCGGATCACCCTGGCGGTCTCCCTGGCGGGGGTGCTCGACCTGGCCGAGGGGGACCGCAGGCAGATGAGTTCCGGCGCGGTCGCCGCGGCGCTCGGCGGATCCGCCGCCGAGGTGCCCGAGACCTACCAGCGGTCGGGGCCGCTGGAGCGACTCCCGCTGGGAGTGCCCCAGCTCATCGTGCAGGGGGGTGGGGACGACCTGGACCTGGTCGACTTCAGCCGTCGCTACGCGCGAGCCGCTCAGGAGTCAGGCGATCAGGTGATATATCTCGAAATGTCGGGTGATCATTTCGATGTCATCGACCCCGTGTCGCCGATCTGGCGGGCCACCGCCGGGGCGATCGCCGAGCACGGCAAGGTCACCTGACGCGGCGGTGGGTCTCAGCCGGACGACAGGGGGCGCCAGGGGACGGGGCTGGACAGCACCATCATGCTCGACGGGTGACCGTACGGAGCGAGCCGGTCGATCATCTCCTCGAATGTCGTCATCGAGGAGGTGACGACCCGCAGCAGGCAGCAGGCGTCACCGGTCACCCGGTGCACCTCAAGGATCTCCGGCCAGGCCAGTGCCTGCTCGTCGCGGAGCACGCAGCGGGGGCCGTAACACGACATCCTGATCAGGGCGGCCACCCCGCGCCCGGCCCGTGACGCGTCGACCCGGGCGTGGTAACCGGTGATCACCCCGGTCTCCTCCAGCCGCCGTACCCGCTCCGCCACCGCCGGGGCGGACAGGTGCACCCGCCGGGAGAGCTCGCTGTAGGACAGCCGCGCGTCCTGCTGCAACTCGGCCAGCAGTGCCCAGTCCATCGCGTCCACGATCACGCTCCGTCATGCCGTAAGTTGATCTGCCTGATGCCTTCCGTTCCGAAGGCACAACCCAATAATCACCTTTCCTGCATTATTTTCGTACAGACCGATACGGAGCACTATGGGGGTGTACAGGCGTAGGAGGAGCGATGACCGCTATCAAGCAGCTCACGGAGCAGGACCGCAAGGCGCGCGCGGAGGCCAACGACGGGCTGCCGACGCTGGGCTTCGAAGCCGGCACGCCCTACGACGAATACGTGGGCACCGCCGCCCTTCATGATCTTCAACACACCGTCACCGACGCCCCGGAGGAACTGGCGTTCCTGGTCACCACACAGGTGATGGAGCTCTACTTCGGACTGCTCCGCTCGGAGTGGCGTCTGGCCCAGCGGCAGCTCGACGAGGACGACGTCAACGCCGCGACGTGGACGATCAGGCGCACGGTACGGCACTTCGAGGCGCTCAACGCCGCCTGGGCCGCGCTGAGCTGGCTGACCCCGGCGCAGTTCAACACCTTCCGCGACGCCCTCGGCGAGGGATCGGGTTTCCAGTCCGCGCTCTACCGCCATGTGGAGTTCCTGCTCGGCAACAAGTCCGAGGCGCTCATCAGGCCGCACCGCCGCAATCCCGAGGCGCACCGGGAGCTGGTGGAGGCGCTGCACCGGCCGAGCCTCTACGACTCGGTGCTCGCCATGCTCGCCCGCGCGGGCCACGCGATCCCCACCTCGGTGCTCGAACGCGACCTCGCCGCGGAGTACGAGCCAAGCGCCGAGGTCGAGGCGGTCTGGGCCGAGGTCTACGCCGGGCCGCTCGCCCCGCTGGCCGAGACGCTGACCGACCTGGCCGAGCAGTTCTCCGACTGGCGCTACCGGCACCTGATGGCGGTGCGCCGCTCGATGGGCGCCAAGCCCGGCTCCGGCGGATCCAGTGGCCTGAGCTGGCTGGAGCGGAGCATGCGGCGGGAGGTCTTCCCCGAACTCTGGACGGCCCGCACCCTGATGTGAGTGCGCCCGACCAGAGCCGGTCGAGACGGTCAGGTTCGCCGCCAGGGCGAGTAACGCCGCGGACCCATGATCCTTTTAGCATTCATGATCGGCAGCGTGGCCCGGAACACTTGTCGGTTACTTAAGAATGACTAGGCCACACCGGCACGGTGCGGAGGGCGTCGCCCACGTTCTTGCCGAACCGGCCGCCGGTGACCGCGGACGGTCGGCCCGGCGGGAGCGCCTAGGGGGAAACGACAGGGGGCCGCCGGTTCTTGGTGCCCGCTTGGAGATTGTTTGATCTCGCCCAGGTTCGCGGCCCGAACCCGCTCCCGCCCGGTGCGGCGCCGTCAGCCGGTCTGGCAGGCCGGGCACCAGAAGAGGTTGCGCCCGGCGAGCACCTGCGTGCGCACCTCGGTGCCGCAGAGGAAGCAGGGCATGCCGGAACGCCGGTAGACGTAGACCTCGCCACCGTGGTCGTCGACGCGGGGCGGACGGCCCATCGCCTCCGGAGTGTGCTCGGGCCTGACCGTGTCGATGCGGCCCACCCGGACACCGTCGGCCATCAGCAGCACCAGATCCGCCCAGATCGCCTCCCACTGCTCGTGGGTGAGGTCGCGGCCGGGCCGTGACGGGTCGACGCCCTGCCGGAACAGTGCCTCGGCCCGGTAGATGTTCCCCACGCCCGCGACGACCGACTGGTCCATCAGCAGGACCCCCACGGAGGTGCGGCTGCGGCCGATCCGCCGCCAGGCCGATTCGGGATCGGCGTCCGCGCGCAGCGGGTCGGGTCCGAGTCTGGCGTGCAGCGCGGCCTTTCCCGCCGGGTCGAGCAGTTCGCAGGTGTTGGGGCCACGCAGGTCCGCGTACTCGCCGGTATTGCTCAGGCGTAGCCGCACCATCCCGGTCGGCGCGGGCACGGGAACCGGGCCGAAGGCGTACTTGCCGTAGATGCCCAGGTGGATGTGGAGCCACCGCTCGTCGTCGAAGCCGAGCAGCAGGTGCTTGCCGTGGGCGTCGGCCTCGGTGAGCACCCGCCCGTCGATCCGCAGCGCCCCGGCGGCGAACCGCCCCTGGGGGCTTTCCGCGCGGACCTCGCGGCCGCCGAACGCCCGCCGATGCTCTTCGGCCAGTCGATGAATGGTGTGTCCTTCAGGCATGGTCCCGAAATCATACGGCCCCCCGGTGATGGTCAGGGCGGCGTGGTCACCGGCTCGGGGCGGTGCTCACGCCGTCGCCTGAGCAGGGTGTGGGCCGAGGCGACGAGGGCGGCCCCGGCCGCGTAGGCCACCAGGTCGGCCGCGCTGAACGTGCTGCCGAGCACCAGCCTGGCCACCGCGCTCACCTCGGAGAGCGCGGCCGGCACGGGTGTCAGCTGGGCGAGCTCGACCGCCCAGCTGAACGCCAGCGCGCCGAGCGCGGCCCGCGCCGGCGTGATCCGGGGCCACACCAGCACGATCAGCGCGTACACCAGCACGGTGTAGAGGGCGTCGCCCGCGTACTTGCCGAACCAGCCGCCGGCGACCGCGCGGACGGTCAGCCCGGCGGCGATGGTCAGGGCCGCGGCGAGCGCGGCGAGCAGACGGGTGCGCTGGGCGGGAGGCATCCACCCACGATAGCGATCGCGTCCCCGGCCGCGCCGGACACCGTTCGGAGGGGAGCGGGGCTCAGGGCAGTCGCCACACCGCGGGCAGACCCTTGCCCGCGCCGTCCTCGGAGTAGTCGTGCGTGACCTCGAGCAGTTCGGCCATCCGGGCCTGCCAGGTGATGTTCACCGGCAGGGCGGCCAGCGACGAGAGCAGCGCCTCGTAGTCGTCGCACTCGATCACGTGGAACAGGTCCTGGCCGCTGCGCCAGATCGTCCACTCGTGCGCGCCGCCCCGCTTGATGGCCTCGACCAGTTCGGCGGGCACCTCCCGGTGCGCCTGGTCGTACTCGGACTCCCTGCCAGGCTTGACCCGGGTGTGCAGCGCGACGCGCATGTTGTACCTCCACGAAGTTGTAGACCGTTATAGCAGTGGTCCGATGTGTGGGGGTCAGGGAAGGGATGGCAGGCGGCGGTCGTGCAGCCAGCCCGCGAACAGCTTGTCCAGCGGCCGCACCGTGCGGCGCGTGGCCAGCGCGGTGAACGCCTCGGTGGTGACGCTCCCGTGGCGGTGCCCGGCCGTCCACTCCCGCAGCAGCGCGAAGAAGGGATCGTCGCCGATGGTGCGCCGGAGCGCGTGCAGGGTGAGCGCGCCGCGCCGGTAGACGCGGTCGTCGAACAGGCGACGGGGACCGGGGTCGGCCAGGACGAAGTCCTGGGGGAGGTCGGAGAGCAAACGGTGCCAGTGGCGCGCGTGGTCATCGGATGACAGGCCGCCGGAGTTCTCCGACCAGATCCACTCAGCGTAAGAGGCGAACCCCTCGTGCAGCCAGATGTCGCGCCAGTCGGTCACCGTCAGGCTGTTGCCGAACCACTGGTGGGCCAGCTCGTGGGCGACCAGCCGCTCCTCGCCCCGTCTACCGTCCACGTGGTTCACCCCGAAGATCGACATGCCCTGTGCCTCGACCGGGATCTCCAGCTCGTCGTTCACGACCACCACGGTGTAGGAGCCGAACGGGTAGGGGCCGAACCGCTCGCGGAAGACCTCCATCATCCGGCCCTGACGCTCGAAGTCGTGGCGCACCCGCGAGGCGTGCCCGGCGGGGAAGAGCAGCTCCATCCCCGGGCCCAGCTCGGCCCGCTGGTAGCGGCCGATCTGCACGCTCGCCAGGTAGGAGGCCATCGGCTCGATCTGCTCGTACACCCATGTGGTCGTCGAGGCCGCCCGCCGCCGCGCGACCAGCTCCCCGTTGGCGATCACCTGGTACGCGGAGGCGGTGGTGACCGAGATCCGGTAGGTGGCCTTGTCGTCGGGCCGGTCGTTGCACGGGAACCACGACGGAGCCCCGATCGGCTGGCTGGCCACGATGACGCCGTCGGTGAGCTGTTCCCAGCCGAGCCCGCCCCAGTGGCTGGTCACCGGCTGGGGACTGCCCGCGTAGCGGACCTCGACGGTGAAGGGGCCGGGTCGCAGCCCGACCGGCGACAGGTGGAGCTTGCCTCCGCGATGGGTGAAGCGCACCCGCGCGCCGTCGACCAGCACTCCGCTCACACGCAGGGCACCCAGATCGAGGGAGAGCCGGGTGAGCTGCCGCAGCGCCACGGCGGAGATCCGGGCGACGCCACCCAGGCGGTTCGGGCCCACCCGGTAGTCGAGGGTCAGGTCGTAGTGCTCCACCCGGTAGCTGTCGTCGCCGTGCATGGGGAAGTACAACTTGGGGGTAAAGGGCGTGCTCAGAACCACACCGGCTTCCTCTGTTCCACTCTCTTCGTGCGTTATCCCCGCCGGGCCCATGCCGCGATCGGGTTGCCGAACCAGCGGGTCCCGGCGGGCACGGACTCACCGCGCATCACCAGGGAGGCCGGTCCAACCGTGGTGTTCTCCCCGATCGCCGCTGCGGGCAGGATCACCCCGTGGGGCCCGAGTGTCGATCCGTCCCGCATGACGACAGTATCGATGCTCATCACGCGGTCGTGGAACAGATGAGTCTGCAACACGCATCCCCGGTTCACCGACACCCCGTCGCCCAGGCTGACCAGGTCGACCTCGGGCAGCCAGTACGTCTCGCACCACACGCCCCGGCCCACGCGCGCGCCCAGGGAGCGCAGCCACACATTCAGCGGGGCCGTCCCCAGCCAGCGCTGGGCGAACCAGGGCGCGGCCAGTACCTCCACGAAGGTGTCGGCCAGTTCGTTGCGCCACACGAACGAGCTCCACAGTGGCCGGTCGCCCACTGCGATCCGGCCCACCAGCGCCCACTTGGCCACGGTGGCGACCGCCGCGGCGAGCACCCCGCCGCTCAGCACCACCACGCCCGACAGGACGATCGCCGCCGCGAAGCCGTACGCCCTGGCCAGCCACTCCAGGGCCGCCGCCACGAGCACGGCCACGGCGACGGTGCACATCACCGGGACGACGCGGCACACCTCGACCGCGGCGCGGGCGACCTTCAGTCTCGGCGGCGGATCGTAGGTGCGGCTCCGGTCGATCTCCTCGGTGGCCCTGCGCAGCTCCACCGGTGGCATGCCCAGGTAGGACGAGCCCGCCTTGGCCTTCTTCGGCGCCGCCGACAGCACCGCGACCAGGCCGTCCTTGGGCACCTTACGCCCCGGCGCGGTCATCCCCGAGTTACCGAGGAACGCGCGTTTGCCGATTCGCACATGGTCGACCCGCAGCCGGCCGCCCTCCAGCTCGTACGGCGCCACCATCGTGTCGTCGGCGAGGAAGGCGCCGTCCCCGACGGAGGTCATCGACGGCAGCGCCAGCACCGTCGACAGCTCCACGTCCCGGCCGACCTTCATCCCCAGGGCGCGCAGCCAGGCGGGGGTGACCATGCTCGCGTACAGCGGGAACAGCCAGACCCGCGCCATCGACATCAGCAGGCCCGTCGCCCACGCCTGCCAGGCCTGGCGGCTGTGCACCGGGTGCTGCCCGGCGTGCAGGCCGGCCGAGAGCAGCCGCACCGAGGCAACGGTCAGCAGGACGAGGGTGGCCGTGGAGACGACGGTGGCCGTGGGCACCCCGGAAAGGACGGAGGTCAGGGAGGGGGCGTCGCCGCGCAGCAGCACGGCGAGGCCGGGCAGCATGGCGATCACCGGGAAGAGGCCCAGGACCGGCGCGGACAGCCCGTAGACCGCGACCCAGCGCCACGAGCGCGGCGGACGGTCGGCCGACGGCTGGCGGGCCTTGCCCATCCGGCTCGCGGGCACGCCCGCCCAGCGCTCCCCGGACGGCACCGAACCTGCCACCGCCGAGCCGGGCGCGACCTGGGCGTTCTTGCCGATCTTCGCACCGGGGAACAGGGTGGTGCGGGCGCCGACCGTGGCGGAGGCGCCGATCTTGATCTCGCCGACACGTACCCGGTCGCCGTCGATCCAGTAGCCGCTCAGGTCGACCTCGGGTTCGACCGCCGCGTACTTGCCCAGCTTGAGCATCCCGGTTATCGGCGGCATCGAGTGCAGGTCCGCGTCATCGCCGACCTGGGCGCCGAGCGCCCGCGCGTAGTGGGTGAGCCACGGGGCGCTGGACACCTCGCCCACGCCGAGCCGCTCGGCGAGCCGCTCGGCGAACCAGAGCCGCAGATGCGTGCCGCCGCCTCGGGGGTAGGTGCCGGGTTTCAGCCCGCGCAGCAGCAGCCGGGCGCCGCCCGCGGCCAGCGCGATCCGCCCGGCGGGGTTGACGAACAGCAGCGCGCCCGCGAGCACCCACCACCACGAGACGGCCGGGGCCCAGGGTAGGCCCACCAGGTTGTTCAGCGCGGCCAGCGCCACCACCCAGCGCAGCGCGCCGACGGTGAGCAGCGGGATGGTGAGCACCGTCTGTGCGATCGCGGCACGGCGCGGCACCGGCGTGACGATCCGGTCGGTGGTCACGATCTCCGGCGCGTCGAGTGCCGACAGGTGCCCGGCGAGCCGGGGCAGCGTCGGGTTGTCGTAGACGTCGCCGACGGTGACCGCGGGGTAGCGGGTCCGCAGCGCCGAGACCAGCCTGGCCGCCGCGAGGCTGGTGCCGCCCTCGGCGAAGAAGTCGCCCTCGACGCCGCCGAGGATGTCCAGCCAGCACTCGGCCACCCACGGGTCGACGTCCGGCATCCCGGTAGGGGCCGGGCCGGACTTCTTGGGCGGCGGCCAGGGCAGGGCATCCCTGTCGATCTTCCCGGAGGTGCGCGTCGGCAGGTCGTCCACCAGAGCGATCCGGGGGAGCAGCGCGGCGGGCAGGGTGTGGCGGAGGCGGTCCCTGGCGTCCTGCTGGTCGAACTCCTCGCCGGGCACGACGTAGCCGACGAGCAGCTGGTGCCCGCCACCGGTCGTGCGGACCGCCGCGGCCGCCCCGGCGACCCCGGGCAGCGCCTGCAGGGCCGCGTCGACCTCGCCCAGCTCGATTCTGCGGCCGCCGAGCTTGATCTGCTCGTCCGCCCGCCCGACGAAGAGCAGTCCCTGCGGCTCGGCCCGTACCAGGTCGCCGCTGCGGTAGGCGCGCTCCCAGCCGAGCGATCCGAGCGGGGCGTACTTCTCGGCGTCCTTGGCCGGGTCCAGGTATCTGGCGAGCCCGACCCCGCCGATGACCAGTTCCCCGGCCTCGCCCATCGCCACCGGCTCACCGTCCTTGCCGACGACGGCCAGATCCCAGCCCGCCAGCGGCAGCCCGATCCGCACCGGCCCCTCCCCGGTCAGCGGCGCCGCGCACGCCACCACCGTCGCCTCGGTCGGGCCGTAGGTGTTCCACACCTCGCGCCCCGGCACGGCCAGCCGCTCGGCGAGTTCCGGCGGGCACGCCTCACCGCCGAAGATCAGCAGCCGTACGTCGTCGAGCGTCTCGACCGGCCAGAGCGCGGCCAGGGTCGGTACTGTCGACACGACCGTGATGCCCATGTCGACCAGCCACGGTCCCAGGTCCATGCCGGCGCGCACCAGCGCCCGCGGTGCCGCCACCAGGCAGCCGCCGTGCCGCCAGGCCAGCCACATCTCCTCGCAGGAGGCGTCGAACGCGACCGAGAGCCCCGCCAGCACCCGGTCACCGGGCCCGATGGGCTCCCCGGCCAGGAACAGCCGCGCCTCGGCGTCGACGAACGCCGCCGCGTTGCGATGGGTCACCGCCACGCCCTTGGGCTTTCCCGTGGACCCCGAGGTGAAGATGATCCACGCGTCGTCCTCGGGGCCGGGCCGCCCACCGTCGCCGTGAGACGGGACGGCCGGGCTGTGCGTCGGGTCGTGTGCCGGACCGCCGTCGAGAGGGGGGACGCCGGGGTCGCCGTAGGAGATGATCTTCCCGCCGTCGACGATGACGGAGCGGACTTCCGCCTCGCCGAAGACCAGCTCGGCCCGCTCGTCGGGGTCGTCGGCGTCGACCGGTACGTAGGCGGCGCCCACGGTGAGCACGGCGACGATCGCGACGTACAGACCGACGGTGCCCGAGGGGATCCGCACCCCGACCCGGTCGCCGCGCCCGACCCCGGCGGCCCGCAGCTCCAGGGCCATCCGCCCGGCCTCGGCCCGCAGGCCGGTGTAGTCGAGACGGGTCCGCCCGTCGTCCAGCGCGGCCGCGTGGGGGTGGCGCCGCGTGGTCTGGTCGAGGATGTCCAGCAGCGTCCTGGCCTGCGGCGCGGCCCCTCCCGGCAGGAGCGCCCGCGCTGGCACGTCGGTGTCGGCTGGTAACGGACTCACGGTCTTCCCCCATGTGGTGTGAGGCCCTTCCGGCCGCGGAACAGCCTATGCGCACGGGGTTAACGCATTCCGGGTGCCTGGTTGTACGTCGTGTGAACCCCGCCCTTCCGATCACATTCCGGCTGGTCGGCCGCTCGGAGGAGGCCTCGCTCGAAGCGGGGTGCGCACCGTGTCCATCCGGTGCGGGACCGTGAGTTGGTGACGTTGGCCAGGGATCCGCGTCGTGCCTGTTGACGTCCTGCTGGCAGAGCTTAAACTCAACGCATAGTGAATTTTCTGTGGCGAACGGTGGCCGCGCTGTCGGCGGTGCTGTCGATGGTGTTGTCGGCGGCCGGTCGTGACACGGGAGTGTGACGCTGTGCGCAGGACACCCGCGGCCATCGGAAGCACGATCTTCTTCGCGCTGGCGCCGGGCACCGTGGCCGGGTTCGTACCCTGGTGGATCACCCGGTGGGAGACGGCGGACCCGATGCCGGCGGCGCCGTCCTGGGGCACGGTCTCGCTACGCCTCATCGGCGCGTCATTCGTCGTCGCCGGGGTCGTGGTGCTGGTCAGGGCATTCGTCCGGTTCGTAGTGGAGGGGCTGGGCACTCCCGCCCCGGTCGCACCGCCCGAGCGCCTGGTCATCGGAGGTCTGTACAGATACGTCAGGAATCCGATGTACGTGGCCGTCCTCGCGACGATCGGTGGGCAGGCGCTGCTCCTGGGCCGGCCCGTCCTGCTGCTGTACGGCGCCGTCACGGCCGCGGCCGTCGTCGCGTTCGTCCGCTGGTACGAGGAGCCGAGCCTGCGCCGCAGGTTCGGCGCCGATTACGAGAGGTACCACGCGGCCGTGCCCGGCTGGTGGCCCCGTACGCGCGCCTATCACCCCTGATCCCCGGTCCGGCGGGAGGCGGAGCCGCCGTCACGGGCGGGGCAGCCACCCTCTGGTGGCCGCGAGGTAGCCGGCCTGGAAACGGCTGCGTGCTTCGAGCCGCTCCATCAGGTCGGCGGTGATACGACGCAGGGTGCGTACCGAGACGTCGAGCCTGCGGGCCACCGCCTCGTCGGTGAGTCCCGCGGAGAGCAGGCGGAGCACCTCGCGCTCCTGATGGCTGAGGCCCTTCTCGTCGCGTCTGCGCTCCGCACCGAGGGGGGTGGCGGCACCCCAGGTCTGCTCGAACAGCGCGACCAGGGCGGTGACGACGCCCGCGCCGCGGAGCAGGACCGCGCCGATGCTGCTGTCCTCGGGATCCATCGGCAACAGGGCCACCCGGCGGTCGAAGACGAGCATGCGGAGCGGAAGGCCGGGAGTGGTGCGCACCTGGCCGCCACGGTCGGTGAGCCAGGCCGCGTACGCGCTGGTCGGCTGGTCGTTGCGGATGCTGTCGGTGTAGACGACGCGGATCGCCGCACCCCGGTCGAGCAGCGCCTCGTCCAGGGGACGGCTCGCCGCGATGTTGTCCGGCGTCTGGGCGCTCTTCGGCTCGAACCCGAGCAACTCCTGCTGGCACTCGGCGACCTGCTCCTCGATCCTGGTGCGGATCGTGTCGATGCCGACGAGTGACTCGGAGTCCTCGCCGGAGCGCGCCGGGTTCTGGTCGGCGTAGGCCGCGATCATCTGGGCGACGGCCATCCGGCTCCGCTCGATCTCCTGCTGCTTGGCCAGCAGCGCGGCCTCCTCGCGGGCCAGCAGCGCGGCCAGCCCCACCTCCGGCCGGACCAGGCGCAGCACGTCCGGCTCCTCCCAGGAGGGGCGCAGGAGCGACAGCTTGGCCAGCTCGTCCAGCGTGTTGCGGATCCGATGGACCGGCCAGCCCAGCTCAAGGCTCAGTTCCATCACGCCGTAGGAGGGATTCTCCAGGATGGTTCGGTAGACGGTTTCCTCGGCGGACCCGATGCCAAGCAGCATGAGCACGACTCCTCCACGGTTCGAGCATGACCAAGACCCGATCTGCGGGCAGGACCCAGGATGGTCTCAGCCTGAAACTAGCCAGGCGCAGTGACGACGGGGTTATGCGCTCGCCCCCGGGGGGCCGGAACGGCGGGTGGCGGGGGCAGGGGAGCCGCTCCCGGGCCGGCCCGCGGCACGCTGGCATGACCCTGCCACGTTAGGGACCTGCCAGGGGAAATACCTGTTCTATTCGCCACATGCCGACCACTGTCGATTCATGTATCTCATCAACGTGCGCCTACGCGCCCCCGAGATCGAAGGCCGCCTGGCCCCACCCGGCGGCCGGATGTCCGCGCGCGAGATCCGACGTCTGCTCCTGGTGCTGGCGGAGCCCGAGGAGGGGCTTGAGCACGTCTACGGCGAGGAGCGCGCCGACGGCGTGGCCCTCGGCCTCTTCATTCGCAGACGCACCCTCGACGCCGCCGAGAGCGCGGCGGCCCGGCTTTGCGGGCGCTGTCTCGGCGACGTGCCCGAGCTCGCGGGCTGGTCGCTGCTGGGTTGTGGCGCCGACCTCGCCCTCGCTCTCACCCGTTTCGAGGACTCCGGCGGCCAGGCCTGTCAGCGTCCTGCCATTGCAGCGCGCTGACAGCCCCGAGGCCTTCCGGAATACCCGGACATCAGCCAAGAATCGAAGTGTCAGAACAAAACGGGAAATGTCCGGTGAAAGTAAACCGGAAGATCACCCGGGAAAACAGTGAAAAGGGCGCCGATGATTACCGGCCGAAAGGAAGAAGAACAATGAATGCCGCGATTTGTCCAGTCGCCCCCGTAATCGGCGTCCGCTCGCTCACCGCCATCCTCACGACCGCCGTGGCGGCCGCGGCCTCGACCGGGAAGAAGGCCGGTGGCCCCGCGGCGGCCGCGACCCTCATCCTGGCCGGCGGAGCCGGCTGGCAGTGAGCCGACCAGGAGAAACCCATTCGTAACGGGCACCGTGCCCGAGAAGTCGTCCGGGAGGCGACCATCGTGAAGCACCAGGAAGTCGAGTTACTCGCTCTCGGCGCAGGGCCGTCCAACCTCGCCCTCGCCGTGGCTCTCGAAGAGCTCGCTCCGGAACTGGCAACCAGAACGCTGATCATAGAGCAGCACGAGAACGTGGCCTGGCAGCGGGGAATGCTGCTGCCCTGGACACAGAGCCAGGTCTCCTTTCTCAAGGACCTGGTCACCCTGAGGAACCCGCAGAGCAGGTTCTCCTTCGTGAATCACCTGCACTCGGTGGGAAGGCTTAGTGAATTCGTCAACCTGGGTAGTTTCACCCCGTACAGAATGGAGATTTCGAATTACCTGATCTGGGTCGCGGAGTCGCTCGCCCAGGTGCGCATCGAGTACGGCCGGCGTTGCGCGGCGGTCGAGCCGGTCCTGTCCGGTGACGGCCAGATCGAGCGCTGGATCGTCCGGCTCGCCGACGGCTCGACCATCGGCTGCCGCACCCTGGTGGTCGGCGCGGGCCGCGATGCGCACATCCCCGAGGTGTTCGAGACGCTTCCTCGCGAGCGGATCATCCACAGCACCGAGTACAGCAAGGGGATCGCCGGGCTGGACCACGACGCCCCGCACCGGGTCGCGGTCATCGGCGGCGCGCAGAGCGCGGCCGAGATGCTGTGGGCCACCCACCAGAGCATGCCCAACGCCGAGTGCACGATGATCATGCGCTCCATCGGCCTCAACGGCTACGAGAGCAGCAAGTTCACCAACGAGCTCTTCTACGCCTCCTTCGTCGACGAGTTCTACGAGTCGCGCCCCGAGGCCCGCCGCCAGCTCCTCAGCGAGATGCACCGGACCAACTACGCGGGTCTCTCCCCGGGCCTGCTCGAAAGCCTCTACCGGCAGATCTACCTGGAGCGCCTCACCGGACAGGAGAGGATCCGGATGATCACGATGGCCGAGATCTCCCAGGCCAGGATCGAGGGCGGCGAGATCGTCCTCACCCTCAGGGACAGGAAGAGCGGCCGTCACGACGAGCTGCCCTGCGACGTCCTGCTGCTCGGCACCGGCTTCGACCGCCGGATGCCCTCGCTCATCCGCGACCTGGCCACCAGGGCCGGCCTCGGCGAGATCGGCGTCGACCGTTTCTACAAGCTGGCCCTGCCCGCCGGGTCGAGCGCCGCCTGTTACCTGCAGGGCGTCAACGAGGACACGCACGGCATCGCCGACTCCCTGCTCAGCACGCTGGCCAACCGGGCGGAGGAGATCGTCGGCGACATCCAGGAGAGCCAGGCCACCGCCGAGCTCCTGTCACCGTTCGCCCTGCCGGTCGCCTCCTGATCCCCCAGACCCCCCCTGAGACCCACCGAGGAGAATCCCCGTGGACCTCCGTTCCTATGACCCTGCCCACCTGCGCCCGGACAACGGCCTGCTCGCCAAGAGGCTGCTGCCCTGGGAGACGCTGAACGCCCCGTTCGAGGGGGCCTGGTGCGTCATCGCGCCCGGCACCGCCTCGACCCGGCACGCCCACCACGAGTACGAGATCTTCATCGCGGTCTCCGGCGAGGCGGTCCTGGAGAGCGAGGGCGAGCGCGCCCCCTTCGCCGCCGGGGACGTCGCCTACTTCCCGCCCGGCACCGACCACCAGGTGGTCAACGACGGCACCACCGACTTCGAGATGTACGGCATCTGGTGGGACCACGACCTCGCCCGCGCGTTCGAAGCCCGGCACCTGGAGGAGAAATGACGGGGACGATCGTCATCGCCGCCACCCCGACGCCGAACGGCGACCTGCACGTCGGCCACATGGCCGGCCCCTACATCGCCGGTGACGTCTACGCCCGCTACCTGCGGGCCGACGGTCGCCCCGTCAACTACAACACCTGCACCGACGACAGCCAGTCCTACATGATCTCGACCGCCCACAAGCACGGCACCACGCCCGCCGAGCTGTGCGCGACCTCCACCGCGGCCATCCAGCGGTCGGTCGAGGCGATGGGCATCTCGCTGGCCCCGCTGCCGCCCGTCGACGACGCCTACCGGCAGACCGTGCTCGACTTCGTCACCGCCCTGCACCGCCAGGGTCGCTTCGAACTCCGTACCGTGCGCATGCCGTACGCGGAGAACGCGGGAACCCACCTGTTCGACGGGCTGGTCAAGGGCGAGTGCCCGGCCTGCCTGACCGAGAGCTGCGGCGGGTCGTGCGAGGGCTGCGGCCACCCCAACCACTTCGACGACCTCGGCGACCCGCGCTCGGTCCTGGACCCCGACGACCCGGTGACCTCGCGCGAGGTCACCGTCCTGGTCCTGCCCATCGAGAACTACCGGGAGGAGCTCACCGCCTACTACGCCGCCCGGATGAGCACCTGGCGTGGGCACAGCAGGCAGCTCATCCGCGAGATTCTGGCCCGGCCGCTCCCGGAGATCCCGATCACGGTGCCGTCACCGGGGTGGGGCATCGACGCCCCGTTCGCCGAGACCCCCGGGCAGATCCTCTACCCGTGGGTCGAGGCGATGCCCGCCTCGATCTACAGCACCTGGAAGGCGGCCGGCGGGCCCGAGGGCCCCGTCGACAGCGCCTGGCGTGCCGAGAGCGGCAACCACCTGGTCTACTTCCACGGCTTCGACAACGTCTACTTCTGGGGCATGGTCGACCTGGTCATGCTGCTGGCCCACGGCGACCGCTACATCACCCCGGACGCCAACGTCTGCAACGAGTTCTACGAGCTGGAGAACGAGAAGTTCTCCACCAGCCGTAACCACCTGATCCGCGGCGCCGATCTGGTCGCCGAGGTGCCGCGCGACCTCGTCCGGTTCTACCTCGCGCTCACCTGCCCCGAGGACCAGCGGGCCAACTTCACCAGGGAGGGGCTCGACAAGGTCACCGGCAGGCGGCTGCGCGAGCCGTGGAACGCGCTTGCCGACCGCCTCGACACCCTCGTCACGGACCCGGGGGAGGAGCTCAAGGTCACCGCCGCCGGCCGGCACCGGGCCGCGGTGATCGTCGAGAGGTTCAGGCTCTGCTACGACCTCACCTCCTTCAGCCTGACCAGGGCGGCGGACGGCATCGTCACCCAGCTCGGCAGGTTGCTGACCGCCGAGCGTGACGAGACCGGTGACCTGCTGATGGAGGTACGCGCCTTCCTGGCCTGCGCCGCGCCCATCCTGATCGACGTCGCGGCCGAGGCCGAGGCGGCGGGCGTCGAGCTCACCCTCGACACCTCCGCCGAGACGATCGACGCCTTCTCACTACCGCGACTGCCCGGGAGTCCCCGATGAAACTCCTCGCCCTTGAAGCCAGACAGAACGCCACCTACTACCAGTCCCGCTACCAGCAGGTTCAGGACTTCGGTGCCGAGCTCTACGTGCTCAACGGCATCGGCACCCCGGACTTCTGGCCCAAGGACCGCTACCGCGTCGCGGGCTCCCAGCGCATCGACGACCTCATCACCGAGGCCAAGAACTGGCACGAGCAGGAGCGCTTCGACGGGATCATCACCTTCTCCGAGTCGGCCGTGACCACGGTCGCGGCGGTCGCGGAGGCGCTCGGCCTGCCGGGCGTGGGCGTCGAGGCGGCCAGGACCAGCCGTAACAAGCTGCTGATGCGTGAGGCGCACCGCAGGCACGGCGCCCCGCATCCGGACTTCCGCTTCGTCACCGACCTGCGGGAGGCGCTCGGGACCGCGGACGACTTCGGCTACCCGGTCATCCTCAAACCCACGCTGGGCGCCGCGAGCAACTTCGTGTTCAAGGTCGACGACAGCGAGGAGATGGCCGAGCTGTTCCCGCAGGCCCTTGAGGGCATTGAGGGGATGTCGTGGTTCGAGATGGAGGCGCACGGCCTCGACCTCGGCCCGCACGGTCTGCTGATCGAGTCGTTCCTGGACGGCGAGGAGTTCCTCATCGAGGCCGTGGCCTGGGACGACGAGGTCTACCTCGGCTCCATCGTGGACCGGATCACCGTCGAGGGCGGCACCTTCGACGACGACGTGCACCACGCGCCGACCTCGCTCACCACCGAGCAGGTGGCCGCGGTCCACCGCGTGGTCAGGGCCGGCGCGCACGCCCAGGGGCTGCGGCGCAGCGTGCTGCACGCCGAGGTCCGCTTCCACCGGGGCGAGCCGTACCTGCTGGAGATCGCGATCCGGCCCGGCGGCGGGGGGCTGGATCTCATCGCCGGGATCACCGCCACGCACAACCCGATCCGCGCGGTCATGGACGTGGCGCGGGGTGCCACGCCGAGGGTGCGTCACTACCGGCCGACCGGCGTCCACGTCACCGCGATGTGCCTGCTCTGCGACGCCGGCCGGATCGCCTCGATCGAGGTGCCGGCCGAGGTCGCCGAGTCCGACCGGGTCTTCTTCCTCAAGATCACCGCCAGGCCCGGGGACGTCATCCGGCGCCCGCCGGAGGGCAACAGCATCCTCGGTTTCCTCGGCACCACCGGCACCTCCCTGGAGGACGCGAGGGAGACGATGCTCGACTACGCATCCAAGATCAACGTCACTTTCGTCCAGGAAGGAGAGCTGACATGACACAGCTGGCCACCGAGACGCCGCAGCGGACCCGGCGGGTGGCGCGCACCCGCCGCTACCTGATGTGCCCGCCCACCCACTTCGACGTCGTCTACTCCATCAACCCCTGGATGAACCCGGACAAGCCAGTCGACGGCGCGCTGGCCAGGCTCCAGTGGGACGGTCTGCTCCGCGCCTTCCTGGCGCTGGGCCACCAGGTGGAGTTCATCGAGCCGCTGCCCGGCTACCCCGACATGGTGTTCGCCGCCAACGGCGCGACGGTCATCAACGGGAAGGTGCTGTCGGCCCGCTTCCGGTACGAGGAGCGGGCCGCGGAGGGCCCCGCCTACCTGGAGTGGTTCCGCGCCAGAGGCTACGAGACCCGCGAGGCGGTCCACGTCAACGAGGGCGAGGGCGACTACCTGCACGCCGGCAGGTACCTGCTGGCCGGCACCGGGTTCCGCACCGACATCCGCTCGCACCGCGAGGCGGAGCGGTTCTTCGGGATGCCCGTGGCGGGGCTGCGCCTGGTGGACCCGCACTTCTACCACCTCGACACCGCGCTGGCCGTGCTCGACCACGACCAGATCATGTACTACCCGGGAGCCTTCTCCAAGGAGAGCCAGGGCGTTCTGCGCGTCCTGTACCCCGACGCGATCATCGCCACCGAGGCCGACGCCGAGGTGTTCGGGCTGAACGCCGTCTCCGACGGCCGCCACGTCCTGATGCCGCCCTCGGCCACCCACCTGATGGACGAGCTGCGCGAGCGCGGCTACGAGCCCATCGGCGTCGAGCTCTCCGAGCTGCTGAAGTCCGGTGGCAGCGCCAAGTGCTGCACCCTCGAACTCAGGGCGGGCCGGTCATGATCGACTACAACGGGCGCCGCTTCACCACCGGCGGCGTCCCCCCCACCGAGAGGCACCCGATCGCCCTGTACCGCCAGGACGGGGACCTGCTGTGGGGCGAGTTCTCCGGCGGGCACGCCCGCCGGGGGACCCTCACCGGGCTCTGCGCCCCCGACGGCACCCTCGACTTCGCCTACACCATGGTCCTCGACAACGGCGCCGTCGTGTCGGGCCACTGCCGCAGCACCCCCGAACTGCTCCCCGACGGCCGCGTGCTGCTCCACGAGACGTGGGAGCGCTACGGCGCCCACGCGGACAGCGGTGTGTCCCTGCTCGAGGAGATCGACCCGAAGACGTTCGCACAGAACCACCAGACGACGGAGAGCCGGACATGACCCTGAACACCATCGCCCGCCCGAACCTGGAGAAGCCCGTCAAGGGCGGCACCGTGACCTGGGCCTGCGCGCCGGGATTCCCCCCGTCCATCATCTTCCCCTTCACCCCGCCCGAGCGCTTCGGCACCCGCAACCTGCTCGAGTTCCAGATCCTGATGTACCGGCCGCTCTACTTCTTCGGCACGCACGGCACCCCCGAGGTCGACTACGACCTCAGCATCGGCGAGCCGCCGCAGTGGAGTGAGGACGGCCTGACCGTCACCGTCACCGTCAAGCCCTGGAAGTGGTCCAACGGCGAGACGATCTGCGCGGACAACGTGCTGTTCTGGGTGAACATGATGGCGGTCAAGGGCGAGCGCTACGGCGAGTACGTCCCCGGCTGCTTCCCCGACAACCTGGTCTCCTACGGCAAGCTCGCCGAGGACAAGGTCTACTTCACCTTCGACAAGGTCTACTCCAAGCGCTGGGTGCTGATGAACCAGCTCAGCACCATCACCCCGATGCCCAAGGCGTGGGACCGCACCGCCGAAGGACCTTCCGACGCCTCCTACAGCCTGGAGAACGTGGCCGCGGTCTACGACTTCCTGATGGGGGAGAACGGCGGCGTCATCGAGGAGGACAACTCCGACCGGGTGCACTGGGCGACGAGCCCGGTGTGGAGCGTGGTCAGCGGCCCGTGGCGGCTGAAGAGCTACACCATGGAGGGCGTCGTCACCTTCGTCCCCAACGAGCACTACTCGGGGCCGAACAAGGCGCACCTGGACGAGTTCCGGCAGGTCCCCTTCATGTCCGACGGGGAGGAGTACCAGAAACTGCTGGAGGGGCCGGACGGACCCGACGGCATCCAGGTCGGCTACCTGCCGCTGAGCTTCAGCGCCGAGCCGACGGACGACCCCACCAAGGGCGGCCCCAACCCGCTGGGCGAGAACTACACGCTGGTCCCGCAGGCGGCCTTCTGCATCCGCTACATCCCGCTCAACTACAACAACCCGACGGTCGCCGGCAAGATGCTCGCCCAGACCTACATCAGGCAGGCGATGCAGCACGCCCTCGACCAGGACCGGGCGGCCCGTGACATCTACCACGGCTACGCCTACCGGCAGGACGGCCCGGTGCCCCGCTACCCGGTGAGTGACCTGGTCTCGCCCACCCTGCAGGGCGCGCCGATCCTGCCCTTCGACCCCGACCGGGCCCGCGAGCTGCTGGAGGCCAACGGCTGGGACACCAGCGTGACGCCCGCCGTCTGCGTCAACCCCGGAGAGGGGCCCGGCCAGGCCGGGGCGGGCATCCCCGGCGGTACCAAACTCAGCTTCTCCCTCAGGTACGCCGAGGGCCGGCCCGCGCTCACCCGGCTGATGGAGCAGTTCCGCGACGACGCCGTCAAGGCCGGCATCGAGCTGCGCCTCCAGGAGGTCTACGGCTCGGTCCTGGTGGCCGAGGACGCCCCCTGCGTCGCCGGACCCGACAGCCCCTGCCTGTGGGAGCTGAGCACCTGGGGCGGCGGCTGGGTGTACCACTACCCGAGCGGCGAGATCCTGTTCCGGACCGACGCCGGCGGCAACTTCGGCCACTACACCGACCCCAAGGCCGACGAGCTCATCGACCGCACCCTGACCAGCGACGACCCGGCCGCGCTCTACGAGTACCAGGACTACATCGCCGAGCAGGTCCCGGTCATCTTCATCCCGAACTTCTCGCTGCGGCTGTTCGAGGTGGCCAACAACCTCCGGGGCTTCGAGCCGATCAACCCCTTCGGGATGATCAGCCCGGAGAACTGGTACTACGTCGAGAACGGTGGCTGATTCCATGACCCTCGCCGCGGCACCCATCGCCGTCATCCCCGCGCAGAACCTCATGATCCTGCTGCTGCAACTCGGGCTGCTCCTCGGCCTGGCCACCGTCCTGGGCCGCCTGGCCGTCAGGTTCGGGCTGCCCGCCCTGCTCGGCGAGCTCAGCGCCGGCATCCTGATCGGTCCCTCGCTGCTCGCCAACGTCGCCCCCGACTTCTCCGCCTGGCTGCTCCCCACCGACCCGGCCAGATTCCACATGATCGACGCCGTCGGCCAGCTCGGCGTCCTGCTGCTGGTGGGCCTGACCGGCATGCATCTCGACCTCGGCTTCATCCGCCGCCAGGGCAGGACCGCCGCCTGGATCAGCGGCATGGGACTGATCATCCCGCTGGTCCTCGGCGTCGGGATCGGCTTCCTGGCCCCCGCCGAGATGATCGCCGAGGGCGTCGACCACACGGTCTTCGCGCTCTTCCTCGGCGTCGCGCTCTGCGTCAGCGCCATCCCCGTCATCGCCAAGGTGCTGATGGAGATGCGCCTGCTCCACCGCGACATCGGCCAGCTCATCCTGAGCAGCGCGGTCGTCGACGACGTGGTCGGCTGGCTGCTGCTCTCGGTGGTCTCCGCGCTCGCCACCGCCGGGGCACGCACCGGGCAGGCCGCGCTGACCGCGATCGCGCTGCTCGCCGCGCTCGTGCTGGTGGCCGTCCTGCTCGGCCGCCGGGTGGTCGCCAGGGTGCTGCGCGCCGCAGACCGGGGCGGGAGCGCCACCACCATCGCCGCGGTGGCGATCATGATCCTGCTCTCGGCCGCGGCCACCCAGGCGATGGGGTTCGAGGCCATCCTCGGCGCCTTCATCTGCGGAGCGCTCGTCGGCTCCTCGCCGGACCTGAAGGTCGCCAGGCTGGCCCCCCTGCAGACGCTCGTCGCCGCGGTGCTGGCACCGATCTTCTTCGCCACGGCGGGCCTGCGGATGGACCTGACCGAGCTGGCCAAGCCGCCCGTACTCGTGGCGGGGATCGTGGTGCTGACCGTCGCCATCGCCGCCAAGTTCGCCGGCGCCTACCTCGGGGCGCGCATCGCCAGGCGCACCCGCTGGGAGGCACTCGCCCTCGGCGCGGGTCTCAACTCCCGCGGCGTGATCGAAGTGATCATCGCGATGGTCGGTCTCCGCCTGGGCGTGCTCACCACCGCGTCCTACACGGTCATCGTCCTGGTCGCGGTCGTGACCTCGATGATGGCGCCGCCCCTGCTCCGCTACGCGGCCTCCCGGATCGCCCCCACCGAGGACGAGTCCGTCCGCGAGGAGTTCTTCGACACACTGCAGGGCTCCGACCGGGAGCTCGTGACCACCGCCAAGGAGGCGTGAGATGACCACCGACACCAGGCCGCTGATCCTGGTGGTCTCGACGGGAATGCGGCACTACCGCGAGTACCTGCTGCGCTCCATCGCCACCGAATACCGCATTCACCTCCTGGTGACCGCCGAACCCGGCTGGGAGCAGGAGTACGTCACCGGCTGGACCGTGGTCGCCGACACGACCGACGGCCCCGCGATGGCAGGCGTCGCACTGGAGCTGGCCGCCCGCGAGCCCGTGCACGGGGTGCTCTGCTGGGACGAGGCCAGGATCCTGGCCGCCTCGTACGTCTCCGAGGCCCTCGGCCTGCCCGGCGGCGACCCCGAGATGGTGCGCCGCTGCCGCGACAAGCACCGCACCCGTGTCGCGCTCGACGCGCTCGGCGTGCCGCAGCCCAGGTCGCTGGCCGTCGCCACGCTGGAAGAGGCCCTGCGGGCCGCGGAGGAGGTCGGCTATCCGGCCATCCTCAAGCCGCGCGGCCTCGGCGGCAGCCTGGGCGTGATCAGGGTCGAGGACCCCTCGGAGCTGGCGGAGCGATTCGCCTTCGTCCGGGAGCTGACGGTCCCCGACGGGGCGACCTACGAGATTCCCGTCCTGGTCGAGGAGTTCGCCGACGGCCCCGAGGTCAGCGTGGACGCCGTCGTCCAGGGCGGCGTGGTGACCCCGCTCTTCCTCGGCAGGAAGGTCCTGGGCTACGAGCCGTACTGCGAGGAGGTGGGTCACTTCGTCGACGCCCAGGACGCGCTCCTGCAGGACCCGGAGTTCTGCCGCGTCCTGCAGGACACGCACACCGCTCTCGGGTTCACCGACGGGTTCACCCACACCGAGATCAAGCTCTCCTCCAGGGGACTGCGCGTCATCGAGGTGAACGCCCGCCTGGGCGGGGACATGATCCCCTACCTCGGGCTGCTCACCACCGGGATCAACCCCGGCCTGGCCGCCGCCGCGGTGGCCTGTGGCCGTACCCCCGCGCTCGCCCCCGAGCGCAAGCTCGTGGGCGGGGTGCGCTTCTTCTACGTCGCCGAGGACGACACCACGATCGAGTCGATCGAGTTCGACGAGGCCGGCCTGCCCCCGGAGATCGACAGGGCGGTTCCGGTGGTCGCCCCCGGGGCGACCGTCTCGCCACCGCCCAAGGGCACCCTGTGGGGGCGTATCGCCTACGCCACCGCGCTGTCAGAGACCGTCGACGAATGCCGGGCGGCGCTGGACGCCGCCGAGGCCGGCCTGAAGGTGAGGGCAACAGCGTGACCGCCGTTATCGAGAACGAGAAGAACATGCCGCCGGAGCCCCCGGGCAAGCCGGACGACGGGGTGTTCGTCACCCTGCGGGAGACCCCGCGCGCCGTCAAGGCGCTGCTCTTCGGCGGCTTCATCAGCAGGCTCGCCGCGTTCATCCAGATCTACCTGGTGCTCTTCCTGACCGACCGGGGCTTCTCCGCCACCCAGGCCGGGCTGGCGCTGGGCGTGTACGGAGCCGGCGCGGTGGTGGGCTCGTTCGCCGGCGGATCGCTATCCGACCGTCTCGGTGCCCGGACGGTCACGCTGATCAGCATGGCCGGCTCCGCGGTCCTGATCGTGTCCATCCTCTACGCCCCGACCTACACGCTGCTGCTCGCCGCGGTCTTCCTGGTCAGCACGGTCGGCCAGTTCTACCGGCCGGCGGCCCAGACCATGCTGACCGAGCTGACGCCGAGGCACCGGGTCGTGATGATCACGGCGATGTACCGGCTCGGCCTGAACCTCGGCATGACCGCCGCCCCGCTGATCGGCGCCGCGCTGCTCTCCGTCTCCTACAACGCGCTCTTCTGGGGCGAGGCCGCCGCGGCGCTGATCTTCGGCGTCACCGTGATGTTCGCGCTGCCCAAGCGCGCCGCGCACGCCGCGTACGTGGCGAAGGAGCAGGAGGCGGTGGCGGAGGAGGCGGACCCGGCAACGCAGGGCCGCTCCGGCTACCTCGCGGTGTTCGCCGACTGGCGCTACAGCGTCTACCTGCTCGCGATGCTGCTCACCTCCATCGTCTACTGCCAGTACACGGCCACCCTGCCGCTGGACATCTCCGCCGCCGGGATCAGCCTGTGGTGGTACGGCGCGGCCGTCTCGCTGAACGGTTTCATCGTCATCACCTGCGAGCTGGCGATGACGAAGGTCGTGCAGAAGTGGCCGATCCGGCTGACCGCGCTGCTCGGCCTCGGCCTGGTCTCGGTCGGCTACGCGATCTACGCGATATCCCCGCTCCCGATCTGGTTCATGATCGGCACCCTGGTCTGGACGCTCTCGGAGATCATCGGCGGGCCCACCACGTTCGCCTACCCCGCCCTGGCCGGCCCCGAACGGCTCCGCGGCCGCTACATCGGCGCCATGCAGAGCGTCTTCGGGCTCGGCACCGCGATCGGGCCGGTGATCGGAACCCTGGTGTGGTTCCAGGTCGGACGCTCGGTGTGGCTGTGGGCGGCCCTGGTCTCCGCGATCGCGACCGTGGCGGGCCTGATCGGCATGCGTGACCCGCACAAGGCCGACGAGTCGCGGCCCGCGACCGCCTCGGCGACATGAACGGAGGGATGAGATGCTCAGAATCGCTGTTGTGGGCGGTGGGATCGCGGGGGCCATGCTGGCCTGGCGGCTGTGCGAGGTCATCAGGGGCAGCGCCGTCCACCTGTACACCGGAGAGCCGCACAGGCGGGCCGACGCCAGCTCCGCCTCAGGCGGCCTGACCAGGGCGTTCGAACCGGATCCCGCGCTCTGCCTGGAGGCCGCCGACAGCCTGGCCGAGCTCCAGTCGAGTCCGGAGCTGCGCCAGTGGGCCTCCTACCGGGAGACCGGCTCGGTATACCTGCTCCCCGGTCTGGGGCCGGGCACCGAGGGCCTGGTGGAACTGGTGCGCAGCCGCCTGCCCGGCTCGATCTCCCTGATCGGCGGCGAGGAACTCAGCAGCCGCGGCACGTTCCGCGAGCTGCCTGAGGGAAGCGTGGCCGTCGTCGAGAAACGCGCCGGCTACCTCTCCCCGAACGGCTTCCGCGACCGGCTCCTGGTCGAGCTCGCCCGGTCGGGCGCGTTCGTCACCGACGGGCAGGTCGACGGGATCACCGCGGAGGCCGAGGTTCGCCCCGCCGAGGGCAGCCCGGCCAGGTTCGACGCCGTCGTGGTGGCGGCGGGGGCCTGGACTCAGGACCTGCTCGCCCGCACCGGCCTGTCGGACGCGGGACTGCGCACCAAGGTGATCCAGTACGTGCTCGGGCCCGCGGCCGGGAGGAACCCCGGCGCGTTCGTCGACGACACGTCCGGCCTGTACGGCAGGACGTACGCGGAGGGAAGGATCCTGCTCGGACTGCCCACCGACAGATGGGACATCACCCCTGGAACCGTGCCGATCGACCCCGCCCTCACCAGCAGGATCCTGGACGTCGCCGAGTCCAGGATCGGGTACCGCCCGCCAGGTGTGGGGGTCAGGGCCGTCACCGCGGTCGAGTGCTACCACCCCACGGGCGGGCTGTCGCTGCGCCCCCTGGCGAAGGGCGTCTACACCTTCACCGGGGGCAGCGGCGGCGCGGGCAAGACGGTGCTCGCCGCGAGCCGCACGGCCGCGCGAAGCCTGGTCAGGTCACTGCGCTGACCATGGGAAGAGGGCCTGGCCGGGGCGCGGTGAACGTCACCGCGACACCCGGTCAGGTCGTCGCGGTGAACACCAGATAGCAGTAGTCGTCCAGCATCTTCGCCAGCGGCCGGCCAGGCCGGCCCAGCTGCACCGCCAGCGCCTCCTCGCCGAGACCGGCCTCCGAAAGGAGGCGCCGCGCCCACTGGCGGCCCAGCCGCAGGTGCGCGCGGTAGGCGTCGGCCGTACGGGCACCGTGCAGGGCGTCGGCGATGGCGGCGTCCCAGGGCATCAGCGCTCGCGGGCGCAGGGCGTGCAGCATCTTGGTCGCCGCGGTCGGTCCCAGCGAGCGGGGTCTGGAACCGGGGGCCGCCCGCATCGCCGCGAGGTCCGCGTAGCACTCGCCCACCGCGTCGATCTCGGCGTCGCCCAGCTGGGCGAGTGCGGCGTCCCGGCCGGGAAGGCGATCCCGCCAGCGCTCCCACCAGGCGCCGGTCTCCGCACAGAAGACGTCCGGCTCGCCCTCGCGCGGGTAGCGCAGCCGGCACCCCCAGGCGTTCAACCAGGTCAGCAGTGCCCGGCGATGGGCCGCGAGCGCCGGGTCGACCCACGGCCCGGTCGCCAGCAGCAGCCGTTCCCAGGACCGCTCGGCCGCGGTGTAGCCGGCGAACTCGCCGACCGCCGCGCGCAGGCGCTCCAGGTCGGGCCCCCCGTCCGTGACGGAGCCTCCCTGGCCGGGAACGGCGGAACGCGATCCCATCTCCCACGACGGAGTCGTCATGGTCACCGGCCGGTCAACGGCGGCCGGCTCCGGCCCCGCATCAGCGCGGCCAGCAGCCGTTCGGTGCGCTCGTTCGGCTCCACCCCGAGGTCGGTGCGGAGCCGGTGACGGCACACCTCGTACCAGCTCAGGACGCGGCCGAGCTCGTCGAGCTCGCCGTGCATCATCATCAGGGTCTGGTAGGTGGCCTCGTGGTGGGGGTCGACGTCGAGGGTCCGGCGGCACCAGTGCATCGCGGCCGGCCAGTCCTCTCGCTCCAGCGACTCGCTGCGCAGCGCGGACAGCGCGCGCAGGGCGGTCCCGCGCATCCACTGCCGCTGCTCGTTGATCCAGCCGCCGGTCTCGCCGGTGAGGAAGTCACCGATGTAGAGGTCGGCGGTGCGCTGGAACCAGGCGATCGCGGTGTCGTGGTCCTTGGCGACCCAGGCGTCCCGGCCCCGGTCGAAGGCGCGCTGGAACTCCTCGATGTCCACCCACGCGCTGTTCGTCCGCAGCAGGTAGCCGTGGTTCTGGTGGAGCAGGGTGAAACCGTCCCTGTCCTCGAACTCGTTGAGCACCCGGCGTACGCCGTGCACGGCCACCTTGAGCGAGCTGGAGTGGTGGTCCGCTCTTTCCGGCCACAACACCTCGTGCAGCCGGTCCCGGTGGACGAATCGATCACGGTTGACCAGTAGGTACTGGAACAGGGCCCGGGCCTTGCCGGCGCGCCAGTGTGACACGGCCTGCCCGTCGACCTCCAGACGGAAGTTGCTCAGGCAGCGGGCGACGACCGAGGGCGTGCCCTCGTCGGCTCCGGGGTTGTGGGGGCCAGGTACCGCCAATTGTTGAACAGGCATGTTCGCTTCCCTCAGGAGAACGGACTCCGCCGCTCGCGGAGTCAACCGCGGACGCCGAAATACGTCGTGTACGAGTGCGGTGCCAGCACGACCTGGATGTGATAGGGCATGCACTCGTCGTGCATTCTGAACATCACCGTGACCTCCGGATAGGAGGTGGTCATGCCAAGCCCGGCGAAATAGTGGTCGGTGGCGAGGACGAGACGATAGAGCCCGCGCTCCATGAATTCGTCCATCCATTCTTTTACGTTTCCCTCGATGTCGGTCTCTCCCTCGGAGACCTGCTGCCAGTCCGCGCCCACGGCTCGCTCCAGGCGAGCTCGGACACCGGCCGCGGATCGGCCGTAGACGCCGTCAAGTGCCTGCGTGGCGATGCTCATGGTGAGGATACCCATCTTCTGGTCGGGGCCGCGTGACCCGTATCACGCGACCTCGGTCCCATCAGGTTCCACCGGAGCGTTATCCGTCCGCTTTCGGCCCGCTATCCATCGGCTACCGCTCCCTATCTTTTGCCGGCGAATGGGGCGGATGCCGGATCAGAAGAGATCGGATAAAGGCTGGATAGGGGGGCTGCCTACGTTTTGAAGCAGACAGGCGAACAGCAGCCAGAAAGACACGACAAGAGGTGCAGAAAATGCGGAAATTCGCTAGCTCCAACGCTCTCCGGTCCATCGTCGCCGCCGCCGCCATCCTGGGGTGCCTCGGCCTCACCGCCGTCCTCCCCGCGGTCGCCGCCGGCGGGTCCCCGGAGACCGTGGTGCTCGCCAGCAACACCCCCTGGGGCTGAACTGCACCCTCCCTGCCCGGTGGTCACCGGCGGCGGGGATTCGCCGGAGCGGTCGGAGCCGTCCAAGGCCCGGCCGCTTCTTCGCGTCTCAAACCCACCCGTTAGTCGCAAATCAGGTCAGACCTTAACAAACCCCCCTGGTTCTCCACCCGGCGACGTTGTATGATCCCGGGCAGACAGCGGTTCATACACATAAAATCACCCGCCGTGATCACTGGATTATGTGTTCAGGGTTATGGACGGTTGGGATTCGGTATATTTTCCCTGGGTTTAAGTTAATGGTCAGGTGCCTGACGTCTCTCTTACGCAAAACCATGCGGTGATTTCCTGGACAGGCCGCGACTCTGTAAGGAGATTCGGGTGGAGTATCGGATCCTCGGTCCTCTGGAAGTCGTGGCCGGTTCCCAGCGCCTGGATCTGGGGGCACCCCGGCAACAGGTGGTTCTCGCCTGCCTTCTGCTGGAGGCCAATCGCATGGTCACCATCGGGCGACTGACCGACGCGATCTACGGCGACGACCTTCCCAGCACCTCGCGCGCGCAGGTGCAGATCTGCATCTCCTCACTCCGGCGATTATTCGCCGCCCACGGCAACCTCGACGTCATCGCGACCCATTCCCAGGGATACACCCTGCGGGTCACCGAGGGGCAGCTCGACTCCCAGAACTTCGAGAACCTGCTGAGCCAGGCCCGCCAGGCCCGCGAGAACCGCAACCCGGAGGAGGCGGTCAGACACTACCGGGACGCGCTCGCCCTCTGGCGGGGCCCCGCCCTCGACGGCCAGGAGAGCCGGCTCGTGCAGGCGGCGGTCAGCAGGCTGACCGAGCGCCGGATCAACGCCAACGAGGACTGCGTCGATCTGGAGCTGGAACTCGGCAGGCACCACGAGCTGGTCGGCGAGCTCAGCGAGCTCGTCGAGGAACATCCGCTCAGGGAGCGGCTACGCGGCCAGTTGATGCTCGCGCTCTACCGCTCCGGGCGCCAGGCGGAGGCGTTGACGGTCTACCGCCGCGCCCGCCAGACGATGATCGACGAGTTGGGCATCGAGCCCAACGAGAGCCTGCAGCAACTCGAGTACGCGATCCTCACCTCCGACGAGAGCCTTGACCCGCCGGAGCGGCAGCAGCAGCAACAACCGCAGCAGCTCCAGCGCCACGGGGAGACGAACGAGGTGCCGGTCGCGCACCGGACCGTGCCCCGGCTGCTTCCCACTGACATCGCGGACTTCACCGGCCGGATCAAACTGGTCGAGGCCATCCGCAGGCAGCTCACGTTCGCCGCGGAGGACCGGCAGCGACTCGCCGTGCCCATCATCGCCGTGGTCGGCAAGCCGGGGATCGGCAAGTCCACGATCGCGGTGCACGTCTCGCACAGCGTCGCCGGCCGCTACGAGGACGGCCAGCTCTTCGCCGACCTGCACGGAGGGGAGTCGCGCCCGCTCGGTTCCGGGCAGGTGCTCGAACGCTTCCTGCGGGCGCTGGGCGTGCCGGGCACCGCCATCCCCGACGGGGTGGACGAGCGGGCGGAGATGTACCGCGCGCTGCTCGCCGGACGCAGGATGCTGATCGTCCTGGACGACGCCAGGAGCGAGAGCCAGGTGCTGCCCCTGCTTCCCGGCAATCCCGAGGCCGCGGTGATAATCACCAGCAGGACCCGGCTGGCCGGCCTGCCCGGTGCCGCCCACCTCGACGTGGACCTCTTCGACTCGCGGCAGTCGGTCGACCTGCTCTCCCGTATCGCGGGCGTCGAACGGGTGCAGGCCGAGCACGAGGCGGCGGCCCGGCTGGCGGACCTCTGCGGTCACCTCCCGCTGGCGCTGCGCATCGCGGGCGCCAGGCTCGCGGCCCGCCCGCACTGGACGATCGACCAGCTGGTGGGCCGGCTCGAAGACGAGACCCGCAGGCTCGACGAGCTCAAGCACGGGGACCTGGGCATCAGGGCGAGCATCTCCCTGACCTACGAAAGCGTCAGCGAGGACGCGCGGAGGCTGTTCAGGCGCCTGGCCATCCTGGAGTTCCGGCACTTCTCCGGCTGGGTCGCCGCCGCACTGCTCGACAGCGACCCCGCGGACGCCCAGGACCTGCTCGACGACCTGGCCGACACCCAGCTGATCGAGGCGACGGACACCGGGTACGGCGTGCACGGCCAGTACCGCTTCCACGACCTGATCCGCGTCTTCGCCCGCGAGCGCCTCGCCACCGAGGAGGCGGTCGCCGACCGCAAAGCCGCGCTGGAGAGGGTGCTCGGCGGACTGCTCTTCCTGACCGGGGAGGCGCACCGCCGCGAGTACGGCGGCGACTACGTGCAGGTGCACAGCGACGCCCCGCGCTGGTCGCTGCCCGACAGGCTGGTCGAGAAGCTGGTCATGGCCCCCCTGCCCTGGTACGAGCGCGAGCGGCTGACGCTGGTCGCGGGGATCCGCCAGGCGGCGCAGGCCGGGTTCGTCGAGCTCTGCTGGGATCTCGCGATCAGCGCCGTGACCCTGTTCGAGTCGAGGATCTACTTCGACGACTGGCGGGAGACCCACGAGGTCGCGCTGGCCGCCGCCCGGCGGGCGGGGGACCGCAGGGGGCAGGCGGCGATGCTCTACTCGATCGGCTCGCTCTACATCGCCGAGCAGCGGTTCGGAGACGCGCGCCGCGACTTCGAGGCGGCCGCGGAACTGTTCGAGGAGGCGGGCGACGACCTCGGCGTGGCCCTCGTCATTCGCAACATCGCCTTCCTGGACCGGATCAGCGGCCGGCTCGACGACGCCGTGGAACGCTACGAACGCGCGCTGGCGATCTTCCGCAGGACCGATGACCAGGTCGCCTCCGCCTACGTGCTGCACAGCGTGGCCCAGATCAGACTGGACTGCGAGGACCTCGACGCGGCCAAGCGACTGCTGAGCGAGGCGCTGGAACTCAGCAGGGGCGGCGGCAGCCGGCGCGTGGAGGCACAGGTCCTGCACCGGCTGGGCGAGACCTACCTCCGCTCGGGAGAGCTGCCGTCGGCGGCCGAGGTCTTCGAGCGGACGCTCACCACGGTACGCAACATCGGGGACCCGACCGGAGAGGCCTACGCCCTGCACGGCCTGGGCATCGCGCGGCTGCGCCAGGGCGACTTCGCCGAGGCCGACCTCACGCTCCAGCGCGCTCTGGAACTGGCGAGCACCACGGGAGAGAAGCTGGCCGAGGCGCGGGTCGTGCTCGGCCTCGGCGAGCTGGCGCTGGCCACCGACCAGACCGAACAGGCCATCGGCCGCTTCCACCAGGCACTCGGCCTGTTTCACAAGATCGACGCGCCGTTCCACGTGGTCCGCGTCCTGGTCATGCTCAGCGAGGCGTACTCGGCCGTCGGCGAGACCGAGGCGGCGCTGAGCGTCTCGGAGGAGGCGCTCGAACTGGCCGACACGATGCCACCCGCGATCGCCGCCCAAATCCGTACCCAGCTGGCGGATCCTCCCGCCACCTGACCTCGGCCGTGCCCGGTGAGAGGCGACGGAGACGGCGCGGCCGCGCTCCCTGAACGAGGCGCGGACGTGTGGTGCGGCGGTTGGTCACGGGCGGTGCGGGTGGTCTGCACGTGATGTGGTGCGGCGGGTCGGTCGCCGGCCCCGGTCGAGTGGCCGTTGTCGTTGTGGGCGGTGCGGGCGGTCAGCGGTGGCCCTCATGTGATGTCGCCTGGCGGCCGGTCGTCTGCCCTGGCAGGACCGGCCGCCGTCGGCGACATCACATGAGGTGAGGGGCCAAAGATCAGCCGATCCGGCGCAGGGCGTCGGCCAGGCTGGACAGGCCGACCGGTCCGAGCTCCATTGCGGCGGTGTGCCAGGCACGCAGGTCGAAGGCGTCGCCCTGGCGCAGCCTGGCCTCCTCACGGGCCTGCACCCAGGCCCGCTCGCCCAGCTTGTAGGCGATGGCCTGGGCGGGCCAGCCGAAGTAGCGCACCACCTCGGCCTCGACCCGGTGCGGCTCGCAACGGCCCCGGTCGCGCAGCACCTCGCAGGCCTTCTCGAAGGTCCACTTCGAGCCGTCGGGAAGCGGAAGGTCCAGGTGGACGCCCAGGTCGATGACCACCCGGGCGGCACGCAGCGCCGACCAGTTGAGCATGCCCAGCCGGGTACCGGGGTCGGTGAACCAGCCCAGCTCGTCGGCCAGCCGCTCGGCGTACAGGCCCCAGCCCTCACCGTGGCCGTCCACCCAGGAGACCTTGGCGAACCTGGACAGGCCGTCCCCGGCCATCCGCATCGCGCCGAACTGCAGGTGATGGCCGGGAACGCCCTCGTGGAAGATCGTGGTCAGCTCGCTCCAGGTGGCGAAGCGCGTCCGCCCGCCGACCGGCCACAGCGTGCGGCCGGGCCGCGACAGGTCCTCGCTGGGCGAGTTGTAGGAGGCCGCGCCGGAGGTGGAGCTCACGTCGACCTCGGCCACGATCCGCCGCAGCGGCTCGGGGATGTCGAAGTGGGTGCCGTTCAGCTGCTCGATAGCCCAGTCGTGGCGTTCCTGCAGCCACGTCTGGTACTCCTCGAGGGAGTCGACGGCCTGGGTCTCGTTGAGGATCTCGGTGGCCTCCTCGATGGTCGCGCCCGGCTTGATCCGCTCGACCTCGGCGGCCATCTCGGTCCCGATGCGCTCCAGCTCGGCCCAGCCCCACTCGTACGCCTCGCGCAGGTCGATGTCGGAGCCCAGGCTGATCCTGGCCGCGACCGCGTAGCGCTCGGGGCCCACCGCGTCGGCCTCGTCCGCCCTCGGGGCGTACTCCTCGCGCAGGTAGCGCCCGGCGTCGGCGTACGCGGCGTGGGCCGCCGCCGCCGCGCTGAGCAGCTCCTCCTTGACCGGACCCTCGCCGTAGGTGGCGACGAAGGCGTCGTGCGCCGGGGGAGTCCCGCCCGCGCCGGCGAACTGATCGGCCTGGTCGGCCATGGCCAGTGCCTGCCTGCGAGCGCCCCGCAGGCCCGAGGCCAGGCCGACCTCCAGGCTCTCCCGCCATCCGGCGAGCATTGCGGGGATCGCCGCCAGGCGGGCGGCGACGTCGCGCCACTCGTCGTCGTTGCCGTGCGGGAGGAGGACGACGCTGGAGCGCACCCGGTAGGGCAGCCCGTACGGCGCCGCCACCCAGCGGAGCGGCTCACCCATGTCGTGCCAGCCGAGCTCGGCCTCCAGCCGCTCCCGCAGGTGGGCGGCCGCCCGGACGTCCGACTCCCCGGTCGGGACCAGCTCGTCGAGACGCTTGAGGGTCGTACGGATCAGCTCGGCCCGGGCGGCGCTTCCGGCGGGGCTGTGGTCGGTGGCGGCGACGAAGTCGGACACGATGCCCTCGGCACCTGCCGCGATCGGGTCGAGTGCCGCCCAGCGGGTGACGTACTCATCGCAAAGCGCAAAGATCGGAGTGCTCATGTCCGAAACGTAGGACCGCCCAACATCCATGCCTTATCGCTTCGCTATCGGGCCTGCGTGACGCCGGCCACCCGGCCCCAAGCCCGAATCGGCGACGTCCAGGCCGGCAAAGGGGAGGCGCCGGCTCGTCAACGGGCCGGTTCATCGCCCCCGGTTCAGATGCTGAAGCTCACGCCTATGATGGCCACCAGAGACGAGACAGCCGCGATCACGCATCCGCCGATTATCGCCACCCCCAAACCACGCTCGATGTTGAGGCCCCTCAGCAGGAGGGTGGGTACGAAGGCCACACAGAGCGGGGCGAGGGCGAGCAGGCCGATCTGGGGCATCACGCCCTGCGTGCCCGTGGGCAGAACCCGGTCTCCCTCGAAATTGAGTGCGGCCCGGAAGACGTCGCCCACCTCCGCATCCGGCACGGTGTCGATGACGATCGGTGATCTCGCCGGGTCGTCGAATATGAAATCCGCCTTGCAGTGGTGCGTTCTATGCTTTCCGTGGCCGAGACTTTCACAGAACACGACAGTGGCGGTTCCCTGTACGCCCGTCATGCCGAGCGCCACCTTCAGATCGGGCAGGGCGACGGAGACCAAGGTGAACGCCAGCAGCGACAGCGCGGCCGTTATGCCGAGTGCGAGCGCCAAGCCGCCGATGATTTCTCCAGGTTTCCGCTTCGGCGTGGGCTCCGCACGGACATTCTCCTGGCTGGGGGGTCTCTTGGATCGGGCCCGCTTCCCACGCGCGGCGGACCTGGGTTCGGTGGATACCGGGTTGGCAGGTCGTCGGGCGGGTTTCTTCAAGGGAGAGCCGTCTCGCCTGGCCTTCTTCGGCGCGTGAAGCATGTTCCTCACCCTGGATGACGGCGCTTGCGATCCACCTGTAACCGGCTGGTGCCGCTCGCCCACTCGATGGGCCCACTGAGCTCCGGGGTCACCTTTCAAAGCGCCCCGTGCGGACCTGTACCGATGCGCGGTCCTTGACCCCTTCCTTGCCGTCGCTGCGCTTTTGGCCTCTCACCTCGCGGAGACCCGCGCCGATGGACGGCCCCGAACCCGCACTTGCCCTCGCTGTGCTTTTCGCAGTATGCGGTACCGGACTTTTCGGTGGTGACCGGATTCCGGTATTCACTTATGCCCAGCACGAAATGGCGAGGAGGCCGGCTTGTGGTGATACTCGTCCGGCGCCTCGTGCGCCTTGGAATTCTCTTCTTATTCTCTGGAATTCGTATGGCCAGCATGCCGGGAAATGACTACGCTTGGTAGTCGAATGGTTACCAGATTCGATGGTTGGGGTTCGCGCCGTTGTCGTTGAACTCCGGCGAGGAGGGCATCGTGGTCAACCTCTACACGCCTCAGGCGATATGGGGCAGGGAGCTGAAGCACTACCGGAAGGCGGCGGGCCTCACCCAGGGGCAGTTGGCCGAGATAATCCACTTCAGCGAGTCCCTGATCAGCGGCGTCGAGACCGGTCTGCTCCCGGCCAGCCCGGAGTTCGCCGACGCCTGCGACACGGCCCTCGACACCGGCGGCGCCCTCCGCCGCCTCCTCGACTGGCGGAAGGGACAGGTCTTCCCGTCCTGGTTCGGCAGGTGGCGCGACCAAGAGGACTCGGCGATCGCCCTCCGGACCTATCAGCCGCTGGTGTTTCCAGGGCTCCTCCAGACCGAGGCATACGCCCGAGTGCTGCTATTCGGAGATGAAGCGAAGGTAGAAGCGCGGCTGAATCGTCAGGCACTCTTCGTCCGTGATGACCCCCAGCCTCCAATATTCCGGTGCGTGATCGACGAGGCGGTTCTCCACCGCCCGATCGGCGGCCCCCAGGTGATGCGAGAGCAGTTGGAGCACCTCATATCGGTGGTCGGACCCCGACTGAGTGTCCAGGTGGTTCCACATGGAATGCACTCGGGCTTGATGGGGGCTTCTCAATTGCGACGATGCCCGGAGGAGGCGAAGTACTGTATGCGGAGACCGCCATACGGGGTATCACCACGAACGATCCGGAGGATGTCGCGACGGCAGTCGAATGTTTCGAAGCCATGCGAACCGAAGCGATTTCGCTGAGTATGTCCATCGATCTTATCAAGAGGGCGGCAGAGGAAAAATGGACCTGAGTAGCGCCAAGTGGTTCAAGTCAAGCTTCTCCGGAAGTAATGGTGGTGACTGTGTTGAGGTCGCGGAACTCAGAGACGTCGTCGACGGCCCTGATCACAAGGCCGAGCACCCCGACCTGATCGCCGTACGCGATTCCAAGGACCCCGACGGCCCGAAGCTCTTTTTCACCCCCGCCGAGTGGGACGCCTTCGTCGGCGGTGTGAAGGCCAGCGAGTTCGACCTCGGCTGAGAGGTCCCCTCCCGGCCGCCTGGACATTCCCTCCTGGCGGCCGGTTGCCTTCCGGAGACGATCCGCGAGGTCAGACGGGTCTCGTACATGCCTGTCACACGTCGCGTTCCAGGTCCGGGCAGGTCGCTCGTGCTTGTCCGCGTTCTGGGCGGCGAGCATGTCGACGGTGGTCGTCAGGCCATGCTGCGGCGGAGGTCGCAGCCAGGGAAAACCTCACACCCGCGTACCCGGTCCGAGGTATCGCTCCGTTACGTTTTCCGCGGTGGGTTCCTCTTTTCGCCCGCTGTCCGAGCACGAAGGAAGACGTATGGAAATTTGGATCAACCCCGACTGTTCCAAGTGCCGCTCCGCGCTGTCCGTCCTGGATGCCGAGAAGGCCGAGTACACGGTCCGCCGCTACCTGGAAGACCCGCCCGACGAGCGGGAACTCCGCGAGGTGCTGACCAGGCTCGGCCTCGAACCCTGGGACATCACCCGGACGGGTGAGAGCGCGGCCACCGAGCTCGGCCTGGCCGACTGGCCCCGTACCCCCGAGAGCCGTGACCGCTGGATCCGGGCGCTCGCCGACCGCCCGATCCTCATCCAGCGCCCCATCATCACCGCCGACGACGGACCGGCCGTCGTCGCCCGAACCGAGGAGGCCGTCCGCTCGCTGCTTCCGCGTTCGTAGGCGTCGAGCATCCTGGGCACATCCGCGAAACACGGATGACGGCCGTCCGGGAGGCGACGGCCGCTGTTCCAGCCAGTGACGCCCGCCCCTGGATGTCCACCACGCCCGATCCGGCGGACATTCCGGCGCGCGGCCGGGTGTCAACCGGTGATGGTGCCCACCGCTGCGAGGAGGTAGAGACCTCCGGCGGAGGAGACCGCGAGGCCGGCGGCGGCCGGGGCCCAGGCCATGACCGCGGAGGCCAGTGACCACCTGTGGGTTCCGTGGGCCAGCAGGGTGTAGCCCCGGATCGTCACGACGCCCACGCCGGTCAGGGTGAGGGCCATCCCCACGCCGAAGGTGGCGACGAGCGCGACGGCGTCGAAGGCCCGGCCGGTGAGCAGCCCGCTCATCAGGACGACGAACGCCGACGGGGAGGGCAGCAGGCCGCCGGAGAGGGCGAGCGCGACGAGGCCCCGGCGTGACCAGGGGTCCGGCCCGTCCTCGACCTGATGCTCGTGCCCATGTCCGTGCCCGTGCCCGTGGCCATGTCCGTGGCCATGTCCGTGCTGCGCCTGGCGCCGGCGCCCTTGGAGGTGGCGGTAGGTCAGGTGGATGCCGACGCAGATGGTGACCAGTCCGGCCAGCACCTGCATCCAGGCGGTGACGCTCTCCGTGCCGAAACTCGCGGCGCTGCTGAGCCCCACCCAGGCGAACGCCAGCACCAGCACCGAGAAGGTGTGCATCAACGCGACGATGACTCCCAGGCGCAGCGCGTCGCGGTAGTTGCCCCGGGTGCCGACCAGGTAGGCCGCGGTGACGCTCTTGCCGTGGCCGGGGGCGACCGCGTGCATCGCTCCGGCGACGAGGGCGACGGCGAGGACCACCCAGAAGACGCCCCTGTTGTCGAAGAGCGAGATGAACCGGCTCTCGAAGCCGCTGAGCTCCGTCATGATCGCGTACCCGTCGTACTCACCCTGCGCCGGGTGCGCAGCATGACGAACGCGCCCGCCCCGGCCAGCAGTACGGCGGCGCCGACGGCGACGCTCGTCGTCTGCCAGGACATGCCGTTCCCCGCCGTGCCGGAGAAGCTCAGACGCTGGGTGCTGACCGCCTCGGTGAAGAGCGTCTGCTTGGGGGTGGCGGGCGTGTCCGCGATGAGCATCGTCCGGTACGCCGTGTTGAGGTCGGTCAGGGCGGCGACGGTCACCTCCACCTCGGTCACCGGGCTCTGGCAGTCGAAGACGAACCGGGCGCCGTCGACGAGCAGCGCCCGGAGTTCCTCCAGCCGGCTCTCGCACGGCCGGCCGGCCTGGGCGACCGTGATCTTCTCCAGCAGGTAGTCGCGGAGGGCCGTTGAGCGCTCCAGTTTCTGCTCGCCGGTCAGCTCCGTCGAGACGGTGCCGGTGGACGGGTCCTCGAACGCGCCGAGCGACTGGCCGAGCGCGACCCAGTCGTCCTCGGCCGGGAGCCACGAGATGGTCACGCGCGAGCCGTCGGCCTCGATCCGCGCGGTGGACGGTGGTCCGAAGGGATGGGCGGCGGCCGGGGTGGCCCAGCCGGCCAGGGCGCCGACGAGCAGCGCGCCCGCCAGCGTACGGGCATGGATTTTCAATGGATTTCCTGTCCGACAAGGCTCCGGCACGTCCGGAGGACGGGGCCGCCGTGACGGCGGCCCCGTCCCCTGGCGGGTTTACTTCTTGTCGACCGTGACGGCCGGGCTGGTGATCTTCTGGTTGGCGCTGTCCAGGTAGACCACGTAGGTCTCGCCCTTCTTCAGGTTGCTCGGCACCCTGAAGGTGTAGGTCAGACGGCCCAGCTCATCGGCCTCCTGCGTGCCGATCGAGATGTTGTCGTTCCCCTTTCCAGGGTTGCCGTCGCCCGCCTTCTTCATGAAGACGGACACCCGCTCGGCCGGGTCGTAGCCGTACGCGGAGATCGTGAGCTCGCCGCGGTGCTCGACGGCGGTCTTGTCGACGGTGACCTGCTCACCGACGGTGTTCTCCGCGGTACGGACCTCGTTGACGGTGCGCTCGCCCTTGTTGTTCTTCCGGACGACGAAGCCGTCGTGGTGCTCGCCGTTGGCGTACCGGGCCTCGAACGTGATCTTGTCGGCCTCGATGTCGATCAGCTGGTAGAGCTGGGTGTTCTGGCTCTTGCTGACGACCTCGGCGCCGTTTCCGGTCCAGTTCTCGCCGTTGTTGAGGGCGTACATCTTGCCGCCGGAGACGGACACGACGTAGGCGACACCGTTGTTGACCGTGACCGACTTGCGGGCGGTCGCCACGTTGCCGCGGCCGTAGGAGTGGTCGTGGCCCTGGAGGACCAGGTCCACGCCGTACTTCTCGAACAGCGGGCCCCACTGGCCGCGTACGGCGGGGTTGTTGCGGGTGCCGGTGGTGGAGTAGACGGGGTGGTGGAAGGTCACCACGGTCCACTTGTTCGGGTTGTCCTTGAGCAGACCCTCCAGCCAGGTGGTCTGCGCGGCCATCAGGGTGGTGTTGCTCTGCACGTTGGAGTCCAGGCCGATGAAGCGCACGCCCTGGTAGTCGACGGTGTAGACGGTCTGCTTCAGCTCCGGGTTACCCGGTCCGTTGTCCGGATAGGGGAACTGCGGACGCCAGAAGGTGGACAGGCCGCCGCTGTACTCGTGGTTGCCGGGGATCGAGAGGTTGTTGACCTGGCTGTCGATGAAACCCGCGGCCTTGTACCACTGACCCCACTGCTCCTCGCTGTTCGCGGAGTCGATGAGGTCACCGGCGTTGACGATCATCTTGGCCTGCGGGCGGTCGGCGAACGCCTGGCGGAAGACGCGCGGCACCGCGGAGTCGATGTAGTTCTGCGCGTCGCCGTAGTAGATGAACGAGAACGGCTGGAGGTCGGCCGCCGCGGTGGTGAAGTCGCTCCACTCCGCCCAGTTGGTGCCGTCGCCGACCCGGTAGCTGTAGCGGGTGTTCGGCTTCAGGCCGGTGAACTCGACGGTGTGGTAGATGGAGGCGTACCCCAGCGTGGTGTTGACCGGGGTGGTGCTGATCGCCTTGACGTTGGTGACCGCGCCCGCGGACGGCGCGACATCGCCGAGCGCGCGCGGGGCCTCAAGGATCTGGGCCTGCGCCGAATCGGCGTCGGTCACGGCCCGCCAGGTGACCTTCTGGCTGGCCGACGGCGTGGTGGTGGGAGTGAGGATGACCCGGTCGGGCATGGGGGAGGGCTTGTGGATATCGGCGGCGGGGTACTTCGGCGGCGCGGCCGCGCCGAACGCCACCGGGCTGAACGCGAGGCCGCTGGCGATCAGCACGCCCGCGCTCACCGCCGTCAGCCTGGTACGCCGGGATCCGGCGGATCGGGGCAGTTTGGCTTTGCCCATCATGAACTCTTCTCCAAGGAGGGATCACATTCCACCGAGGGAGTGCGGTAGACGTCGGTATTGATCCAGAAAAGAGGGACAAAAGCCCATATAGGGCATTACGCCCGGATGAACACCTCCTCCCAGGTATCTCTGGCCCCAACCGCACCATTGATGTCGCCGGAAGGCCGTGCGCTCGACACCTTCCGTTGCCCTCGCGTTCGGTGGCGCGCGCCTAACATCGTGCGAGCGGGCTCGGGTGGAAAGGAAACACGTACGCCTACTTCGCGACCTGCGCCACATGGCACGCGGTTTCGCTGAGGGTTCCTCCTCCCGGGCCGAGGCCGAGGCCGCCGAACGGGAGGTATTTGATGACGGGCCCCCGGCAGGCCGGTGACCGGCGGTCCGCCCGCCGCTGGACGCTGCTTCCCGGCTTCGTGGTGCTCGGCGCGCTCTTCCTGCCGCCGTCCACGTCGGGGACGACGGGCCCGGCGGGGCCGATGGTCAAGGACGAGACCTTCATCACCGCGGAGACCGGCGGGCTCCTGCACATCGAGGCGGGGGAGTGTTTCACCGACCCGGCCTACTCCCCGGAGGCGGCCGAGGTCGTCGTGCTCTACACACCCTGCAGGGAGCAGGCGGCCAACCAGTCGTACGGCTTCGTGCACGCCCCCGACGGTGAATGGGATCCGGCCGCGCTGACCACGTTCGCCCGGGAGAGTTGCCGGCGGGGGTTCGACAGCAACTGGAGCGGTGAGTCGGCCTCGGGACTGGATTTCTACCCGGTCATGCCGACCCGGGAGACCTGGGCCGACGGCGACCGCGATGTGATGTGCGTGGTCTACAGCCCCGAAGGCCCGATGAACGGCTCGGCGCTCCCCCTGGCGGGGTGGTGATCGCGGGTCGTCTATATCGCCTCGACGGCCTCCACCAGGACGTCCGGGCCGCCCACGTTGCCCGGCACGACCACGCAGGTCGTGGCGGCCGCGTCGGTGTCCAGGTCCCAGACGGACACTCCCGGCAGCACCTGGCCCCGCACGGTGGCGGCGGCGGCCCGCAGTCCGGTGGCCGTCACCTCGGCCGAGGTGATGCCCCCCTTGGAGACCACCACGCGGGCGGTGTCCGACAGCTCGCGGACCGCCGTCATGAGTGCGGTCATCACCGCCTCGCCGTGCGCGAGGGTGTTGTGGCCTTCGTGGCGCACCCGCTCCGAGCTGATCACCGCGATGCCCTCCCCGGTCAGCGCCCTCCTCGCGTCCGCGACGATGGCGTGACCGGCCGCCGTGCCGTTCCGCAGTGCCGCCTCGGTGCTGATCGTCAGCGTGGTGACGCCACGGCGCCGCTCCAGTTCCGCGAGCTGAGCGGTCGCCCCCGAGGTGTGCGAACCGCAGACCACCAGGACGGGGCCGCGACCGCCGTTCAGCGGCCGCGGCAGCAGACCCCGGCTGACCGCGCCGGCGCACCGGGCGGCCAGCGGCGCCGCGGAACGGACGACCACGGGCCTGCCCCGCTCCCGCGCCGCCAGCAGGCCCCGGTGGACCAGATCGACGTCCTCGTCGGTCTCGGCGTCCGGCGTCACCACGGTGCGGCCGGGCGCGGCGAGCAGGGCCGCGGCCACGGCCTCGCCCCGCGAGGAGCGGACCTCCTCGAGCGGCACCGGGAACGCCTCCCTGGCACCGATCTCCCGCACGTACCCGACCAGGTCGCCGTGACGGAAGGAGAAGACCGGGTCGTTGGCGTACTCCGTCAGGTGGGCGGGGGTCGGCACCCCGCCGACCAGGACATGGTGCACCCCGCCGACCGTGGTCCGGCCCCCGTCGGGGAAGGCCGGCAGGAAGAGGATCGGGCTGTCGCCGGTGGTGAACACGTCCGTCTCGGCGAAGACGTGTCCGCGCAGCGTCGAGTCCCCGCGCAGCACGACCTGGATCTCGGTGTCCAGCTCGGCCGAGGCCGCGTCGACCTCGCCGCGGATCCGCCGGCACAGTGCCACCGCCGCGGCCTCGTCGATCGCCCGCGAGTTCGTCTGCAGGTAGACCGAGTCCACCGCGCGCAACGTCTCGGTGAGACGGGCGGCGTCCCAGCGCAGCAGCACCCGGACCCCACTGGCCGACTGGGTGCCGGTGGGGTCGTCATCGAGCACGACGGTCTTCATGCCAGCTCTTCGAGCACCTTGGCGACGACGGTGCCGGTGGCCAGGCCGTACCTCTCGTGCAGGGTGGGCAGGGCGCCGGCGTCCAGGAAGGCGTCGGGGAGGGCGATCGGGACGACCCGCCTGCCGATGCCGGCCCGCACGACCGCCGAGGCGACCGTCTCGAAGAGCCCGCCCACCACCGTGTGGTTCTCCAGCGTGACCACCAGCCGGTCGCTGTCGACCTCGGCGAGGACGGTCTCGGCGTCGAAGGGCTTGATCGTCGGAGTGTGCACCACCGCGACGTCGACATTGTGCCTGGCCAGCTCCTCGGCCGCCTGCAGGGCGCGCATCGTCATCAGGCCGCTTGACACGAACACGACGTCGTTGCCGCCGCGGAGCACCGCCGCCTTGCCGAGCCGGAAGGTGTAGTCGTACTCGTCGAGGACCGTCGGCACCCTGCCGCGCAGCAGGCGCAGGTAGGTCGGGCCGTCGGACGCGGCCAGCTGGGGCACCGCCTGCTCGATGTCGACGGAGTCGCACGGGTCGACGATCGTCAGGTTCGGCATGCCGCGGAAGATGGCGATGTCCTCAGTGGCCTGGTGGCTCGGGCCGTACCCCGTGGTCAGACCGGGCAGGCCACCGATCACGTTCACGTTCAGGTTCGGCTCGGCGATGTCCAGGCACAGGAAGTCGTACGCGCGGCGTGCCGCGAACACCGAGTACGTCGAGGCGAACGGGATGAGGCCGACCTCGGCCATGCCCGCCGCCGCCCCGAGCAGCAACTGCTCGGCCATGCCCATCTGGAAGAACCGCTCGGGGTGGGCCTTGGCGAAGACGTGCATGTCGGTGTACTTGCCCAGGTCCGCGGTGAGTCCCACGACGCGCGGGTCCTGCTCGGCCAGAGCGGCCAGGGCGTGGCCGAAGGGCGCGTTCGCGGTCCTCTGCCCGGGGTCGGCGAATGAGGCGATCATCGCCGAGGTCGTCAGGCGCCTGGCGCCCGTCGCGGTGCTCACAGTACTTCCACTCCCTCGTACCCGGCCGTCAGCTGCTGACGGCACAGCTCCCACTCGTCCTCGTCGATTCGCATGAAGTGGGCCTTCTCGCGGGTCTCCAGCAGCGGGACGCCCCGGCCGATCCTGGTGTCGCACAGGATCACCGAGGGCCTGCCCTCCGGGTGGGCCTGCTCGGCGGCGGCGTCGAAGGCCGCGAGCAGCGCCTCCACGTCGTTACCGTCCACCCGCTGGGTGAACCAGCCCGCCGCGACCCATTTCCCCTCCGCCGGCTCGATGCGCATGACCGTCTCGGTCTTCCCGTCGGCCTGCAGGGCGTTCATGTCGACCATCGCGGTCAGCCGGCCCAGCCTGTGGTGGGCGGCGCCCATCGCCGCCTCCCAGGTCGAGCCCTCGTCCAGCTCACCGTCGGACAGGAAGTTGTAGATCCGTGAGTCCGACCCCTGGTGGCGCAGCCCGAGGGCCATGCCGACGGCGACGGTCAGTCCGTGGCCGAGCGATCCTCCGGAGATCTCCATACCGGGCGTGTAGGACGCCATTCCGGACATCGGGAGCCGTGACCCGTCGGAGCCGTAGGTCTCCAGCTCGTCGAGGGGCACGACGCCCGCCTCGGCCAGGGCCGCGTAGAGGGCGATGGCGTAGTGGCCGGTGGAGAGCAGGAACCTGTCGCGCTCGGCCCAGTGCTCGTCGTCCGCCCGGTAGCGGAGCTGGTCGACGTAGGTGACCGCCAGCATGTCGGCGACCCCGAGTGCCTGGCCGACGTAGCCCTGGCCCTGCGCCTCGCCCATGTTCAGGGTGTGGTGACGCATCCGGTAGGCCGCACCGCGCACCCTCTCCGCCCGCGCCGCCGGATCGAGGCGGCCGGCCTGCGGTTCACTGAGTGTGGTCATGTCTGTTCTCGTTCTCTCTTCAGACGGTCGCGGCCGTGGTCGTGGACGACGCCGGGGTGCCGACCTTGACCGGAGCGGTCTCCGGGGTGAGGGTGGCGGCGATCGTCGAGACCACGCCGAGCAGCATGAACAGCACCGCCGGGCCGATCCACCCGATGGATCCGTACAGGGCGGTGGCCAGGAAGGGCAGCAGGCCGGCGACCAGCGAGGCGCCGTTGTAGCCGAGGGAGATTCCCGAGGAGCGGACGTCACGGGGGAACTGCTCGGAGAACCAGGAGGACTCCACGGAGAAGATCGGGTCGTGGCTCAGCAGCAGGCTCAGGGCGACCGCGACGACGACCATGAGGACCGCGCCGGTGTTGATCATGAGGAACATCGGGATGCCGAACGCGATCGTGAACAGCGACCCGATCAGGAACACCGGCTTGCGGCCGATCCGGTCGGACAGCGCGCCGTACAGCAGGTGACTGGCCAGGCCGAGCGCGGATCCGACGATGGTGCCGATCAGCACGTTCTGCTTGTCGGTCAGCTCGGCGAGCACCACGTACGAGAGCATGAAGCTGGTGGTCACGTAGTACCCGCCGGTCTCCGCGAGCCGCAGAGTCATGATCTTGAGGATCACCCGCCAGTCGCGCCTGATGACGTCCAGTGCCGGAGCCTTGCGGATCTCGTTGTTCTTCTTCATCTCCGCGAAGTCGGGCGACTCGGAGACGCCCATCCGGATGAAGATGCCGACGGCGACCATCACCACGGAGAGCAGGAAGGGCGCCCGCCACACCCAGGAGCCCTCCAGCAGGGCCTCGCTGAGCAGGAACGCGCCGTTGGCCAGCAGCAGCCCGGCCGGGATGCCGATCTGCGGGACCGCGCCGAAGAAGCCGCGGCGGCGTTCGGGGGCGTGTTCGACGGCCATCAGGACGGCTCCGCCCCACTCGGCGCCGAAGCCGATGCCCTGAAGGATCCGCAGCAGGATCAGCAGGATCGGCGCGAGCGCGCCCGCCTGGTCGTAGGTCGGCAGCACGCCCACCAGGACGGTCGCGACGCCCATGAGCACCAGCGACCACATCAGGATCGTCTTGCGGCCGACCCGGTCGCCGTAGTGTCCGGCGAGGTAGCCGCCGAGCGGGCGGAACAGGAAGCCGACGGCGAGCGTGGCGAACGATGCCAGCACGCCGACGAGCTTGTCCTCGGAGTGGAAGAACACCGTGCCGAAGTAGGCGGCCGAGGCGGTGCCGTAGATGAAGAAGTCGTAGCTCTCCACCGCGGTGCCGACCATCGAGGCGAAGGACACCTTTGCCGGGTTGTCCCGGTGAGCACCGGCGACGTTGGATGCAGCGGTCATGTGCCGCTCCTCGCTATCTTAATGATCTTGATCACTGGGGGTGTTCGTAGGTTTCGATGACCCGTGAGTCGTCACGTGTCGAAAGACCCGCGTCGGCGGCCTGCTGGTAGCGGGCCCTGGCGACGTCGAGGAGGGGGGTCTGCGCCCCGGCCGCCCGCGCGGCCTCGTACACGAGGCCGCTGTCCTTGACGAAGATGTTGATCGTGCTGGTGACGTCGACGTCGGTGCCCCGCAGCATGCGCGGCCCGCGGTCGGAGAGCATCCATGATCCGGCGGCTCCCCGCTCCACGAGGGAGAGGACCTTCTCCTTGTCCAGCCCGAGCGTGGACGCGAGAGCGAGGGCTTCGGCCGCCGCCACGATGTGGACCGAGCAGAGGTGCTGGTTGACCACCTTGATGGCCTGACCGTCACCGAGCGCGTCTCCGACCGCCTGGACCGTTCCAAATCTGTCGAGGACGGGACGGGCGGCCTCGATGTCGGTGGCCGGGCCCGAGGCGAACAGGGTGAGCTCGCCGGTCCGGGCCCTGGCCACCCCGCCGGTGACCGGCACGTCGACCACGACCGCGCCGGCCATCTGTAGCCGGGCGCCCTGCTCGCGCACCGCCTCCGGGCCCACCGTGCTCATCACGATCCAGCGCTGACCGGTCACATCCACTGCCAGCGCCTCGGTGACAAGGGCTTCGAGCTGCGCCGGAGTGGCGACCATGACGACCACGAACTCGGTCTTGGGCGCTTCGGAGAACCGGGAGACCGCCCGTACGCCGGCGGCCTCGGCCCGCTCGTGCGCGGCCGGTAGCGGGTCCACCCCGGTGACCGCGTAGCCGGCGGACACCAGTTGGGCCGCCATCGGCAGGCCGATGGCGCCGATACCGACGAAAACGACTGTTGGGTCGCTCATGGACATCCTTCTGTTCTGGGTGATCCGGCCCTGTTTCTGGGCATGGCATGGCCCACTGCCCGCGCGGGGGTGGCGTGTCGTTGTCGTGTGTGGGGGGCCTAGGGCGAGTGCGTGAGGGAGGACCACACCTCGAAGTGCCTGCGCATCGCGATCCGCGCGCCCTCGCCGTCCCGTTCGCCGATGGCCTCGACGATCCCGTAGTGGACCGTGTCGATGACCCGGGTCTTGCCCGGGGTCAGGGGCTCGCGTTCCACCGCCAGCCGGCGGCGCTCGACGACCTCGCTGCGGAGCACGTGGCTGAGGCCGTCGTGGACAAGGTTGAAGACGGGGTTGTCGACGATCAAAAACAGCCGGTGGTGGAACTTCAGGTCCGCTTCGAGAGCGCGCTCGCCGTCGCCGTCGCCGCTGGCCTTGACCATCTCGTCAACGAGTTCACGCAGGGCGTCGACGTCGTCCGCGGTGGCCAGTCTCGCCGCCGCCTCGGCGACGGACACCTCCAGCATCTTCCGTGCCGACGTGAACTGTTCCTGGCTCAGGTGGCCGAGCTGGACGCCCAGGTCGAAGTAGAGCTGGATGAAACCGGCGTCCGGGGTGCTCAGGTAGGAACCCCTGCCCTGCGTGCGGTCCAGGAAGCCCAGCATCTCCAGCATCGACAACTGCTCGCGCAGGGAGCCCCGGCTGACTTCCAGGGAGGTCACCAGCTCGCGCTCCGTGGGCAGGCGCAGGCGGCCGGTGGCGGGCTCGGGACTCGCCTGCTCGGCAAGGCTCCGAACCAGGGATGCCAGATCCATACCCTTCCCCTCCTGGTGACCCTTTGGTTAAACCAATTGCACTGAGGTTAAGCTCACGTTGCTTCCAGGTCAACAGATTGGTCAAACCTATTTTCGGGCGGGGAGATTCCCGTGGGGAGGGCGGGGCCGTCGCGGCGGGTTTCGCCGGCGGCCGGCGGTGCCTTGGCGAACGTCGGAGACGTACCGCCAAGGCACCACCTGTCAGATGGCCGAACGTCGGCGACCAAGCGGGCGCGGCGCCCGCTTGGTCTTGGCGATCATGTCCTACTCCACATCGTTGAGAGCGAGGGGATGTGTGAGCACCTCGGGATCCGCGGCGACCACGCCGGAGAAGCGCCCGGAAGCGAGGAACTCCTCGGCCGCGGCCACCACGGCGTCCGGCGTCACGGCGGCCAGACGGTGCGAGAAGTCGAGCAGCCAGAGCGGATCCATGCCCTTGGCGGCCAGATCGGTGAGCGCGGAGGCGAAGGCGGCACGCGGAGCCATACGGGTCGCCATGGAACCGAGGGCATAGGTGCGGGCGACTTGGATCTCCTGTCCTGTGGGGGGACGCGTCCGCATCCCGCGGAGTTCGGCGCCCAGCACCTCCATCGCGGCGCTGGTGGTGGCGGCCGAGGTGTCGGCCTCGATCGCCAGGAGCCCGCTACCGGGCTGGAGGTCGAAGAACGAGATGACGCTGTACACGTAGCCCTTGTCCTCGCGCAGGCTTCTCGACAGCCGGGAGGAGAGGTAGCCGCCCAGGAGGTTGCAGGTCAGGAAGAGCGCGGGATAGCGCTCGTGCTCTATCGTCACCGCCTGCACGCGCAGCCGGATGCGAGACTGCGGCGCGCCCGGCCGCGGCAGCAGCGCCAGCCGGCCACCGTCGATCCTGGGCAGCGGCGGCAGCGGCGGCGCGCTCCGCGCGAGCGGCCGCCAGCCGGCCAGCGCCTTCTCCACGGCATCGGCCATCCGCTCCGGGTCGTCCGGCGAGAGGATGATCAGGACGGCGCCGCTGGGGTCGAACGGCCGGTGCCGCGGCTCCGCGATCCCGGTCAGCTCGTCCTCCTCCGGCACCAGGAAGGTCGCCGGATGGTCGCCGAACAGGTGCCGCGCCAGCTCGGACCTGACCGCGACGTCGGGGTGGGCTCTGGTCATCCTGAGCTGCGCGATCAGTTGCCCACGCACCGACTCCACCTCGGCGGGCACCCCTTCCACCACCTCCGTCAGCGCTGACATGAGGTGGTCCACGTCCTGCACGGAGCAGGAGGCGGTGACGGTCGTCTTGTACACGTCGGCCGCCACGCTCAGCTCCACGCCGTCGTCCGTGCTCTGCCGTTGCGACAGGCAGGCCGCCAGCAGCATGGACTCGGCCAGATCGCGCCGGGTCAGGCAGGGGGAGGGAAGGTGGAGACGCACCTCGACCAGGGGGGTGACGCCGTGGCGCAGGGCCAGCAGGCGCAGGCCGTTTCCCAGAGTGCGATCCACGACCGCGTTACTCATCGTCCCTCCTCCGGAACAGCTCTGAGCAGCGCGCGGGAATCCGGGCGCAGGCCGCGCGCCGCCGCCGCCACATCGGCGGCGGTCACCTCGGCGCACAGTTCGGGCAGCCGCGCGACGCGGCCGGGATCAGCGAACAGCAGCTCGAATCGCCCGGTCATCCGCACCTGGTTGGCGAGCTGGTCCATGGACCGGTGATGGGAGTTGACCCACGCGGTACGCCAGCGCAGCAACTCCTCGTCGGTGGGCCCGAGCGCGCCGATCGACTCCAGTTCGGCGTCCACGGCGGCCAGCACCCGTTCGGCCGGCAACTCCTTCGGGTGGACCGCGGTGAGGATCCACATGTCCGGCTCGCGAGCGTCGAGGAAGTCGAACAGGCCGACGCGGGCCGAGAAGATGACGGCCTGCCCCGTCTCACGCCGCAGTCGCTCACGCAGCCGCGGCTGGGTGCCCCCGGCCAGAACGCCCGCGAGGGCGGACAGCGCGAAGTGGGCATGTGGGTCGGCGGCCGGGTCAGGTACCCGGTGGCCGACGGCGAAGGCGGGAAGCGGCGCCAGCGAGTCGGTGTACTCGGCCTCCAGCTGACCGGCCGGCTCCGGCTCCCACCAGGAGCCGAGCGCGGGGGCGGGCCGGGGCGGGATCTCCCCGAAGGTACGCCCGATGACCTCCAGCACCGCGCCGGGCTCGACGTCACCCACGACCGTCACCACGGCGTTGGCCGGGCTGTAATGGCGGTCGAAGAAGTCCACGCAGTCATGAAGGGTGACCTGTTGGAGGGCGGCGTAGTCGCCGTACCCGTCGTGGGCGTTGGCGAAGTCGTGGAAGAGCACGGGGGACAGCCTGGGCCAGGGGAAGCCGCCGTAGGGCTTGCGGATCTTGCCCAGCACCTCCTCCCGCACGACCGAGGTCTGGGCCCGGATGGCCCGCTCGGTGATCTTCGGGGCTCGCATGCGACCGGCCTCCAGCGCGATCGCCCGCGCGACAGCCTCGGCGGGGACGACGTTGTAGAAGTCGGTGTAGTCCTGCCGGGTGGAGGCGTTGCAGAAACCCCCGATGCTCTCAAGCTGCTGGAAGTGGTCCAGCTCGTTGCCGGCCTCCCCCTGGAACATCAGGTGCTCGAACAGATGGGCGAGCCCTGACCTGTTCTCGGCCTCCGCGCGAAAGCCGACGTCGTAGTGGACGGCGACGCCCGCGATGGGCGCGGAGTGCTCCTCCTCGACGACCACCCGCAGCCCGTTGTCCAACGTCACGCGCACGATCTCGGTAGTCTTCATCAGTGGCTCACCTTGTGCGAGGAGGAGGGCAGAAGTTGCCCGGCGTCCGCCGCGTCGATCGCATCGGCGACGATCTTCAGGTAGTCCGCCAGGACATCGTGCCAGCCCACGTAGGCGGCGAAATCGTGGGTGTGGGTCAGGAATCGCAGGGCGGCGGCCCTGCCCACGGCGGCGAGGTCCAGGGGGGCGTTGTAGCCGTCCAGCACGCAGCCGATGAGGGCGTCGTAGTCGAGGGCGGGGAACGTGTTGTGGCCCGGCTGCTGGAACGTTTCACGAAACTCCACCAGTTCGCCGATGAGCCAGCCCACGTCGAACTCCGGCGGACCGGCGCTGAGGTCCTCACCGGTCAGCAGGCAGCCGTCCTGATCCTGGGTCAGGGGCAGCAGGATGCCGTGGCCGGGGGCGCCGTGCAGCAGTACGTGCCGTCCCTCCGACGGCGGCACGCACCACGCCTCGACCGTTGAGATCCGGTCATGGCCGAGGATCCCGGTCGCGTGGGAGTGGAGCTCCGGCGCGGCGGTGGGCCCCTGTCCGCTGCGCAGCCAGGAGAGTAACCGCTGCGGACCCGCCGGTGAGGGCAGGTCGGCCTGCGGCACCGGTACGGTATGCAGCCGGGCGAGGGTCGTGCCGGTTTCCACGAGGGTGTCCATGGCGACCTGTTCGATGTCGAACTTTTCCGCACCCGGCCTTAAACCAAGGAGTATGGCCGCGATCGAGCGGGCCTGACCGGTCCGGTAGGTCACCCCGGCGCCCTCCTTCGGCTCCGGGACGGTGAGCCCGACCCGCCCCCGCGGCACCGCCCGGACGGCTGCCAGGACGGTGGGATCAGGCGTGCGGATCGCGCCGCCGCGGTGGGGCCCGGGGCGCCGGGTCCACCGATAGTCCCCGTCGTCGTGCTTGACGATCGTGGTGAGCACGAAGCCCGTGCCGAAGGATTCGACGACCTTGCTCATCTGGCTTCTTTCTCTCGGATGGCGCGCAGTTTCTCCAGCCGCTCGATCAGAGTGGGGAGCGGGGCGGCCGCCGCAACGCTCTCTTCTCTGGTGTGGGCGCTTATACCGAGCACGGGGTCGACGAACGCGACGTTGGGCCTGGCCTTGATCGCCGCTTGGTGCTGCTGGTAGGCGTATGACCGGATGGCGTTCGGCGGCACTGCCGGCGCGATCCCGATCAGTGCGGAGGTGCACTGGAGCGCCAGCAGCATGGGGGTGTCGCCGAAACCGTTGGCGAACCTGCTCAGGAAGTGGTAGGTCGCCGGGTAGACCAGGACGGTGTCCGGCCAGGACGCGTAGTCCACGTGGGGCGAGCCAGGCTTCGGAACGTCCGGCCAGACGTCAAGTGGCACATCCTTGTTGAGGATGGACGCGAGCGACTGCCGGGTCACGAACCTCTCCGCGCTTCTGGTCACCACCGCCCGGATGTCCAGGCACGGGTAGAAGAGCCGCAACCAGTTGAACCAGTACGGCACGAAGGTGGCGTTGAGCGACCCGGTGACGAGCACGAGCAGACGCTCGGCGCGGAACGACGGCGCACTCTGGGGCTGCCCGGCCTCACTCATCGGCGTTCGCCATCGCGCTGAGGATCTGCTCGGCGTCCGCCGCCGCCGCCGTGAATCCCTCGGTCGACGCGACACCAATGGTGTTGAGAATGACCTCGTCCACGCCCGCCTCGCGGTACTCGCGCAACCGCTCGACGACCTCCTCCGGCGTGCCGTACACGTAGACCCCCGTCTCGACCAGGGCCGCGGCGCCCGCCCGCGGGTCGGCCGGGTCCGCAGGCACCCCGGCTCGCCTGAGCATGTCTGTGTAGTGCGGCGCCCCCAGGTGAGCCCCGGCCCCGACCCGTGCGAGCCTGAGCGGGTCACGGCCGGGGGCGGCCAGCGCCACGTGCACGACGGTCGCGACGCGGGGCACCGAGCCGCGGTCCGCCGCGCCCTCGGCCAGGGCGGGGATCAGCGTGTCCCGGACGTAGCCGGGCGGCGTCATCCAGGTGATGGCCACGTCCGCGACGGCGCCCGCCGCCCGCGCCATGCCCGGGCGGAGGACGCCCAGGCCCACCTCGACGGGCGCGTGCCTCATCGGGAGCAGCCCGCCGGAGGCGACGCACGCCTCGCAGGTGTGCCCGGAGATCCCACCGTCGAGGATGCCGCGCACCGCGCGGGCGTACCCGGCCGCGGCCGTTGCCGGCTTCTCGTACGGCGCGCCGCGAAGCGCCCTGACCAGCTCCGGGGTGGCGGCGCCGTACCCGGCGACCACCGGACGACCGGTGAGTACCGCCAGGCTACGCGCCTGGGCCGCCGCCTCCATCGGATGCCGCAGCGGCATCAGCGTCACGCCCATGCCGGACGGCACCTTGATGCCCCGGCCCGCCAGGTAGGCGATCGTCTGGTGCGTCTCAGCCGCCAAGGACTGTCCCAGCCAAAGTCGGCCGGCCAGCCCGTTCATCACCAGCTTGCCGAAGGGCACCACCACATCGGGATGCGCGGGTTGGGTTGGGAACAGCAACCCGGGAGCCATGGAACCTCCAAGATCAGATATTTGTGCGGGCGCTCAACCCCGCAGCGCGCCGACCCCTGCAGCCGGTTGAACCTCGCATCTGGAGCCGTGACGGTGTCACGGGCCGCCTCTGCGCGCCCGTGACACCGTCACACAATGTTGTGGCCGGTTAGCACTCGAGGACGGCGGTGAAGCTGATGAAGCTGATGGTCAGGACGGTGGTGAGAGGGGTGGCTTCGGGGGTGTCGGTTTCGGGGGTGGTGGCGATTTCGGCGAGGGAGGTGTAGGTGTTGGCGCCTTCGAGCAGGAGTTCGGTGGTCATGTGTTTTTCCTTTTGGGGTGTTGTGTTGTGGGTTTGGGGGTCAGGTGGTTAGC
>NZ_JBSFWD010000003.1:193488-341377 GCF_053592655.1 Streptosporangium sp. NPDC002607
AGGACGTAGGTGTAGCTGATGAAGCTGATGGTCATGACGGTGGTGAGGGGGGTGGCTTCGGGGGTGTCGGTTTCGGGGGTGGTGGCGATTTCGGCGAGTGAGGTGTAGGTGTTGGCGCCTTCGAGCAGGAGTTCGGTGGTCATGTGTTCTTCCTTTCGGGTGTTGTGTGGTGGGTTTCGAGAGGTCGGAAAGTCAGCAGTTGAAGACGATGGTGAAAGAGACGTCGAGGGTGGCGGTGGTGGTGGTCAGCGAAGCGGCCTCGAGGGCATCGGTTTCGGGGGTGGTGGCGATTTCGGCGAGTGAGGTGTAGGCGTTGGCGCCTTCGAGCAGGAGTTCGGTGGTCATGTGTTTTTCCTTTCGGGGTTTTGTGTTGCGGGTTTGGGGGTCAGGTGGTTAGCACTCGAGGGCGTTGGTGACGGCGATGGAGGTGGCCCAGCTGATGCTGAGGATGCTTATGGTTGCGGGGCTGATTTCGGGGACGTCGATTTCAGGGCCAGACGCGACCTCGGCGAGGGAGGTGTAGGTGTTGGCGCCTTCGAGTAGGAGTTCGGTGGTCATGTGTTTTTCCTTTTGGGGTTTTGTGTTGCGGGTTTGGGGGTCAGGTGGTTAGCACTCGATGGCGACGGTGAAGGCGATGGCGCCGGGGGTCAGGATGAGCGTGATGGGGGTGGCTTCGGGGGTGTCGGTTTCGGGGGTGGTGGCGATTTCGGCGAGTGAGGTGTAGGCGTTGGCGCCTTCGAGCAGGAGTTCTGCGGACATGTGTTTTCCCTTTGGGGTGTTGTGTTGCGGATTTCGGAGGTCAGGTGATCAGCACTCGAGGTAAAAGGTGAGGGAGATGCTGACGCTGATGGTGGAAGTGGGAATGGCCTCGGGGGTGCTGGTTTCGGAGGCTGTGGCGATTTCGGCGAGTGAGGTGTAGGCGTTGGCGCCTTCGAGCAGGAGTTCTGTGGACATGTGTTTCTCCTTTCGAGATGCCGTGTGATGGGCTTCCCGGTTTCAGAGCATCAGCAGCTGTGTTCGAATGTGGCGATTGTGACGCCGATGCTGAAAAAGATGCTCACAATGGGAGTGGCCTCGGGGGTGTCGGTTTCGGGGGTGGTGGTGACCTCGGTGAGGGAGGTGTAGGCGTCGGCGCCTTGCATGAGGAGTTCGGTGGGCATGTGTTTCTCCTTTTCGCGGTGTTGTGCGGTGGGTGTGCTGGTTCAGGGCGTCAGCAGCTGCCGGCGACTGTGGCGGCGATCGAGTAGCCCAAGGTCAAGGAGATGATGTAGGGGGTGGCCTCGGGGGTGTCGGTTTCGGGGGTGGTGGTGACCTCGGTGAGGGAGGTGTAGGCGTCGGCGCCTTGCATGAGGAGTTCGGTGGGCATGTGTTTCTCCTTTTCGCGGTGTTGTGCGGTGGGCGTGCTGGTTCAGGGCGTCAGCAGTTGACGACGATGGTGGCGCCGTAGCTCAAGCCGAGGGTGAAGCTGAAGATGACGGGGGTGGCCTCGGGGGTGTCGATTTCGGTGGCTGCGGTGACCTCGGCGAGGGAGGTGTAGGCGTCGGCGCCTTGCATGAGGAGTTCGGCGGTCATGTGTTTCTCCTTTTGAGGTGTCTTGCGATGGGTTTTGAGAGGTAGGAGAGTCAGCAGCCGAAGACAATGGTGAAAGAAACGGAGAGGGTGGCGGTGCTGGTGGTGATCGAGGCAGCCTCGGGGGCGTCGGCTCCGGGGGCGTCGCGTACCCCCTGGCAAGCGAGGTGTACGCGACGGCGCCTTCCGTCAGAAGCTCAGCAGGTATACGATCTTTCTTTTGAAACGTTGTGCGATGAACTTCCCGGTTTCAAAACGTCAGCAGCCGCCGCCGAGTGTGAGTGCGACGCTGACGCTGACGCCAATGCTGAAGGAGACGGCGGGGGTGATCTCAGGGATGTCGGTTTCGGGGGTGGTGGCGACTTCGGTGAGGGAGGTGTAGGCGTCGGCGCCTTGCATGAGGAGTTCGGTGGGCATGTGTTTCTCCTTTCGCGATGTTGTGCGGTGGGTGTGCTGGTTTCAGGGCGTCAGCAGCCGAGGTAGACGGTGACGTTGATGAGGGTGATGGTCATGCTGACGATCGGGGTGGCCTCAGGAGCGTCGGTTTCGGGGCCCGCCGCGACCTCGGCGAGTGAGGTGTAGGCCTCGGCACCCTCCATCAGGAACTCGGTGGGCATGTGTTCACCTCCTCCGGTACCTCTCTCAAGATCCGGACCCGGGTTCGGGGTCGGTGGTCTCGAAGGGGAGCGTCGGTGAGTCGAGGTTGCGGTGGACCGCGTCGGGGACGATCCCGGCGGCCCGCAGTGCCTCGGCGACCGCCTGGTCCCGGTCGCCGCCGTGCTCGGCGTGCGCCAGCAGGCCGGCGGTGACGGCCTGGGAGCGGTGCTCGCCGAAGCTCAGGCCGCGCATCCCGGGCCGGGAGTCCTGCGGCTCCCAGGCCCAGCCGATGCCGCGATCCAGCTCGGCGACATAGCTGGACATGTCCTGCCGGAGCCCGCCGGCCGCGGAGGCCGCCCGGGCGATCTCCGGTACGACATGCCAGGAACGTGACCCCAGGTAGACCACGATGGCGTCGCGACGCGGATAGAGGTCGCGAGCGGAGAGCACTTTGGCCCGATAGGGAACCTGAAGCTCCTCCAGCCGTTCGATCACCGCGCCCCACAACCCGGGGGCCGCGTCGGCCGCGTCGGCTCCGACGTACAGCCGCACGCACGCGCCCTGCTCGATGTCGTGCCCCAGCGAGCCGTTGACGAGTAGAAAGCCGGGCGACAGCGCCGGCAGGACGGCCGGCAGACTGACCCATCGCGACGGCCCGCCGGGCGTCTCGACCTCGGCGCCGAGTTGCGGCTCAGGGATCAGCACACGCACGCCGTGCAGGCGGACGACGGCGGGCGAGCCGGGCTCCATCGGGGCCAGGACAGGGGAGACACGGTGCGGAACCATCGCGCGCAGAGCCTGCTCGAAGCCGGAATCACGCAGCGACTTGGGACGCGGCCCCTCCCTGAGCTCCCGGCCGGCGTGGAACACGTCGTACAGCGCGTCCGCCAGCGCGCCGCGCAACGCCTTGGGACTGTCGGCGGTGACCTCGCGATCGTCCACCGTGGCGGACATCAGATCCGCGCTGATCTGCACCCGGTCGAGTGACTGCTTCACCTTCAACCTCCAATGCCCAACGTGGTGGTGAAGTCGGCGGGACTGAGCAGGACCTTGCGCCCGACGCCCGCCGCCGCACGTTGCAGGGGCGTCAACCGCGGGCGCTGGAGGCCGGCGGCGAGGAGCCGGTCGAACATGTGCCAGCCGGCGAAGGCCGCTGCCCTGACCGCCAGCTCCTGGTCGGCGCGGGCCGCCGGCCTGGCATCGAGATAGCCCGACCAGAACGACTCGATGTACGGCCGCAGGGTCTCGAACCGCCGGGCGCCGTTGGCCACGACCTCCCGGTCGCTCACGGCGTCCTCATGGGTGGCCATGCCGAGCACGCCACGGAAGAGCCATTCACCGACGAAGGCGCCCACGTCCCGCGCGGGGTCGGCCACTCTGGCCTCCTCCCAGTCGGCCAGATACAGCGTGCCTTCGTGGTACAGGAACTGGTCGATCCGGAGGTCACCGTGGACCAGGACGCGGGAACTGCCTTTCTCCCACTGGGAAAGGTTCCTGATCGCCTCGACGACCACGGGATCGTTGTGCAGGATCCCCCACCCCTCCAGTTCCGCCCCGCTCGCGGCCGCGTAGACCTCCAGCGGGATAGCGGACAGGCCGCCGAGCGGCGGGAGCGGCGGTTCCGAGGTGTCCTCGGCCACGGGGCCCGGCGCCTGGAGGGTGTGGAGCGTCCCGATCTGGATCCCCGCCGAGTTGGCGAGTTCCCAGGTGAAGCCGTCTTCGGTGGCGAGGTCGGCTCCGCTGGTGGCACCCTCAAGCAGGGTGAAGGCCACCAGGCCGGACTCGCCGTCGCCGCCCAGGAAACGGGGAGCGTTGATCACCGCATGCGCGTCGAGCAGCACGCCCATCGCGCTGATCCGGTCCACCTGCCGGCGGACCATGTCCGCCGGCCCGTTGACCCGCTTGACGAAGACCGGAAGTCCCGTACTGGTCACGCCGGCCCAGATGTCGTTGCGACCGAGGAACGTGGAGACCGCGTCCTGTCGCAGGGTCCCCAGATCGAGCCTCGTGAGGAACTCCGCGACCTCGGGAACCTGATCGAGCGGCACCGGAGCCAGCTTCGGCCGTTCACGCACCGTCATCGTCGGCCTCGAAACCTGAGGCGTGGCGCGGCCCGGTGCCGGTGATCTTATCGGCGGCCAGATGGAGGCCGCCCTCTTTGTCGCAGTGTCTCCTGCGCATGATTCTGTCTCCCCGTGAGTGGAACGGACATCTGGACGCGACCACGTTCGTCGGGATGACGGCGAAGATCCGTTCCGGACTCGTCCTCGGTCTTCGTGGTCAACTCGGGGTGAGCGTGTCCTTATCGCCTTGAAAGTGACTTGTGGGCGACTGCATTGGCATGTCAACGGGCATGAAGATTCCCAGGTAGGCGGGCATGGAGCTGTTGATCGGTGCCATCGGCAAGGTGCGCGTCGCCTCCGGTGGGCGGCCGGAGGTCCCCGCTGCCGGGGGACTCTCAGGGCCTGCTGAGGCGTCCACTCGCCCGTGTCCAGGCTGACGCCGCGGGCTGACGCATGCGGGCCGAGGGACGCGGACTGAGGGACGCGGAAGGACTCGCCTTCGGCGAGCACGCCGGTGCCGTGGCGCAAAAGCCGATCACGCGGCCGGTCACAGTGCGTGAGCGGTGAGGAGGAGATCGGCCGATCGGGTCAGGGACATCTCAGCGATCGAACCGGGGCGAGAAGCGACTTCGCCGTCTCGGTTGCGGGCCGTGCCCTCCGGCGTGGCGCGGGCCGAGGTCGCCGCACTGCTCGTCGAGCACGGACGCTTCACCGGGCGTGACCGGGGAGCGTCCGTGGGGCGCGGCGACTGGATCTGGCCTTCGCCGCTGAGGGCAAGGCGGCCTGGTCGCTCGGAGAATCAAAAAGGCCGTTTCCCGCTGGGGGGAAACGGCCTTTGATGTGGGTGGACGATACAGGGATTGAACCTGTGACCTCTTCCGTGTCAGGGAAGCGCTCTCCCGCTGAGCTAATCGTCCGCATGGGGAAGGACCAGAGGTGGAGACGGGATTTGAACCCGTGTAGACGGCTTTGCAGGCCGTTGCCTCGCCTCTCGGCCACTCCACCGGAGTGAGAGCCCGAAGACCCTTCGAGCGGAAGACGGGATTCGAACCCGCGACCCTCACCTTGGCAAGGTGATGCTCTACCACTGAGCCACTTCCGCGTGTTTCCTCCGGGTTTCGCTCCCGGTGGCGACGAGAGAACTCTAGCGGGTTTTCCGCGCGGTTGCGTAACCGTGCGTTCAGCCGCCCGTCCGGTGCCCGTAGGGCGGGCGGCTCAGCCGGTCTGGCCGGTCTGGTGGCGCAACTGACGGACGACGGCGCGTTCCACCGCGGGCAGGGTGAGGAAGATCTCCAGGATGCGGGTGAGGCGGTGCACCTCGATGCGGTGGAAGGCGGGGCCGTCGGCGCGGGCCAGCAGGAAGGTCAGGGCCAGCGGGGGCAGCGGGGCGGCGATCACGTGCAGGCCGGAGTCGAGGGTGAAGGAGGTCGGGCGGGCGGGGGTCTCGGTGGGGAAGGGGACCTGCTCGGGAGCCCGCCAGCTGGAGTGGACGGTCACGCGAGGGATCTTCTCGGTCGCCGCTGCGGCCCAGTCGGCGCTGAACAGCACGGGCATGGAGTCGATCAGGGTGGCCAGCGCCCGATCGCCGGCCGTGGTGATGTATTTGAGGATCTCCAGCTCCGGGTAGGTGCCCGGTGCCTCGCGCGTGCTCCAGACACCCTCGATCGTCACCCCCGGCACGCTCTCCAACCCCTCGACCAGGGTTTCCCTGGGGGCGGAGTCGGGCCAGTAGACGGTGATGTCGTCCAGTGCCCGGCCCTCGCCGCGCTCCAGGACGACCACCTGGGTGATGTCCGCGCCCGCGACGCCGAGGACGCGGGTGACCTTCCCCAGGGAGCCCGGCCGGTCGGGCAGTGCGATCCGCAGTCGCAGCAGCATCCGCGGCCTCCCATGTCACGTCGGGTTACACCAGGTACACCATATCCAGCGGATGATTCGTCCCGCTCGTCGCGGTGCGGTAGAAAAGCCAGGTGGAGTCGTTGAAACTGGGATCGCTGGAGGTGTGGCCGCCGGTCGTCCTCGCCCCGATGGCCGGGATAACCAACACGGCGTTCCGTGCCCTCTGCCGGGAACAGGGCGGCGGTCTGTTCGTCTGCGAAATGATCACGACGCGGGCGCTGGTGGAGCGTAGCCCGAAGACGTTGAAGATGATCCGGTTCGAGCCCGACGAGCGTCCCCGCAGCCTCCAGCTCTACGGGATCGACCCGGTGACGGTCGGCAGGGCCGTCCGCATGATCGCCGAGGAGGACCTGGCCGATCACGTCGATCTCAACTTCGGCTGCCCGGTGCCCAAGGTGACCCGCAAGGGCGGCGGCTCCGCCCTGCCGTACAAGCGGAACCTGCTCCGGGCGATCCTGCGTGAGGCGGTGCGCAACGCCGGGACGCTGCCGGTGACCATGAAGATGCGCAAGGGCATCGACGACGACCACCTGACCTATCTGGACGCCGGGCGGATCGCCGTGGAGGAGGGCGTCTCCGCGATCGCGCTGCACGGCCGCACCGCGATCCAGCACTACGGCGGAACCGCCGACTGGGAGGCGATCGCGCGGCTCAAGGAGAGCGTGCCGGAGATCCCGGTGCTCGGCAACGGCGACATCTGGAGCGCCGACGACGCGCGCCGCATGATGGACGAGACCGGGTGCGACGGCGTCGTCGTCGGCCGGGGATGCCTGGGGCGCCCGTGGCTCTTCGCCGACCTGGCGGCCATGTGCGAGGGCGGCGACGAGCGGCGCCGTCCCCGGCTGGGCGAGGTCGCCGCGACCATGGACCGGCACGCCACCCTGCTGACCGAGTGCTTCGAGAGCGAGCCGCACGCCGTGGCCGACTTCCGCAAGCACGTCGGCTGGTATCTCAAGGGTTTCACCGTCGGCTCCGCCCTCCGTCGCCGCCTGGCCACCTCCGAGACCCTGGCCGGCCTGCGGGAGGGGCTCGCCGAACTCGACGCGGACCAGTCCTGGCCCGAGGGCGTGGACGTCCCCCGGGGCAAGACCAATCCGCGCGACCGCGTTCACCTGCCCGCCGGCTGGCTCGACGACCCGTACGACCTCGCGGTCCCCTGCCTCGACGCCGAGACCGACACCTCGGGCGGCTGACCCGCGGCTTTCCGGGTGCCGTCGTTGAGGCGGCTGGTCGACCGGGGCCGACGGCCGGTCGCCATCGGTAGTCGTGCGCCCCGGTCCTGCCGCCTGACGTTCGCTTTCCCGCGCCGTTGGGGCAGAGATCTCCCGCGAGGACGGGCGTGACGCGAATGTGACCCGTTCTGACAGATGAGAGTCAACCTTCTCGGTAATCTGCAGTCGAATATCGCGGCTCACACGTGGAGACGACGGTTGACGAGCACCACATCAGCGGATGAGTTGATCGCGGAGTTCGACGCGGAACGGCCAGCCCGGCGGCTTTCCGGCCGGGTGGCGCAGGCCGTCACGCTGGTCGCCCTCGGCCTGTCGCTGTACGTCCTTTACCGCGCGTTCCGGCCCGGCCCCGTTCTCCCGTACCGGATGCTCTTCCTCGCGGTCGTGCTGCCGCTCACCTTCGTCTGTTACAAGCCGGGGCGGCGGGGCACCGACCGGCCGGGCGCCGACGACTGGGCGCTCGCCGCGCTGGCGCTCGTGGTCTGCCTCTACCCGCTGGCGGTCTTCGACGACTTCATCCGGCGCGCCTTCGAGCCGACGACCCTCGACGTGGTGGCCGGGGCGGTCATCGTCCTGCTGGTGCTCGAGGCCTGCCGGCGCACCGTCGGCTGGATACTGCCCGCGGTCTGCGTCGGGTTCGCCGCCTACGCCTACTACGGCGGCTACCTGCCCTTCGACTGGGTCGTCGGGCACCGCGGCTACGACATCGACCGGATCGTCGTCTCGTTCGTGATGGGCACCGACGGCGTGTACGGCGTGCCGCTCGACGTGGCGGCCACCTACATCATCCTGTTCACCGTCTACGGCGCCGTCCTCGACCACTCCGGGGCGGGAAAGTTCTTCGTGGACGTCTCACTGGCCGCGTTCCGCCGCTCGCGCTCGGCGCCGGGCCGCACGGTCACCCTCGCCGGATTCCTGCTCGGCACGGTCAGCGGTTCCGGCGTCGCGACGACGGTGAGCGTGGGCAGCGTCGCCTGGCCGATTCTGCGCCGGGCCGGATACCCGCCCGAGCAGGGTGGGGGAGTGCTCGCGGCGGCGGGCATCGGAGCGATCCTGTCGCCCCCGACTCTCGGCGCCGCGGCGTTCATCATCGCCGAGTACATGCGCGTGAGCTACCTGACGGTGCTGCTCTACGCCACCATTCCCACCGTCCTGTACTACCTGGGCATCTTCCTGGCCATCGAGATGGACGCCCGCAGGTACGGGACGCGGGCGGTCGAGGTGGACGCGCCGAGCCTCTGGCCACTGGTCAGGCGGTTCGGTTACCACTTCAGCTCGCTGTTCGTGATCGTCATCCTGATGGCGCTCGGCCAGTCGCCGTTCCGCGCCGTGGTGTACGCCACGCTGCTCGCCCTGGTGCTCTCCTTCCTCGACTCCGAGCACGCCCTGACCCCCGGCAGGGCGGTGAGGGCTCTGGCCGCGGGGGCGACCGGGGTGCTGCCGGTCGCGGCGACCTGCGCCGCCGCCGGGCTGATCGTCGCCGTCGTCACGCTCACCGGGCTGGGCCTCAAGGCGAGTTCCCTGATCGTCGGCGCCTCGGGCGGGATCCTCGCCGTCACCGCGCTGCTGTGCGCGGTCGCGGTGCTCGTGCTCGGTCTGGCGGTGCCGGTGACCGCGTCGTTCGTCATCGCCGCGGTCGTCATCGGACCCGCGCTGACGGATCTCGGTGTCAGCCAGGCCGAGGCCTACATGTTCATCTTCTACTACGCGGTGCTGTCGGAGGTCAGTCCGCCCACGGCGCTGTCGGCCTTCGCGGCCTCGGCCATCACCGGGGGCAACGCCTACCGGACCATGATGACCACCTGGAGGTACACCCTTCCCGCGTTCCTGGTGCCTTTCGCCTTCGTGCTGACCCCTGGCGGGGCCGGGCTGCTGGCCCAGGGCACGTTCGGGGAGATCCTGGCGGCCACGACGGTCTCGGCGGTGGCGGTCACCGCGCTGGCCGCCGCCACCGGCGGGCGGCTGCTCGGTCCGGCGGGGCCGGTCGAGCGGGTGCTGTGCGCGGTGGCGGCGATCCTGCTGCTGTTCCTGTCGCCCCTGCCCGTGCTCGCCGGGGCGGTGGTCCTGATCGTGGTCGTCTCCCTCCATCTGGTGACACGCGAACGAGAGGCGGAGCATTGACAGTCAGACGCGGGACCGCCGTCCTGCTGGCGGCGGGGCTGCTGTTCCTGGCCGGCTGTGGCGGAGACAGGTCGGCCGACCAGGCCGTGGGCAAGAGGCTGTCGATCGCCACCGGCAACACCACGGGCGTCTACTACGTCCTCGGCGGGGGCCTGGCCGACCAGATCGGCAAGAACATCCCCGGCTATCAGGCCACGGCCGAGGCGACCGGCGCCTCGGTGGAGAACATCCAGCGGGTCGTCAGGGGCGACTCCGACATCGCCTTCACCCTGGCCGACTCCGCCGCCGACGCCGTCACGGGCAAGGGCGCCTTCACCACGCCCCAGCCGATCCGCGCCGTCGCCCGCCTCTACGACAACCACACGCAGGTGGTCGCCACCACCGGCTCCGGCGTGAAGTCCGTCGCCGACCTCAGGGGCAAGCGGGTCTCCACCGGCTCGCCCAACTCCGGCACCGAGGTGATCGCGCTACGCCTGCTGAAGGCGGCCGGTCTCGACCCGGAGGAGGACGTCACCCGCCAGTCGCTGGGACTGCCGGAGAGCGTGCAGGCGCTCAAGGACGGCGACCTCGACGCCCTGGTCTGGTCGGGTGGCCTGCCGACACCGGGCATCACCGATCTGCTGACCTCGCTCAGGGGCCAGGTCGCCTTCGTACCGCTGGACGGGGTGCTGCCCGCGATGCGCGCCGAGCACGGCTCGGCGTACGCCCCGGGCACGATCGCCAAGGACGTCTACGACACCCCCTCGGACGTGTCGACCATCTCGGTGCCCAACCTGCTCGTGGTGCACGAGAAGATGGACCCCGCCCTGGTGGAGAGCCTGACGAGGCTGCTCTTCGAGCGCAGAGCGGAGCTGGAGAAGATCCACCCCGTGGCCAGGGAGATCAGCCGCGACAACGCGCGGAAGACCGAGCCGGTGCCCCTGCACGACGGCGCGAGGAAGTACTACGGCTGATTCAGGCCTCGACGGAGCCGCCGCTGCGCCAGTAGACGTTGTTCTCCCTGCTGAGCATGCCCTCGTCGACCAGGTAACGGCGCAGCGCCGCGTAGTCGTCGTGGAAGGCGCGCAGCGCGACGTTGACCTCCTTCTCCGGGTAGCGGTTCCCCGGCTCGAAGACCTGGGCCACGTAGTCGAGCACGACCAACTGCTTGTCCCGCTTGCTGGGGATCGCCCGCAGCCGCCCCTCGACGAGGAAGGAGCGCAGCACCTTCTCCTCGGGAGAGACCGGGGGCGCGGGCTTGGCCGTGGTGTGCAGCAGCTCGCGGAACCGCTCGCGCCGCACCTGCCACTCGCCGCCCTCCCCCCGCACGGCGAGCCCGCCGCGTTCCAGGCGGTCCAGCGCGCGCCTGACCGCCTCCCTGTCGAGGCCGGACTCCTCCTCGGGCTTGCCGCCCAGTGCCAGAGTCGCCAGCACCCGCAGCGTGTCCTCCTGGTAGAGCAGGCCGAGCACCTGCCTGATCGCTTCGTCGCTCATCCCGCCATTCTCGTCGGTCGAGCCTGATGTTTCCGCGTTCACGAACAGCCGGAGAGCGATGTTCCGGCCGTTCCCCTTCCGCGCCGAAGGGGAACGGCCGGAACATCGCGAAGCCGCTGGAGGTCTCGCCGGGCACGCTCTACAACCAGAGGCTCCTCACACCGGCCCGCCTTCCTCCAGGTAGGCGGGCCGTGCTCAGATCGTCACTCCGGGACGCAGAGAACGCGGATCATGATGTTGAGCAGCCTGTCAGTGGGATTCTTGGCCTTGACCTCGTAGCTTCGGGGCGTTTCCTGGGTGAACACCAGGCTTGCCTTGGACACGATGACATCCGGCACGATCGTCCGGTTCGCAAGGTCAAAGATCTCGTAGCCCCCGCTCACCGCGATCTGCCCGCTGAGACACTTGCCAACGTAGGAGCCCTCGGTGTGCGGCTGAATGAGCGTGCTCAGGCCGCCCTGGAACTGTCCGTCAAACGGGTTCGGTCCCTCAGGTCCCGCCGGACCTGCCGGTCCCGTGGATCCTGCCGGTCCCGTGGGACCCATCTGGTTCCACCTGATGACCTTCTCCCCGGCCAGGCACCCTTCCTGCCCGGGCTCACCGGTAGGCGCCAGCTCCGTCTGCGCCGTCGAGGTCGGCGAGGGGAAGGGTGTGGGCTGCGCGGTGGGGACGCGTAGCGTGCCGCTCGCCGTAACGCACGCCGTGATCACATCGCTGGAGGCCACCGCCCCGGCGACCGCCACACCCGAACCTCCCACGATCAGTCCCGCCAGCGCCCCGACCGCCAGCATCGTCTTCTTGCCGTTCATCGTGCCCCTTGCTCATCGGACGACGACCCCACGCCGTCGTAACCCCCCAAATCTTCTGCATGGCATTGGTAACAGACTTGGAAGCCACTGGTTAGAGGTCACGGAGAAGCTGCGAGCCGGCGCCGATTCGGGGGAGCCGGAACGCGGCCGCCCCCCGAACGAGTACGGCGGGCAGCGGGCCGGAATCGGGGGTGTCAGAGGCGGTTCAGGCCGATGACGTGGACCACGGCGCGGCCCTCCTCGTCGGAGGCGGCCAGGTCGACCTGGGCGTCGATGCCCCAGTCGCCGTCGCCGGCCGGGTCGGAGACGACCTGGCGGACCCGCCAGAACTCCTTCTCCTCCTCGATGCGGAGCAGGCCGGGGCCCCGGGCGTCCGGGCCGGTGCCGATCTCCTCGTGGTCCTCGTAGTAGGCGTCGAGCGCGGCGCCCCAGTCGACGTCGGGGGCCAGTTGCTCCAGCTCCTGCTCGTTCTCCAGAGCGGCCAGTTCGATCAGGCGGAACATCGCGTTGCGGACCAGCACGCGGAACGCGCGGGTGTTGGCGGTGACCGGCTTGGTGCTCTCCTCCAGGGAGGGCGCCTCCAGTTCCCCGGTCGGATTCTGCAGCTGCTCCCACTCGTCCAGAAGGCTGGAGTCGACCTGCCGGACCAGTTCGCCGAGCCACTCGATGAGGTCGACCAGGTCCTCGGTCTTGAGGTGCTCGGGGATGGTCCGCGACAGGGTGCGGTAGGCGTCGGCGAGATAGCGAAGGACCGTGCCCTCGGACCGGGTCAGCTCGTAGAACTGCACGTAGTCGGCGAAGGTCATCGCCCGCTCGTACATGTCGCGGATGACGCTCTTGGGACTCACCGTGTAGTCGCCCACCCAGGGGTGGCCGCGCCGGTAGGTCTCGTACGCGCCCAGCAGCATGTCGGCCAGCGGCATCGGATAGGTCACTTCGTTGAGGAGCTCCATCCGCTCCTCGTACTCGATGCCGTCGGCCTTCATCTGCGCCACCGCCTCGCCGCGCGCCTTGTTGAGCTGCGCGGACAGGATCTGGCGGGGGTCGTCGAGAATCGATTCGATGATCGAGACCATGTCCAGGGCGTAGTTCGGCGCCTGGATGTCGAGCAGTTCGAGGGTGGCCAGCGCGAAGGTGGAGAGCGCCTGGTTCAGCGCGAAGTCCTCCTGCAGGTCAACGGTCAGGCGGGCCATCCGGCCGTGCTCGTCGGGCTCGTCCAGCTTCTCCACCACGCCGCCGGCCAGCAGCGACCGGTAGATCGCGATGGCCTGGCTGATGTGCCGCCGCTGCCACTTGCGGTCCTCGTGGTTGTCGGTGAGCAGGTGGCGCATGGCCGCGTAGCAGTCGCCGGGCCGGTTGATCACCGCGAGGAGCATGGCGTTGCTGACCTTGAACCGGGAGTTCAGCGGCTCCGGTTCGGCGCTCTGCAGCTTCTCGAAGGTCTCCTCGCTCCAGCCCACGAAGCCCTCCGGGGGCTTCTTGCGGGCGAACCCGCGCCGCCTCTTGGGGTCGTCGCCGATCTTGGCCAGTGCCTTCTCGTTCTCCACCACGTGGTCGGGGGCCTGGCAGACGACGTAGCCGATGGTGTCGAATCCGGCCCGCCCGGCCCGCCCGGCGATCTGATGGAACTCGCGGGCGCGCAGCCGCCGCACCTTGTTGCCGTCGTACTTCGACAGCGCGGTGAAGAGCACGGTCCTGATCGGGACGTTGACGCCGACGCCGAGCGTGTCGGTGCCACAGATGACCTTCAGCAGGCCCGCCTGGGCGAGCCGCTCCACCAGGCGGCGGTACTTCGGGAGCATCCCGGCGTGGTGTACGCCGATGCCGTGCCGCACCAGGCGGGAGAGCGCCTTGCCGAACCGGGTGGTGAACCGGAAGTTGCCGATCATGGAGGCGATCGCCTCCTTCTCGGCCTTGGTCGACATGTTGATGCTCATCAGCGCCTGTGCCCGCTCCATGGCCGAGGCCTGGGTGAAGTGGACGACGTAGACCGGGTACTGGTTGGTGGTGAGCATCTCCTCCAGCGTCTCGTGGAGGGGGGTCATCCGGTAGGAGTAGACCAGCGGGACCGGGCGCTCGGTGTTCTTCACCACCGCGGTGGGCCTGCCGGTTCGCCGGGTGAGGTCCTCCTCGAACCTGGTGACGTCGCCCAGTGTCGCCGACATCAGGATGAACTGAACGTTCGGCAGCTCCAGGAGTGGCACCTGCCAGGCCCAACCGCGGTCGGGCTCGGAGTAGAAGTGGAACTCGTCCATCACCACCTGGCCGATGTCGGCCTGGGCGCCGTCGCGCAGCGCGACGTTGGCGAGGATCTCCGCGGTGCAGCAGATGATCGGCGCCCCGGGGTTCACGCTCGCGTCGCCGGTCATCATCCCGACGTTCTCGGTGCCGAAGACCTCGCACAGGTCGAAGAACTTCTCGGACACCAGTGCCTTGATCGGGGCGGTGTAGAAGGTGCGGACGTCCTTGGTCAGCGCGGTGAAGTGGGCTCCGGCGGCGACCAGGCTCTTGCCCGAGCCGGTTGGGGTGGCCAGGATCAGGTTGTTTCCCGAGACCACCTCAATCAGCGCCTCCTCCTGCGCGGGGTAGAGGGTCAGCCCTCGCTCGGAGTTCCATTCGACGAAGGCGTCGAAGATGGCATCGGGATCGGCGTCGATCTCTTCTGGCAGGCGGTCTACAAGGCTCACAGTCCAATACTGCCGAAGAACTTGTGGTGGTCGAACCGGCTGCGGCAATGGATGACATTACATTTCGCGTAAAGTGTGTAACATTATGTAGTTATGATCACTTTTTTCGGCATAAACAGCTAGTAAAAGGACTTGGCGTCGGCTGGAGCGCCGGAGCCGTCAGACGTGCCGCGGGTGATCCGAGGCCGGACGCGGCCCGGGAACGCCCGCCCGTGAGGCGGGTGAGGTGCGAAAGGACGGGCCGGTGAGCGCCAGGCCCGCCACGATCGCGCCCGCCCCGAGCAGGGGAGCCGTCCCCGGGACGAAGCCGATCGCGGTGAGCGTGAGCAGCCCCAGTCCCACCAGCACGGTGGCCACGACGATCCTGGCCATCCCCCCGGTGTACGGCCTGCCCGAGGGGGGCGTCTCGAACCGCGCGAGCCCCCGCAGCAGCGGCCACATCGCCAGGGTGAGCATGAGCAGCCAGTGCGGCCAGCCGGAGACCCAGGCCGAGGTGCCCGGCTCGGGGGTGGAGACTCCCAGGCCCACCACGACCATCGAGACGATGACGAACAGCGCGCTCATGTGCCACAGATAGAGGGTCATCATCCGGCCGCCGGCCCAGCCGAGCGCCCTCGACACCCCGGGCCACTCCGCGAATGAGACGATCCAGCGGCGCAGCGCCAGCGCCAGCCCGATCTGGCCGACCCCGACCGAGAGCAGCGCGAGCGTGGGCGGTGCCATGTTGGAGACGGCGGCACCCGGCATCCCGATCATGCTGAGCGGGTAGGGGCCGAAGGTCACCAGCGCCGCGGCCAGACCGTACCCGGCCAGCGCCAGGATCCAGGAGCGGCCCAGCCGCCCGTCGGCGTACAGGAAGCCGAGCTGGTGCACCGCCAGCCAGATCAGCACGATGTTGGGGAGACCTGTCACCTCCAGGCCGCTGGTGAAGCGCAGGAGATCCACCGCCACCGCCCCCGCCGCCAGCGCGGCCGGCACCCGCCAGCCGTACGCCATGTTGAGCCTGAGCATCGGCGGGGTCAGCGCCACCGCGACAAGATAGATCACCAGGAACCAGAGAAGCTGTCCGGCCAGCCGCGAGGCGGTCGTGACCGGCTGCTCCGGCACGCCGAGCGTCAGGAGCAGATGGGGGAGGGGCAGCCAGACCGCCGCCAGTGGTACCACCGGCCAGGCCAGGCGGCGCAGGCGCGTCGCCAGCCAGGCGGGAGTGGCGTCACCGCGCCGTACGGCGGCGCGCCTGCTGATCGCGCCCGCCGCGCCCCCGGCGAAGAAGACCAGCGGCATCACCTGACTGATCCACGTGATCATCCAGCCGTTCCCGGTGGCCAGCGCGTTGCCGGTGGTGATCCGGCCGTCGGCGAAGGAGAGCACCGGAATGCTCCAGTGCTGGAGCACCACCAGGGCCATGCCGAACACGCGGAGCACGTCGATGAACGGGTCGCGACCGGCGGGCGCCGGTGCCGTGCGGGCTTCCGGACGCGTTGCCGGGCTGGGGATCACGGCGGTCAAAGGGGTCTCGATTCTCGGGGAGGGGGAGCGAAAACCTCAGGAAAGGCTGTGTGAAAAGCCTCCCGCCGGGACCGCCGCGGCGCAGTGACGTATGCATCAGTCTTCTCGCCGGATCCCCCCACCACCGAAGGTAGTGCTGGCCCCACCCCGACAAACGGGTGTGCAGGGTCGCCTGCGGTGGTCCGGCCTCATAGCGTTGACGGCATGAGAACCCTTCTCAGCCGCATCGGCACCGACACCCGCTACCTGCTCGTGGGTTTTCCCCTCTCCGTCATCTGGTTCGTCATCATGGTGGCCGGTTTCGCCGCAGGGACAGGCCTGGCCGTGGTGTTCGTGGGCCTGCCCATCCTGGCGACGACACTCCTGGTCGCCCGGGGCCTCGCGGACGTCGAGCGGCGCTGGCTGCCCGAGGTGCTCGGCCGCCCCGTCGCCAGGCCGAGGTACCGGCCCGCTCCGCAGAGCGCCGGATGGTTCCGCAGGATGATCAATCCGTTGACCAACGGCCAGTCCTGGCTCGACCTGCTCTACGGCATCGTGGCCTTCCCGATCTCCATCGTGACCTTCGTCTTCACGGTGGTCTGGTGGGCCGGGACGATCCTCGGCCTCACCTACCCGCTCTACGGGTGGATCGTCTACGCCATCCCCGGTAACGACGGCGGGCTCGGCCTGCTCCTCGGCCTGGGCGGCGGTCTCTGGGTCGAGGTGGTGATCAACACCGTCATCGGCGTGCTGTTCGCGATCACTCTCTCGCCGGTCGTGCGGAGCGCGGCGCTCGTCCAGGCCGGGCTCGGCAGGGCCATGCTGACCGGGGTGGCCGAGCTGCACGATCGCATCGACGACCTGGCCGAGGGCCGGGCCGCCGCGGTGTCGGCCGAGGCCAACGCGCTGCGCCGGCTGGAGCGTGACATCCATGACGGGCCGCAGCAGCGCCTGGTCTCCCTGGCCATGGACCTGTCACGGGCACAGCGCCAGCTCAAGCGCGATCCGGCGGGAGTCGAGCAGATGCTCGGCCAGGCCATCACCTCCACCCGTGAGACGCTGGACGAGCTGCGTGCCCTCTCGCGCGGCATCGCCCCTCCGATCCTCAGCGACCGCGGCCTGGCCCCCGCGCTCGCCGCGCTCGCCGGGCGCTGCACCGTCCCCGTCGAGCTGGACGTCCAGGTGGAGGGACGATTCCCCGCCGCCGTGGAGAACAGCGTCTACTTCGTCGTCGCGGAGTCCCTCACCAACGTCGCCAAGCACAGCCACGCCACGATCTGCACCGTGACGCTGACCAGGACAGGTGGCTTCCTGATGCTGACAATCGGGGATGATGGGGTCGGCGGCGCACATGTCGCCAAGGGGCATGGCCTGTCCGGTCTCGGTGACCGCCTGAAGGCGGTCGACGGCGAGCTGGTGGTCGATTCACCCGTCGGCGGGCCGACGGTCATAGTGGCGGAGGTTCCGTGCGGGTAGTCGTGGCCGATGACGCGGTGCTCATCAGGGAGGGCCTGATCAGGCTCCTGGAGGAGTTCGGCTGCCAGGTGGTCGCCGCGGTGGGGGACGGTGACCGGCTGGTGGCCGCCGTCGCCGAGCACAGGCCCGACGTCTCGGTGGTGGACGTGCGGATGCCGCCCGGCTTCACGGACGAGGGGCTGCGGGCGGCGGTGGAGGCGCGCCGGAGGGTGCCGGGCGCGCCGGTGCTGATCCTGTCCCAGTACGTGGAGGTCTCCTATGCCGACGACCTGCTCGCCGACGCCAGGGGCGCGGTGGGATACCTGCTCAAGGACCGCGTCGTGGATGTGGACGACTTCATGGCGGGCCTGCGCACCGTCGCGTCCGGTGGTACGGTCTTCGACCCCCAGGTGGTGGCACAGCTGATGGTGCGGCGTCGTCGTGACGACCCTCTCGCCCAGCTCACCCCGCGCGAGCGCGAGGTGCTCGGCCTGATGGCCGAGGGCAGATCCAACCCCGCCATCGGCCGTCAGCTGGTGATCAGCGACGGGGCCGTGGAGAAGCACATCCGCAGCATCTTCGCCAAGCTCGGCCTGTACGCCGAGGACGGCGACCAGCATCGCCGCGTCCTCGCGGTCCTGGCCTACCTGCGTTCCTGACCTCGCCGGTCCCGCCCGGCGCACCTCGGCGTCGGTACGGTCACGTCGGATGCCCGCTCGACAGGCTCCGGGCACGCGACCGGGCCCGGCTCGTGACCGTCGCCCACGACTTGGGCCCGGCCACCTGCCATCGGACGACGGTCAGTTCGTCCGTTCCGGATATCCGTTGGCGACGAGCCACGCCACCGGCACTTCCGGGGACGTCCGGGAGCGTCGGGACGTATCCGCCGACCAGGTGGTGCCGCTGCCCCCTGCCCGCCGGCTGGAACGCCGCGACAGCCGGGCCGCCGTCCACCGTGCGTGCTGTTACTCGATCGTGACTTGACGTCCTCTGTTGCGCGCGAGTTACATTCCTCTAACTCCGTAAACGTTTTCAGTAAGTCATCAAGGTCATCGTAATCGTTTACAGAAAGGCGTGGTCTCTGTGAGCGACGGGCCGACGATCACCACGATCGCGGAGCGGGCGGGCGTCTCGATCGCCTCGGTCTCCCGCGTCCTCAACGGTTTGCCGACCCGTGAGAACACCGTGCGCCGGGTGCTCAGCGCGGCTGAGGAGCTGGGGTACGTCCCCAACTCGGTGGCCCGGTCGCTGAAGTCGCGCCGGACCAACCAGGTGGCCTTCGCGATGGCGGACATCGGCAACCCGGTCTACCTGGCGATGGTCCGTGAGATCCAGCCGGTGCTGAAGGCCGCCGGATACCGTCTCGTGCTGCACTCCACGGACGCGGACGTCGCCGACGAGATCGACGTGCTCCGCAGCCTCGGCGAGCGCTACGTGGACGGGCTGATCATGATCCCGCTCAGGGTGAGTGAGGCGCATCTGAAGGCCGTCGAGGCGGCCCGCGCCCCCGTCGTCATCATCGGCTCGGTGCCGGACGGCACGCGGGTGGACAACATCCGCACCGACTCCCGCACCGGCGTACGGCTGGCGCTGGACCACCTCCACTCCCTGGGACGCCGCCGGATCGGGTTCGTCAACGGCCCGCTGGACACGGTCCCCGGTTCGGCCCGGTCCACCGCCTACGCCGAGGCGCTCACCGCCCTCGGCCTGCCGTATGACGAGAACCTGGTGGAGATCGGTGACTTCTACCGCGCCGAGGGCGCGGCCGCGGTGAGCCGGTTGCTGGCCAGGGCACCCGACCTGGACGCGATCATGTGTGCCAACGATCTGATCGCGCTCGGCGCCCTGGACGTCCTGCGCCGGACCGGCCGCCGGGTGCCCGAGGACGTGGCGGTGGCCGGCATGGACGACATCGACATGGCCGCGGTCGCCTGGCCCGCCCTGACCAGCGTCTCCCTCGGCTCGGCCGAGCGGGGCAGGGCGGCGGCGGAACTGCTTCTGGACCGGCTGGGCAACGGCGAGCGGGAGCCCAGAGTGGTCACCGTGCCGCCCCGCCTGGTGGTCAGGGCCTCGACCACAGGAGAGGAGACGCCGTGACCCTCACCGCCGACCGGCCGGTCAGGACGGCGAGCCCGAGGAAACCCCGGAAGGGCGGGCGGCAGGGGCGTGAGGCGCTGCTGCTGATGCTGCCCGCGCTGGTGCCCGTGCTGGTGTTCAGCGTGGGGCCGCTGCTCTACGGGATCTTCCTGGCGTTCACCGACGCGCGCTCCGGGCGCAACTCGGTCACCTCGTTCGTCGGGCTGTCGAACTTCGGAGACCTGCTCTCCGACGGGGACTTCTGGGCGTCGTTCCGGATCGGGATGATCTGGGCGGTCTCGGTGACGGTGCTGCAGTTCCTGGCCTCGCTGGGGCTGGCCCTGCTGCTCAACCAGGATCTGCGGTTCCGGGGGTTCGCCCGGGTGCTGGCCATGGTGCCGTGGGCGATGCCGCCGGTGGTCATCGGGCTGATGTGGCGGCTGGTCTACCATCCGGACGCCGGGATCCTCAACGGCATGCTGGGCACCGAGATCGACTGGCTCAACGACTTCTCCATCGCGCTGCCCGCGGTGATCGTCGTCGGGATCTGGACCGGCATGCCGCAGACCACGGTGGTGCTGCTGGCCGGGCTGCAGGGCGTTCCCAAGGAGCTGTACGAGGCGGTCGAGGTGGACGGCGCGGGTGTCTGGCGCAGGTTCTGGAACATCACGCTGCCCCAGCTCCGCCCGGTCATCGTGGCCATCACCTCACTGGACTTCGTCTGGAACATCAACCAGTTCGGGCTGGTCTACGTTCTCACGCAGGGCGGCCCGGGAGGCCAGACCCGCCTGCCCATGTTGTTCGCCTACGAGGAGGCCTTCCGCTACGGCTTCTTCGGCTACGCGGCCACCCTGGGCGTGGCGATCGTGATCGTCGTGCTGGCCGTGCTGGGCGCCTACCTCTGGCGGCAGATGCGGGAGGCGAGCTGACATGGGCAAGGCGTTGCGTTATCTGGCCCTGGCCGGTTACATCGTCTTCCTGGCGTTCCCGCTGGTCTGGCTGCTGTCCACGGCACTGAAGACGCCGCAGGAGATGGCGAGCCTGGACCCGACGTGGATCCCGCGCTCACCGACGCCGGCCAACTTCGCCGACGCCTTCGCCGAGCAGGACCTGGTCGGCAGCGGGGTGCGCAGCCTCGTCGTCGCGGTGGCCAGCGCGGTGCTCACCGTGGTCCTGGCGCTGCCCGCCGCCTACGCGCTGGCCCGCTACCGCTCGCTGGTCAACCGGATCGCGATCGGATGGGTGCTGGTCAGCCAGGTCTTCCCGTTCATCCTGATCATCATCCCGCTGTTCATGGTGCTGCGCAGGCTGGACCTGGTGAACACGCTGCCCGGCCTGACCGTCGTGCACGTCACCTTCACGCTGCCGTTCGCGCTGTGGATGCTCCAGGGATACGTGCGTGCCGTACCGCGTGAGCTGGAGGAGGCCGCCGCGGTGGACGGGGCCGGGCGGGTGCGGTCGCTGCTGAGCGTCGTCGCCCCGCTGCTGGCCCCCGGTGTGGTCGCGACCCTGCTGTTCTCGTTCATCTCCTCCTGGAACGAGTTCCTGTTCGCCTTGATCGTCCTCAAGGACCCGGATGTGGCGACCCTGCCGCTGACGCTGGTGAAGTTCACCGGCGCGGAGGGGGTCGTGCGCCTCGGGCCGCTCGCCGCAGCCTCGCTTCTGGCGACGATCCCGAGCCTGGTGTTCTTCGCATTCATCCAGCGACGGCTGAAGTCCGGCCTGATGGCCGGGGCCGTCAAGGGATAGCCCCACCCCCCGATAGGAGAAGTCATATGCGCATGAGGGTCGTGCTGGCCGCAGGCCTCCTCGTCCTGGCCGCCGGATGCGGTTCGGAATCGCCCGCGGCCGCCCCCGATGAGCCGGTGACGATCAAATTCCAGAGCCTCGCCTGGCAGAAGGAGTCGATCGCCGCCAACAAGCAGCTCGTCGAGGAGTGGAACAAGGCCAACCCCAAGATCCAGGTCGAGTACATCCAGGGAAGCTGGGACAACGTCAACGACCAGCTCGTCACCTCCTTCGAGGCGGGCGACCCCCCGGACGTCATCCATGACGACTCCCCGGCCCTGGCCGGCTTCGCCAACCGCGGCTACCTGCTGGACCTCAAGGACAAGGTTCCGGCCGAGCTGAAGGGCGACATCCCGCAGAGCGCCTGGGACACCGTCACCTTCGGCGACGGCAAGGGCGGGGAGGGCGTGTACGGCGTGCCGTTCCTGCAGGAGTCGCAGGTCATCATCGGAAACAAGAAGCTGCTCGACAAGGCCGGCGTGCGGATCCCGGCCCCGGACAGCCCGTGGACGTGGGACGAGTTCGCCGAGATCTCCAAGAAGCTCACCAAGGGCGACGCCTACGGTGTCGCCTGGCCGATGAAGTCGCCGGTCAACAAGGTGCTCAACCTGGGCCTGAACTTCGGCGGCACCTTCTTCCAGACCGACGCCGGCGGCAAGACGACGGTGAAGGTGGGCGCCGAGGAGCGCGAGGTGCTCCAGCGCATCCACGACCAGCTCCACAAGGACAGGTCCGCCGACCCGTCCGCGCTCGGCATGGGCTCCGCCGACCCGTTGCCCGGCTTCTACGCCGGCAAGTACGCGATGCTGCCCGCCGGTGTCTACCTGCGCCAGCAGGTCGTGGAGCAGGCGCCGGACGGCTTCGAGTGGATCACCCTCCCGCCGCTGAAGGGTGTCACCGCCGAGCAGGGCGCCGTCTCGCAGACGCTGTCGGTCGCCGCGGACAGCAAGTATCCCGAGCAGTCGCTGAAGTTCATCTCCTTCTTCCTCAACGGCTCCAACCAGGTCAAGCTCGCCAAGGGCGACTGGCTGCTGCCGACCTCTGTCAAGGCCGCGGGCGACCCCGCCATGACGACCGAGGAGAACGGCTGGAACGTGGCGACCGCATCGGCCAAGAACCTCGTGGTCGCGCCGTTCCTGAAGGTCAACGGCTTCGACGAGTGGAAGAGCAAGGTGGCCACGCCGGCCCTGCAGCAGTACTTCGCCAACAAGATCACCCTCGACGAGACGGCGAAGAAGCTGGTCGACGAGGGCAACAAGGTGCTGGAGCGGTACAACCAGTGACGTTGACACATCGGGGGCGCGCCCGGGGGTGTCTGCTCGGCCTCGCGGCCGGCGACGCCCTCGGGCGGCCGGCGGAGAACCTCTCGCCCGAACAGATCGCCGCCCGCTGGGGGAGGCTGACCGAGATCGACGGCGGCGGCACCGACGACACCGAGTACACCATCTTCGCGGCCTCCCTGCTCATACGGCACGGATACGCGCTGACCTCCCAGGATGTCGCCCAGGCCTACCACCAGGAGATCATCCCGCTGATCGACGGACCGATGAAGGGCGCGGGCTTCTCCGAGCTCGGTGCCATCCAGGCACTCCGGCAGGGACTCCGGCCACCGCTGACCGGCCAGTGGCACCGCCACGGCTGGTCGGACGGCCTGGCCATGCGCGCCGCACCGTACGGGATCTTCGCTGCGGGTGACCCCGGCGAGGCCGCCCGTCTGGTGGAGGTCGACGGCAGCGTGAGCAACGCGGGGGAGGGCATCCTCGGCGGCCGTGCGGTCGCCGGGGCGGTGGCCGCCGCGATGGCGGGCGCCTCCCCGGACGAGGCGGTCACGGCCGGCCTCGGCGTGATCCCCGAGGACTCGTGGACCGCCCGCAGCGTCAACCGCGCCCGCGAGGCCCTCGGCCCCGGATCCGGCGACGTCGCCGGGCGGCTGCACGAGGCGGTCGTGGTCCGGCACTACCCGTGGACGGACCTGGCTCCCGAAGCCGTCGCCCTCGCCTTCGCCGCCTACCTGATGGGCGAGGGAGAGGTCGAGGAGTCCGTGGTGATCGCGGCGAATCTGGGACGGGACGCCGACACCACCGCGGCCATCGCCGGCGCCCTCGCCGGAGCGGGACGCGGCGAGGCGGCGGTGCCGGAGCGGTGGGCACGGCAGATCGGCCCGGTCGAGGGGCGCTGCCTGCCGGTGACCGCGGGACGGCACGTGCTCGACATGGCCGATCAGCTCGTGGAAGGGAGGTAGGGCGATGATGTCGGGGGACAGGATCCTGGGGGCGTTCGCCGGTCTGGCGATGGGCGACGCGGCGGGATGGCCGTCGTCACGGCACCGGGCGGGGGTGCACGCACCGTGGAGCAGACGCCTCCACCGCGAGCTCGACGCCTTCGCCGAGGAGCATCGGGTGACCACTCTGCCGGTGCCGTTCGCGCTCAACCAGCCGGTCGCGCCGCTGGTGATGGGGCCGTCCGACGACGCCGAATGGCTCGCCTGGACCGTGCTCACCATCGACGAGGACCGCGCGGAGGCGTTCGCCGGTCTGACCGGCAGGGACGACGTCAGGGCGCGGATCTCGGTGCGGACCGCGCTGGACAACCTCGCGCGCGGCCTCGGCCCTCCCGCCAGCGGGCACGACAACCCGCACTTCTTCGACGACGCCGCGACCGTGCGGGCGGTCGCCTTCGGGGCCGCCGGGCTGGACCCCACGGCCGACGCCCAGGTCACCAACGCCGGTGACGGCGTGCTCGGAGCCGTCGCGATGGCCCGGGCGATCGGCGTCCTGGTGGACGGCGGTCCGATGGGCGAAGCCGTGCGGGCCGCGTTGGAGGCGCTTCCCGATGACACCGTCATCGGCCGCGCGACCCGCGTCGCGCTCGCGGTCGCGCGTGAGGCGGGCGATCCGTTCGCGGCGGTGCCCGCGCTGGACGCGGCGCTGTTCGACCACGTCTACAGCTACGGGGTAGCCGCCGCCGAGACGCTCCCGGTGGCCCTCGCGCTGGCGGAGGTCTCCGGCGGCTCGATACGCACCGCCGTACCGGCCGCCGCCTGCCTGGCCGCCGCGGCGGACTCCGCGCCCGCGCTGACCGGCGCGCTGACCGGCGCGTTCACCGGCCACGACGCGCTGCCCCGAGGGTGGAGCACCACCCTGACGGGTTGCTGCCTACCCGAACTGGCGGGAATCGATCTACTGGACATCGCGAGGGGACGGATCGGATGAGTACAGCGGGCAGGGGCATGCTTGAGGACAAGGCCGTGGGATGCGTTGCGGGTGCCGCGGTCGGCGACGCCCTCGGCGGCGCCACCGAGGGCTGGACGCCCGAACAGATCCACGAGCGTTACGGCGGGTACGTCGAGGGCCTGGTCCCGCCGTACTTCGAGGACTGGCGGAACGCCCGCCCCATCGCGCCCTACCACAAGGGTGACGGCCACATCACCGACGACACCCTGATGACCCACGCGCTGATCCGGGTCTACGAGCGGGTCGGGGGCCACCTGGACGCCTACGCGGCGGCCGAGCACCTGGTACCGGAGATGATGGGGGAGAAGCGCTGGATCCCGGAACTGGAGGCCGAGACGCTGCTACTGCAGCGGGTCTTCCTGGCGGAGAAGTGGCTGGTGCTGCGGCTGCACTACGGTCATGCGGACCCGCGTGAGGCGGGCGTGGGCAACATCGTCAACTGCGGTGCCGCGATGTACATGGCACCGGTCGGCGTGGTGAACGCCGCCGACCCCGACGCCGCCTACGCCGAGGCGATCGAGCTTGCCGGCGCCCACCAGTCCAGTTACGGCCGGGAGGCGGCCGGGGTGCTCGCCGCCGCGGTGGCCGAGGCCATGCGCCCGGGGGCGACGCCTGACTCGGTGGTCGCCGCCTGCCTGCGGCTGGCACGGGACGGTACCAAGGCGGCCATCGACGCGGTGTGTTCGGTGGCCCGCGGCCTCGGCCACTGGGACGGCTCCTTCGAGGCGCTGCGCGCCGCCATGAAGCCCTACGACACGGTCGCCGACACCTACCGTGACCAGGGTCTCGGCGCCCGCCGCCCGAGCCGCCTGCACAGCATCGAGGAACTCCCACTCGCCCTGGCCTTCCTGCTGATCGCCAAGGGCGACTACCGCGACACCGTCCTCGGCGGCGTCAACTACGGCCGCGACGCCGACTCCATCGCCTCCATGGGCGGCGCCGTCGCCGGAGCCCTCGGCGGGCGCGAGGCCGTCCCGGCCGACTGGGTGGAGCAGATCTCCACCGCCAGCCGCATCGACCTTCTCACCCCCGGCCTGAGCCTGGCCCGCGTCGCCCGCCGCATCCACGGCGCGGACCTGGAACGCCGCCGCGCCCACGAGTCCGCCTTCGCCGCCCTCGCCGGGGACGCCGGATGATCAGGCTGACCTGGGTACAGCCGGAGGACCTGGTCGGCCACGAGCTGCGCCAGGCCGCCGAGGACGGCCGCGAGGTGACGGAGATCGCCGCGCGCTGGCAGGCCGCGGGAGGACACGACGCCCCGACCCGGGCGGGAGCCTCGCCAGAGGCCCCTCCGGTACGGCTGCGCCGCCTGGCCGAGGACCTGCTCGACGAGCTGGCCGCGATCCCGTCCCCGCTCGCCGAGCCCTCCACCCTGGCCGAGATCGTCACAGCCTGCCCGAGGTGGCCGTCACAAAGGGGCACGGCCACCTCGGGCACACAGGTCATGGACCGGATGCTCGGCGCGTGGCTCGGCCGGGCGGCGGGCTGCGTGCTGGGCAAGCCGGTGGAGAAGATCCCCCGGGAGGGGATCAGGGCGATCGCCGAGGCGACAGGGAACTGGCCGATCCGAGGATGGTTCACCGCCAGGGGGCTTCCCGCCGAGATCGGCCGGCGCTGGCCGTGGAACCGTCGCAGCGCCGTCAACAGCCTCGCCGAGAACATCGACGGCGTCCCCGAGGACGACGACCTCAACTTCGCGCTGCTCGCCCTGGCCCTGCTGGAGCGGCGCGGCCGGGGGTTCGGCACCGACGACGTCGCGCGGCTCTGGCTGGACGAGTTGCCCGGCGGCCGGGTCTTCACCGCCGAGCGCGCCGCCTACCGCAACCTGCTGGCCGGCCTGGAACCGCCCGCCCCCCACGACCCGCGGGCTCTCTCCACGGCGACCTTCCGCAACCCGTTCCGGGAGTGGATCGGTGCGCTGATCAGGGCCGACGTCTACGGCTGGGCCAACCCCGGCGATCCGGCCACGGCCGCGGAGTTCGCCTGGCGCGACGCGCGGCTCAGCCACACCGCTAACGGGATCTACGGTTCCATGTTCGTGGCGGCGATGTGCGCCACGGCGCTGACGGCCTCCTCCGTCGAGGAGGTGGTCGCCGCCGGACTCGCCGTGATCCCGCCGGACTCCCGCCTGGCCGCCGCCGTACGGCAGGCCGCCGAGGACGCGCACCGGGAACCGGACTTCGAACGGGTCGTCGACCGGCTCCACGCACGCCACGGGGAGCTGCACTGGGTCCACACGATCAACAACGCCGCACTGATCACGGCGGCACTGGTCCACGGCCGGGGTGACTTCACCGCCTCGATCGCCGGCGCCGTGGCGGGCGGCTGGGACACCGACTCGGCGGGGGCGACCGTGGGTTCGATCGTCGGCGCGCTGCGCGGCGCGTCGGGAATCCCGGAGGGGTGGTCGTTGAAGAACCGGCTGTCCAGTAGCATCAGCGGGTTCGACGGCATCGGCCTGGACGAGCTGGCCCGCCGTACGCTGGCCCTGGGGGCGGAGGAATCATGATCTCGGTGTTCGGCAGCGTCAACATGGACCTGGTGGCCTATGTCGATGTCGTACCCGCGCTCGGCGAGACCGTGACCGGTCGCGCCTTCAGCACGGTTCCCGGCGGCAAGGGCGCCAACCAGGCCATCGCCGCCGCGCGGGCGGGTGCCAAGGTGGCCTTCCTCGGGGCCGTGGGTGACGACGACTTCGGGACCGAGATGCGCAGGACGCTCGCCGAGGCGGGCGTCGACGTGACGGACCTGCGCACGGTCCCCGGCCCCTCGGGCATCGCCCAGATCGTGGTGGACGGCGGCGGCGGCAACTCGATCATCGTGGTTCCCGGTGCCAACGGGACCGTGACCGCTCCCACCGAGGCCGAGATTGAGGTCATCTCCCGCTCCGACGTGCTCCTGCTGCAGCTGGAGCTCCCCATCGAGGCGGTCACCGCCGCCGCCAGGGCCGCCCGCGCCGCCGGGACCACGGTGGTCCTCACCCCCGCACCCGTCCAGCCCCTGCCCGCTGAGCTGCTGGAGGCGGTGGACATCCTGGTGGCCAACGAGCACGAGGCCGTCGCGATCACCGGTCAGGCTGACCACGAGCGCGCCCTGGAGGAGCTGAGGGGCACGGTCGGCTGGGTGATCATCACGCTGGGGGCGCGCGGCGCGCTCACTTCCGCTGGCGACGAGGCCGCCGTGTGGGTCGAGGCGCCCAGGGTGAACGCGGTGGACACCACGGCCGCGGGCGACACCTTCGTGGGCGCCCTCGCCGTGGCCCACCTCGAGGAGCAGCCCGCCGACCGGGCCGTCCGCTTCGCCACCGCGGCGGCGGGCCTGTCCGTCCAGCGCGCGGGTGCCAGCAGTTCGATGCCCACCCGCGCCGAGATCGACCGGAGCCTTTCCACGGCCGGTGCCTGACATCCGGCGGGGATTTCCCGGCCGACCTCGGGCGCGGGAGCACTAGCCGCTGATGAGGTAGGTCTCCGAATATATCCCGCTATGACCCTTCCCAGAGGGCGGCGGCGGCCTCGGCGCATGCCACGTCCTGGCCGATGGTGCCGCCGCTGACGCCGACCGCGCCCACCACCCCGCGGCCGTTGCCGGGCTCCCCGAGCGGGATGCCGCCGCCGAAGCACACGTACCGGTCGCCGGCCAGCCCGTGCAGTTCGCCTCCCGGCAGGACCAGCGGCGCGAGGTCGGCGGTCGGCATGTGGTGGGCCACCGCGGTGTGGGCCTTGCCGGAGGCGAGGACGGGGCCGGAGATCCGCGCGCCGTCCATCCGCTGGAACGCCACCAGATGCCCGCCCGCGTCGACCACCGCGACCGAGATGAGCGCCCCCTCCCGCACGGCCTGCCGCACCGCGGCCTCACACATGCGCAGCGCGAGTTCCAGGTTCACCGGGCTCCTCACCGTTTCGAAGACCGCCGGCTCCGACCGCCGGGGCGGGCGTCGCCGGTCGGGCGATCCGAGGTGTCATAACGATCCGACGCTTACGCGAGCCTTCCGGAGGACCGGCACGGGCCGGGACCGTCGCCCGGTGAGACGGGAGAGACCACGAGGCGACATTCCGACGACTCTTACCAAGAGTGACGTTCATCTTACTTCAGGCTACGATCTCGTCACCGGTGGGATATCGAGGTGTCGTCCAGACGTGGGGGAGAGACATGCACGGTCACAGCCGCGCGCGCATCGTTCACCGGCTCAGGTATGCCCTCGGCCATCCGGGAAGAGTCCCCCGGCACCTGCGACGGGTGACCAGGAACACGTGGCTGCGCCTGAGCACCCGCGACCACGTCGCCTACTACCGGGCCGTCATGAGGTCCGAGACCGCGCGCAGTCCTCGCGGGGCCGTGGGCAGTAGGTCCTACCGGCGCTGGGTCGCCCTGGGGAAGGCGCAGTTCGACTATCTGGTGCGGCACGGTCTGAAACCCGAGCACCGCATGCTGGAGATCGGCTGCGGCAACCTGCGGGCCGGGCGCCTGTTCATCGGCTACCTCGACACCGGAAACTACTACGGTCTCGACATCTCCCCGGAGATCCTGATCGCCGCCCAGGAGACCCTGGTCACCTACGACCTGCGCGACAAACTCCCCCATCTTCTGCCGGTCGCCGACCTGCGCTTCGCCGCGCTGCCCGGCGGGGCGTTCGACGTCGTCCACGCCCACGGCGTCTTCTCCCACTCCCCGCCGCACGTGATCGAGGAGTGCCTGCAAAACGTCGGCCGGATCGTGAGGCCGGGGGGCTGGTTCGACTTCACCTTCGAGCGCACCGAGGGCAGGGAGCACCAGGTCCTGGGCGAGACCTTCTACTACCGGACCGAGACCCTGCTCGATCTGGCCGCCGGATGCGGCCTCCAGGCGACCCTCATGGATGACTGGGAGCGCCTTCCACAGCGGGAGTCCAAGATCCGCATCAGGTTTCCCGGCCCCGGGCCTTCGACGGGGCACGTCGTACGTGACCAGGACCGGGGCGACCTGGACCGCGCAGCCGGGCAGGCGATGTCGGATCTCGGATAGGATCTGGCGCCCTGTGCGACCGAGCTGGAGGAACCGATGCGGGCCCACGACCTGTCCGCCGGGGGCGGCGTGCTGGCCCGTGCGCATGACGTGGCACGTGCGGCGGCGCGGATCCACGGCCTGCCCGACGCCGAGGTCACGCTGATCAACGTGTCGGAGAACGCCACGTACCGGGTGGACGACCCGGCCACGGGGAGGCGCTCCATCCTGCGGGTGCACCGCCTCGGCTACCACTCCGTCCCGGCGATCCTGTCCGAGCTGGCCTGGCTGGAGGCGCTCCGCGAGCAGGAGGGGATCCGCACCCCCCGGGTGCTCCAGGCTCCCGGCGGCTCCCGGGTGCTGACCGTCCCCGGCGCGGAGCCCCGAGAGTGCGTCATGTTCGAGTTGCTGCCCGGTGCCGAGCCGTCCCTGGAGAACCCGGTGCCCGGTTTCGAGCGGCTCGGTGCGCTCACGGCGCGGATGCACCGGCACGCGCGCCGCTGGTCACGGCCCGAGTGGTTCACCCGCTTCCACTGGGACTACGAGGCGGCCCTCGGCGCCGGGGCGCGGTGGGGCCGCTGGCAGGACGGCCTGGGCATGGGGGCCGAGGCGCGGACCGTGCTGGGGCGGCTGGACAAGGAACTGCGCGAGCGGCTCCACCGCTTCGGCCGGGGGCCGGAGCGCTACGGCCTGATCCACGCCGACCTGCGTTCCGCGAACCTGCTCGTGGCGGGTGAGGGACCGCCCAGCGTCATCGACTTCGACGACTGCGGCTTCGGCTGGCACCTCTACGACCTGGCCGCGGCGGTCAGCTTCATCGAGCACCTCCCCGAGGTTCCCGAACTGGTCGACGCGTGGGTGCGGGGTTACCGGACCGTCCTGGACCTTCCGGCCGAGGACGAGGCGGAGATCTGGACGTTCGTCATGTTCCGCCGCCTGCTGCTGGTCGCCTGGATCGGTACCCATACCGGCGCGGACATCGCCACCGAGCTGGGCTCCGGTTACACCGAGGGCACCTGCGAGCTGGCCGAGCGCTATCTCGGCGGCTCGCTCCGCTGACCCGGTCCGTCCCGTGGTACTCACGGCGTTCCCGTAGGGGCCGTTCGGCAAAGTGGCGCGCCGTGATCGCGCATCGGGAAATCGTCCCTACCCACCCCTGGGGCGCGACGGGTCCGTGATGGCGAATACGCGCCGGCGTCCACATCACCGTGCGTGTAACGCGTAATCCGATAATGAGATTTTCGCGATGGGGATTCCGTCTTCCCGGCCCCTGTTTTCCGACCCGCTTCGCCGAATCCGGGGTGTTTTCCGGCCGCCTTCGTCTCCGTCTCCGTGGCCGCGGGCGGCGGTCAGGTGGGGTCAGGATTTCAGCTCGCGCCTGATGTCCTCGTCGTCCGGCGCCAGTTCCAGCGCCCGGGTGAGGTCGGCGACCGCCTCCGTCTCCCGCCCGGCGGCGCGCAGCGCCATCGCCCGGTTGAACAGCAGCGCGGGGTCCGCTCCGGGTTCGAGGGCCCGGGTGAAGTCCGCGACGGCGCCCTCGGGGTCACCGGTCTCGAATGCCAGCAGTCCTCGGTTCGCCCAGGCGGCCGCCAGCGAGGGGGCGAGTTCCAGCGCCCTGTCGAAGGCGGTACGCGCCCTGTCGTAGCGCCCCTCCGCCGTCTCCACCTGGCCCAGCGCGCACAGCAGGTACGGGTTGGCCGGATCGATGGCGAGTCCGGCCTCCGCGTCCGCCCTGGCCTTGCCGTACTCACCGAGGGCGGCCAGCAGCCCGGCCCGGTTGGCCAGGCCGTCCACGAACTCCGGGTCCAGCTCCAGCGCGTGGTCCAGGTCGCTGAGCGCACCCCGGTGGTCGCCCCTGGAGAAGCGGATCTCGGCCCGGTTGTAGTAGGGCTCGGGGAAGGGCGGGCCGACCCGCATGGCCGTCTCGTAGTCGTTGATCGCCGCGTCCATCCGGCCCAGCCGGTGCAGCAGGTTGCCCCGGTCGATGTAGTAGTCGGGGTAGACGGGGTCGGCTGCGATCACCGCGTCCAGATCCTCCAGCGCCTCCTCGGGGCGGCCCAGCATCACGGTGAGCTGCGCCCTGTTGGCCAGCAGCACCAGCCGGTGTATCGGGTGCTCGCCGGGCCGCAGGTCGCGGTCGGCCAGGGCGACGGCCTCGGAGACCAGCTCCAGTGCCTTGGCGGGGCGGCCTCGCCGTACCTCCACCAGTGCCCGGCCGTTGAGGTCGAACCCCAGCTTGAACGCCCGCTCGCGCGGGTCGGGCAGCAGCGAGGAGATGGCGATCGCCTGGTTCACCAGCGCGAGCGCGGCATCCGGATCGCGCCGGGCCTGGTCATGGTGGCGTACCTTCAGCATTCCGGTGGCGTAGGCGACCGAGGCGTGGACGGCGGGGGAGATGCTCTCCCGCCTGGCCAGGTCGAACAGGTCCTCGGACTCGTCCTCCCTGCCCAGCGCGGCCAGCGCGGTCGCGGTGCTGTGCAGGAGCCGCCACCAGGTCCCGGTGTCGCCTTCGGGGTCGGCGAGGCGCAGGGCGCGCCTGCCGAGATCCACCACGGCGTCATGGCAGCCCGCATCCAGGCACCACTGCACCGCGAACAGGAACGCCTCCAGCGCCTTCGACGTGTCGCCGCCGCGCTCGCGGTGGTAGGGGACCGCTCCAAGCCGCGGGCCGATCGTCCCCTCCCGCTCCAGCTCGTCGGCGAGGGCGCCGTGCTCCTCCTCGCTGAGCTGGTCCTCGACGGTGGTCCCCCGGCGGGTCACCACGGTCAGCGACTCCGCGGGGACGCGGCGCCGCAGTACCGTCAGGAGTTCTAGGTCGGTGGGGTCGGCCCGGTCGACGTTCTCGACGACCAGCGTCCGTGGGCCGGTTTCGGCCAGGTGCTCGCGGACGAACTCGGCCAGGCCGTTAGCCAGGCGCAGCGTGCGCCGCGGCGCGTGCACCAGGATCCGCTCCGCGCTGGGCAGGCTCGCGGCCACGGAGCGGCGCCGGTCGGGAACCAGGTCCTGCAGGTCGGGGGCCGCCGCGCGCAGCTCGATGTCGTAACGGGCGACGAGCTCGGGCCGGGCCGTGGGCACCAGGGCGGCGACGAGCGCGCCCCCCGCGGTGTAGGGTCCGCGCAGGTACCGGTCAGCGTCCACCACGAGCGGTGGCGGCACGGGAAGAGACGGGTTTTCTGGCGGTTGGGCTCCCCGACTCACCGGACTCCTCTAAGTCGATTTAGATGATATTCGATGATATATGGCTATGTTGTGCTGGGGGCCGGCGCCCACTGCTGGACGCCGGTGCTGCGATTCGTCTCAGCCGACATGCTTGGCACTTGCGGTACCACTGAGCGTGACGGTGCCAGGTTTGTGAACGATAACGCGCTTCATTACAGGCCTCTCTCGCGAATAAGAACAAATCGCAAGTATTCGCAGTAATCGCCCATATTGACAAGATCTGTTTCTTATAGTGGCCGCATCCGGACAGCCCTATGGACAGGTGGCGTGTGGTGGTATCCACGAATCCACGAACGCCTTCGCGGGCCCGTGTTCGGCCTGGCCGCTGTGAGCGGCTCCCACAGGGGATGGGACCCTGATCCGATGGAACAGAGAAGCCGCTGGGCGGACATCGCGGGAGATGACGCCGGGGAGCGGTACGCGGCGAGGTTCGCCAGGCTGGCCGAGTCGGGGGCGGACACGCACGGTGAGGCGCGGTTGTGCGCGGGGCTGCTGCCGCCGGGCGCGCGGGTGCTGGACGCCGGGTGCGGCACCGGGCGGGTGGCGATCCGGCTGGCGGAGCTGGGATACGACTGCGTGGGCGTCGACCTCGACGCGTCCATGCTGGAGGTCGCCCGGCGGACCGCGCCGGAGCTGCCCTGGATCCTGGCCGACCTCAGCGACCTCGGTGACCTCGGCGGCTCCGCGGAGTTCGCGGAACGGGCCGTGTCCGGCGAGCGGCGTGGGCAGGGCGAGCGCTTCGACATGGTCGTCGCCGCGGGCAACGTCATCCCCCTGCTGGCCCCCGGGACCGAGGCGCGGACCGTCGCCGGGCTCGCGGCACTGCTGCGCCCCGGCGGGCTTCTGGTGAGCGGGTTCGGGCTGGACGCCGCGCACCTCCCACTCGCCTCCGCAACGGTCACCCTGGCCGACTACGACGCCTGGTGCCAGGCCTCGGGGCTCGCCCCGCTGCGGCGCCTGGCGACATGGGACGGCGCACCCTACGACGGCGGTGGATACGCGGTGAGTGTTCATGTACGAACCCCCGGCGGGCGAGGCTTCGAGGGGTAGTAGCTTCATCCCATGCGACTGGGCGTTCTCGACATCGGTTCCAACACGGTCCACCTGCTGGTGATGGACGCACATCGGGGGGCCCGGCCGCTGCCAGCGTACTCCCACAAGGAGGAGCTGAGGCTCTCCGAGCACATGGACGAGGGCAACCGCCTGTCGGCACAGGGCGCGACGCGGTTGCGGGAGTTCGTCGAGGAGGCGCTGCGGATCGCCGAGGACAAGGGGGTCGAGGACCTCATGGCCTTCGCGACCTCCGCGATCAGGGAGTCGGTGAACGGTGAGGAGGTCCTCACCGGGATCAAGGCCGACACGCAGGTCGACATCGAGGTGCTGTCCGGCCAGGACGAGGCGAGGTTGACGTTCCTGGCGGTGCGCCGCTGGTTCGGGTGGTCCTCCGGGCGGCTGCTGGTGCTGGACATCGGCGGCGGGTCGCTGGAGATCGCCTCGGGGATCGACGAGCAGCCCGACGTGGCGGTGTCGCTGCCGCTGGGGGCCGGCCGTCTCACCCGCGACCGCTTCACCGCCGACCCGCCGCCGGCCGACGAGGTGCGGGCACTGCGCAGGTACGTGCGGGCCGAGATCGCCCGCGTGGTGGGCAAGGTGTCGCGGTACGGCCAGGCCGATCACGCGGTGGCGACGTCCAAGACGTTCAGGCAGCTCGCGAGGATCGCCGGCGCGGCGCCCTCGCACGAGGGGGTGAACGTACGCCGGGTGCTCGGGCATGCGGACCTGGTCGGGTGGACCGACCGGCTGGCCAGGATGAGCACGGGGGAGAGGGTCGAGCTGCCCGGGGTGTCGGAGGGGCGGGCGCCGCAACTGCCCGCCGGAGCCATCGTCGCCGACGCCACCATGGACCTGTTCGGCGTGGCCCAGCTGGAGGTGTGCCCGTGGGCGCTGCGCGAGGGGGTCATCCTGCGCAGGCTGGACGCCATGCCCGAGCAGTAAGGTTTATCCGGCCGTCCGCGGGTTAGTGCGCATAGCCATGAACAGCCCTCAGACTCAGGTGGCAGGTGCCGCTCACAGAGCGGCCAACAGTCAGACGCTGGACAGGTTGGCACGGGTCGGTATGGCCTGCAGGGGAGTCCTCTACGGGCTGATTGGTTTTCTGGCCTTGCAGATCGCCTTCGGCGGTGGAAGCGGTGGTAAGGAGGCCGACAAGACCGGGGCCATCGAGACGGTGGCCGAGCAGCCGTTCGGCATGGCGCTGCTCTGGCTCATGGTCGTCGGTTTCACGGCCCTGGTCCTCTGGCAGCTGTCGGAGGCCGTCATCGGCCGGGGACAGACCAAGGACCGGGTGGAGTCGGCGGCGCGCGCGGTGGTCTACGGGCTGATCGTGGCCACGCTGCTCGGTGTCGTGCTGCGCGGAGACTCGGGAAGCTCAACGGACAGTCAGTCCAAGGACCTCACGGCCAAGCTGATGGAGCTGCCCGCCGGGCAGTTCATCGTGGGCCTGGTCGGTCTGGGGGTTATCGCCCTGGGGGCCTACTGGATCCACAAGGGCTGGAAGAAGAGGTTCCTCCAGGACCTGCGCACCGGCGAGATGCCGCCGAAGGCGCGTGACCTCGCCGAGAAACTCGGCATGGCCGGCTACCTCGCCCGCGGTGTGATCGCCGCGGTCGCCGGTGTCTTCGTCATCCAGGCCGCGATCACCTACGACCCCGACAAGGCCAAGGGCATCGACTCGACGCTGCGCTCGCTGGCCGACACCCCGGCCGGTCCGTGGCTGCTCGGGGTCGTCGCGATCGGCCTGCTGCTGTTCGCGGTCTACTGTTTCTTCGAGGCCCGCTGGCACCGGATGTGACGGGTGAAACCGCACGGTACGGCAGGTGCGGGCATGCAGCTGAAGGCCCGTCTGGCAAGCCCCACCTGTCTATCCGGTAAGTGATCGCATTCCTACTTTTCCGAGACATCTTCCCTTTCGAGCTCCGCGTCTTCCCAAAGGCAGGAACGGTATCGGAGGGGACATATGGACTCGTCGGAGCACGACGGAAGCGAATGGGTTCTCCGCCTTGCGGGTTCCCCGGACCAGGTGGTCAGAGCCCGCCGCCTGGTCTCGATGACCCTGGGGCGAGACCATCCCCTCCACGACGACTGTGTCCTGCTGACCAGTGAGATCGCCACCAACGCGGTGATCCACTCCCGGTCCGGGGACGGTGGGGCGTTCACGGTCACCGTGGCCTACTCGGCGACGGGCGTGCGGGTCTGCGTCCAGGACGAGGGCTCCTCACAGGCTCCCTGCGTCTGCCACGCCTCGGCGGACGCGACGGGGGGCCGCGGCCTGCCCCTGCTGGAGGCCTTGGCCCACCGCTGGGGCCTGGTCAGGGAGGCGGGGGCCAACAAGGTCTGGTTCGAGCTGGTGCTCGAACTGGCCGGGGTGCGCGCGGGCAGCCTGGCCGGTGCCAGGTGAGAGTTCGGGGCTCGGCCGGTCGCCGGGAGGGCACCCCGCCGGGGTGCCCTCGCGTCAGCCGATGACCCCTATGGGCTCGCCCGCTCCGGGGGTGACGGGCACTGTCCGTACGGCACCGGTCACGTCGCGGAAGGAGCCGTCGGCCGGGTCGTAGACCAGGTAGGAGCCGAGATGACGCAGGGCGACCTGGCCGGCGCCGCCCGGGTCGTGCGGGATCCCGTCGGCGCCGGCGACGCGTTCCTCGGCGGCTATCTCGCCGACCGCCTGTCCGGCGGCTCCCCCGGCGGCGCAGCCGCCCTCGGCACCCTGCTGGCCGCCCGCATCGTGGAGACCCCCGGCGACACGGCGGGCCTCCCCCCGAGGGAGGAGGCTCGCGACCTGCTCAGGCGGGCTGTTGCGACGCCGTGAACGGGCGCGTGGCGGGGCGGACGTCGAGTTCGGTCAGCAAGCCGGCCATGCGGGTGGCGCGGAGCGGATCGACGGGCAGGACGTGGCCGGTCCACCAGCGGGCGATCTCCGAGGACGGCCCCTCGGGCACCAGTTCCAGGTAGTCGTCCAGCGGAGGGTCGTAGATGAAGCCGGGCACCACGCCCCGGCTCTCCAGCCGGGCGACCACCTCGTCGCGGTTCTCGACCAGCAGGGGCACCCGCAGCAGCGGCTGCGGCGCCGCGTCGCGGACACCCTCGGCCGCCCAGGGCAGGGTACGCAGCAGTTCGACCCCGGCCATCCGCCGGTCGCGCTCGCGGTCGATCACCCGGAAGCGGGAGCGCTGGTAGCGGCGGAGCAGCGGCCCCTGGCGGATCCGCCAGTCGTCGAGGTCGATCCGCAGCCAGTGGTCCATGGCGCGCAGGTCTACCGGATCGCCGGCGAGGGCCGCGCGCAGTTCCTTCTCGCGGGGCGGGCAGCGGTGGCCGGTCCACTGGACGAGGCCGAGCGCTTTAAGGGCGTGCCACATCGGCCGGACCAGCCCGGTGCGGTAGATCGTCTCGCGCAGCACGGGCCGCAGCGTGCCGAGCAGCTGGGCGCGGGCCCCGCCGGGGAGCAGCGACTCGTCCCTGGCCCGGGCCAGCTCGGGCAGCGCGGCCGGGTCCCGCGCGGTGAGGAACCCGCCGGACATCGCCCGTCCGTGCTTGGCGAGGCTGAACACCCCGGCGGTGCCGAACGTGCCCGCGGGGCGGCCGTCCACCGTCGTCTGCATGGCGTGTGCCGCGTCGTCGAGGAGGATCACGCCGCGCCGGTCGCACTCGGCCCGCAGCTCGGTCACCCGGTCGGGCTGGCCGTACAGGTGCGTGGTGACGACACCGGCCAGGCCGCTCCAGTCGATGTTGGGGACGTCGATGTTGCCGTCGCGCCAGGAGACCGGCGCCATCACCGGTTCCAGCCCGGCGGCCAGCACGATGAACAGCACGGTCTCGCAGTTCGTCGGTGAGATGAGCACCTGGTCGCCAAGTTCGAACCAGTGACGCAGCGCCAGGAGCAGACCGAACCTGGCGGAGGGCACGTGCAGGCACTCCTGGCCGATCCGGTCTCGCATGGCCGCCTCAAGCTCGCGGCCGCCGTTCTGCCCGCTCACTGGGCCTTCCCCCGGGTGCGCAGCCGCCCGTACCGTTTCATGGCCCTGTCGGCGGCGCCGTACAGGGCCGGGCTGTCAAGGATGAACCGCCGCACGCGGCGGACCGGTGTGGTGCGTAGCCAGTGCGCCGCCGCGCCGGCCGAACGGCGGCGCGCGATGCCCTCGGTGACTGGAACCGTCCTGCTGCACAGTGCGTCCTTGTACTCCGAGCCGTTACTGATGCCGAGGTCCAGCGAGCTGACACCGATCTTCGCGGCGGCCTCGACCATATGCAGGTGCTGGATCAGGCCGGGGGAGTACTTGGCGTAGTCGGGGTCGTACGCGGGGAACCAGCCGATCATCATCGTGCCGGTGCGCAGCCCGAAGTGGCCCGCGACGGGCCTGCCGTCCGCGTACAGCATGGACAGCGGCCCGGCGAAGTCGGGGGTGTCGACGGCGTGCAGGCGCTCGGTCAGCTCCACGACCCATGACTTGGCGAAGCGGTCGGGGCGGCCCATCCGCTGGTACTGGGCCGATTTCCACTCCCGCAGCAGCCGGAACTGCTCCGCGTCGCGCACCGCGAACTCGGAGGTGATCTCGCCCGTGTCGCGGCCCAGCTTCCGTTTCTTGTACAGGGTGCTCTTGACGAACTTCGGAGAGCGTTCGCGCAGCTCGTCGAGGAAGGCCGGGTAGCCGTCGGCGAAGTCGAGGACCACGGCCTCCTGCCTGAGCGTCTCGAACGGCTGGAACCAGGGCTGGTGATCGACCATGCAGCCGAACTCCCACACGCTCAGCCCGCACTCCTTGAGCAGGGTGTTGGAGTCGAATTCGGCGCCGGGCACGTGGACCACGCCCTGGGAGAGCGAGACCCATCCGCCCAGGGCGGCGCCCACCCCGCCGCCGTGCCGCTCGAAGGGGAAGAACCCGACGGGCCCGTCCGACTCGGTGATCACCGCCACCCGCGCTTCGGTGTGGACCTCACCCATCGCGATCGTGAAGTCCGGGCTGAGGAAGGGGTTGGCAAGGTGCGCGCTGGAGCGTTGCATCTCGCGCCAGGCCGCGACCTCATCCGGGCCCAGCTCCGCCGGCCGGATGACGTTGACCCTCATGCAGCCCCTCCCGCCGCGCCGGGGTGACCGGCGACCGTGCCTACAGTGCGCGTCAACCTACCGTTCACGAGGAGGTGATCCTTTCTCGAAGCCCGGGCTGAGGAACTGAACGTCGTCCTCGGGGTGGAGCACGCGCGATCCGACCGGCCCATGGACATGGGTGGCGTGTGTCACGGAGCGCGGGAACCGTCCCGGAACCGGGCAGCGCCCCCCTGCCGCCGCCCAATGCAGTAAATCTACCTAAATATTGACTTACCTACTAAGCGATATCGGAGACGGTCGGACTCGGCAGCACCGGGGGAACCCGGGGAGGGGTGGGTGGGATGGCCGGGACGAGCCGTTCGACGACCGGCAGGGCGCGGTGGGCGTAGAGCGGATCGACCGGCAGCACGTGCCGGCCCCACCAGTGCGCGATCTCGGGCTCCGGCGAGGGACTGGTGAACCCGGGCAGGTAGCTGTCGTACGGCGGGTCGTAGAGGTATCCGGTGGCGACCCCGTGTCGCTCCAGCTCGGCGATGGCCTCGTCCCGGCCCGAGACCAGCAGCGGGACCCGGAACAGCGGTTGATCCAGGTGCCGGTGGACGGCCGGCGCCACGCTGGGCAGCGCGGCCAGCGCCGAGACGCCGGCGATCCGCCGCGACCGCTGCCTGGGCAGCGTCCGCAGGCGCCTCGACTGGTACCAGCTTGAGAGGTGGCCGCGCCTGGCCCGGTAGTCGTGCAGGTCGGCCTGGACCCAGGAGTCGAACGCCGGTAGCTGCGGCGCGTACTCCAGCGCCCTGACCAGATCCGCCGGGCGCGGGGCGATCCGGTAGCCCTCGCGCTCCTCCTCCATGCCGAACGCGCGCATCGCCCTCAGCGCCGGGCGGACCATGTTCAGGCGCAGCGCGGCGTGCCGGCCCACCGAGGTCAGCACGCTGTGGATCTCCTTCCTGAAGGCACCCGGCTGCAGCAGCCGGTCACGGTCGCGCTCCAGGGTGCGCAGGTCCTCCAGGTGCTCGACCGCGATCACCCCGCCGGAACCCGCTCCGGCGTGCTTGGACAGGCTGAACACGCCCGCCACCCCGAAGGTGCCCAGCGGCCTGCCGTGCACGCTCGTCTCCATCGCGTGCGCGACGTCCTCGATCAGGATCTTGCCCGTGAACGCCGTCACCCGGTCCGGCAGGCCGTACAGGTTGGTGGTCAGCACCGCGTCGACCGTGTCGAGGTCGACGGCGCCCGCGTCGATGTTGCCGTCGTCGGAGGAGAGCGGGGCGATGACCGGGCGCAGCCCGGCGGCGAGCACGAGAAAGAGGATCTCGTCGGCCGACAGCGGCGACATCAGCAACCGCTGGCCGGGGCTGCACCAGTGCCGCAGGGCCAGATACAGGCCCAGACGGTTGGAGGGCAGTGGAAGACAGCGGCGGCCTGTCCGCTTCGCCACAATGTGCTCAGGAGTCACTGGAGACCGTTTATCACGTGCGAGATCAAGACTGCAAACAGAGCCACGCCGTCCCTAACCTGCGACAACCTGGGACGCCTTGCCGTGGTTGATCACTCTGCGGATGTTCGGGAGGATCAGTAGCGCGACCAGGAGCTGGCTGCCGAGCATCGCGTAGCCCACCGCGGCGATCCCGAAGAGGGGGAACAGCAGGGCGATTGAGGTGAGGACCAGCACCGCCATTCCGACTTGGATGAGTGCGAGCTTGCGGGCCTCGCTCTGCGCGCGCAGCATGCTGAGGCAGATCTCGATCACCGTCTGGGGGAGCACGGCGATCGCCATCAGGCGGAGCAGCGGCGTGCCCGCCTCGGCGAACCCGGGGCCGAACACGCTCAGGATCAGGGGCGCGCCGACCACGACCACCGTGATGACCGGTCCGACGATCAGGAAGGTGCGGCGCAGCGCGTTGCGCACGCTCTGCGCCAGCCGGGCGGCGTTGAAGGACCCCTCGACCGTCAGAGACACCGCCATGTTGGCCGCCAGCAGCCCGATCATGGAGCCCAGCGTGTGGGCTATCGAGAAGTAGCCGAACGTCGGCGCGTCGTCGAGCCAGCCCGCGATGATGACCGGGACCAGATAGAGGATCAGCAGGATGGAGAACGCGCCGGGGAAGTCTCCGGCCAGGAAACGCCCCACCTCGCGCAGGCGCGGCGGGTTCGCGGCGCTCTCCTCGGTGTTCTTGACGTGCTTGGGGATGATGACGCCGAAGATGAACCAGCTGATCGGGATCAGCGCCATGGCCGTCGGCACGATCCACGAGACGAAGATCCCGCCGAAGAGGCCGCCCTCCGGCAGCGCGACCGCGAGCGCGGCGAGCATGCCCATTTTGACCAGGCCGAACGCCAGGCTGTTGACCGGCACCCAGACGGCCTTGCGCAGCCCGGCCAGGGTCACGTCCTGGAGGGTGAAGACCGTCCAGACGAGAACCGAGACGAGGAAGAACAGTCCGGGGCCGAACCCGGCGAGGTCGGCGTAGACCGCCCCCCACACCGGCAACGTCAGCAGGAACCCCAACGCCGCCACCAGGCCGGTGGCACCGGCGATCGCGTAGCCGCGCAGGACGAACTCGGCGGTGCGGCGGCCGGCCACCGGGATGAACCTGGCCAGCGCGCCCGCGAAGGCGAGCCCGGTCAGAGAGGCGAACAGCCGCATCGCGCTGATCACGGCCTGGCCCTCACCGAACGCGGCGGCGGTGTACAGGTGCGTGGCGAGGAACCAGTAGCCGAGGCCCAGCACGGCGGTGATCCCGGTATTGATCATCAATGCGTAGCCCTGTAGGAACAGGGGATTTCTCAGATCCTTGCGCAGGCGGTCCATCAGTCCGGTCCTGCGCTCCTCGGTCACTGTCCGGCCCATCGCCTGGTCGCCTCCGTCGCGCGTCACCTCGTCATCATCGGGTGGAGCGCTTGCAGCGACCTTGCCGTCGGCTGCACGCAGGCCGGTGGCCGAGTCCGGTCGCGTCCCCGGCAGGTCCGGCCGGGTGCCCGACGGGGGGGTGCCGCCCTCGTGCCAGGCGGGCAGCCCCGTGCCGTTCTCATTCACCTCGACGCTCCCGATCCGCACCACTTTCCGGGGCGGTGCCGGATGCCCGCCCATCGCTCGCGCGGGATGGTTCGATGGCATTCCCGAGGGGAGTGGGATGGCGCCGCACCAGCGTTCGCGTCTCGTCAGGAGATCGGCCGGTCACCGAGGGGTATATGAGAGTCGGCACGTGAGCCATGATGCCCCAGTTTCAGGCGGGCCGGGTCCGGCATGTATTCGGAAGTACCCGGCAGGGCTCGATCGTGATGGGGAGCGCCCTGTTTTATCCGGTATTGGTGCTGCCACCCGCGGGGGAGGCGAGGAGGCGATCCAGGACGCGGACGCCGAACTCCAGGCCCTCGACGGGAACGCGCTCGTCCACGCCGTGGAACATGCCGAAGTAGTCGAGTTCCGGGGTGAGCATCAGCGGGGCGAAGCCGTAACCCCTGATGCCGAGCCTCGCGAAGGACTTGGCGTCCGTGCCGCCGGACATCACGTACGGCACCGGTCGCGCCGCCGGGTCCTCGGCCACCAGGGCCGCGCCGAGCCGCTCGAAGAAGGGCGAGTCCATCGGGGCGGAGGGGGCGTCCTCCAGGTTGACGAACTCCCTCCTCACCCGGGGACCGAGCAGGCGGTCGATCGTCTCCAGGAACTCCTCCCGGCCCCCCGGCAGGAACCGCCCGTCGACGTGGCCCACGGCGGTGCCGGGAACCACGTTGACCTTGTAGCCCGCCTGGAGCATCGTCGGGTTCGCCGAGTTCCGGATCTGTGCCCCGAACAGGGAGCCGATCCGGCCGAGCCGTTCGGCCTCCTCCTCCAGCCGGTCGAGGTCGATGCGCTCGCCGAGGATGTCCGACAGGCTCTCGATCAGCGTCGCCACCTCGGGCGTCAGCCGCACCGGCCAGCGGTGAGAGGCGATCCGGGACATGGCATGGCAGAGCTCGGCCACCGCGTTGTCCACCGGCGGGCGGGAGCCGTGGCCCGCGACGCCGGTCGCGGTGAGTCTCATCCAGGCGGTACCGCGCTCGCCCACCGCGACCGGGTAGATCCGTGCTCCGGGAGCCTCGACGCTGTAACCGCCGGACTCGCTGATCGCCTCGGTACAGCCGTCGAACAGCTCGCGGTGGTGTCGCACCGCGTATCGCGCGCCGTACTCGCCGGTGGCCTCCTCGTCGGCGAGGAACGCCAGCACCACGTCCCGCCCAGGCCGTACCCCGCGCCGTGCCCACTCGCGGACCAGGGTGAGCGTCATGGCCAGGGTGCCCTTCATGTCGACCGCGCCCCGGCCCCAGACGCAGCCGCCGGAGACCTCCCCGGAGAACGGATGAACCTGCCAGTCGGAGGCGTGGGCGGGGACCACGTCGAGATGGCCGTGGATCAGCAGGGCGTCGGGTGAGTCGCCGGGGATCCTGGCGACCACGCTGGTCCTGTGCCTGGCCGACTCGAACACCACCGGTTCGATGCCGGCCTCCGACAACAGGGTGGCGACGTGCTCGGCCGCCGGACGTTCGCCGGGGCCGGGATTGGTGGTGTCGAATCTGATCAGGTCCGAGCAGATCTGTGTGACCTCACTCATCGAAGAACGCCCCCCGGAGACTATGGCCCAAATACAGGACCAAGGGTGCATACCCCTCCGGAGCGGGAAGGGCACCTCGAGGTTCGCTTCATGTACTCCCGGTCGGCTGTGACGCCGCTACCTCCAGGAGGGGCCGGGAGCCTGGCCGCTACTGGCCGGATGTGGTCTGCGGGGCCTTCTTGGTCGCCGCCTTGGCCACGCTGGGGTCGCCCGCCGCGAAGGCCGCGGCGACCTTTCCCCCGATGCGCCCGCGCTCACTCACCTCGATTCCGTGGGACTTCGCCCACGCCCGGATCTCGGCGCTCCGCTCGCGGCTGCCGCCGGAACCCTTCGCCCGGCCCTTGCGGCCCAGGGAGGTGCTCGCCTTGCGGGCGGCGGACTGGAAGGGCTTAAGGGCCTCGCGGAGTTTTGTGGCGTTCTTCGCGCTCAGGTCGATCTCGTAGGCGGTCCCGTCCAGGCCGAACGAGACGGTCTCGTCCGCCCGCTTCCCGGTGATGTCATCGGTGAACGTGACGACTTGCTGACGTGCCATTGTGTCACTCCTTAATCTTGGCGCCAGAGTGTGCGGCTGTGAACCCGGCCGACGATGGCTCCCGCGTCTCTTCCCCGGTAGTAAAACTCTAGCCTCTCCTTTCGCTGTCGCGCCGGGAAACCCTGTCCGCCGGAGATCCACTTGCTCAGGTTAATTACCCAAGGCCGAACTCCGGCGTCTCCACGTCATTGGGAAATGCTTCCCGCCGGCGAGGGATTAAAAACGACGGCGGCGCCGGGATCCCCTTGGTGTCTTGTATCCCGGGATCTGTCGGTTGCCCCGGCGGGTTTTCTGGATGGAGGTGTCCGAGCGCTTTGGAGTTTCGTGACCTCCGGGTGGTTTCCACCCTGGTCGCCGTGAAAAAAACGACTTCGGCCACTTGGGGGCGTTCGGGGCCATCGTTCCACTGTCGTTCGTTTCGAGGGCTCCATCGTGTCGGCCGTGCTGTCCTCCCGGTGTGCGGGTGTGTCCTCCGTCCCGTTTTCGCTGGTCGGGGCAGCTGCCGGGATGAGATCCCGGCGGGGAGCGGCGAGCGGACCGGGTCCGCCGGGAGGGGGACGGCGGCGGAGGGGCGCTGTGGGACCCGCTCCGGAGGTTCGTCGGACAATTCACGCATGCCCGGTGTCTGTCACCGAACGTGTTGCAGGATTTCCGTAGGACAAATGACTTCCTCGCGCTCTGGAATGCGGGCCGGGTGTCCCCGGTTTTGCCGGCCGGCTAGATCCGGATGCGTTCGAAGGCGGTCACCGACACATGGTCGATCACATTGGGGCGTGGTCCCGACACTCTCGGGTGAGGCGAGGCGCGCCGCGCGGACCGCATGATTTCGGGCGTCTCGCATTGTGAGCGAGCGGGAGCCGCGGACCCCGTTTGCCCCTTGACCGCCATTGGCCCGTTCCATCGTCCTGGCGGACCAACAAGCGGTGTTCCCCGAATTGTTCGCGTAACGGCCGGAGAGTGATGCGGGCATTGCCCGTTCCCTCAGGGGCGGGCGTGTCGTCGCGGCTCGTCCCGTTCCGTTCCGCACGGGTGGGAACCGTGCGCCGCCGAGCCTCACACCGTCTCGCCCCGGACGGACGGGGCGGTGCGCCGCCGCGGCCTGTCATGTCGTCTGGTTACGGATGGACGTGCCGGGCCCGCCGGTCTGCCACACCTCCCGCACGGCGGGAGGTCAGAGGTAGAGGCCGGTGTTCTCGGGGACGGTCGTGCGGCTGAACGCGCCGTCGCGGAGCGCGAAGAGCTCGGCGAGGGTCGCACCGGCCGGAGAGAGCCCTTCGGTGCCGCCGAGCCAGTGGGCGGCCTCGTCGTAGGGGAGAGGACCGATCTCGATCTGGGCGAGGCAGCGGCCCGGGCGGGTGACGGCCGGGTGGAGACGGGCCAGGTCCTCGTTGGTGGTGATGGCCACCAGGACGTCACGGCCCTGGCCGAGGAGCCCGTCGGTCAGGTTGAGCAGGCGTGACAGGCCCTGTCCCGTGGCCTCCTTGGCGCCGGATCTGATCAGCTCGTCGCAGTCCTCCAGCACCAGGAGCCGCCACCGCTTACCGTCGTCGTCGTCAAAGCCGACCGCGACCTCCATGAGGTAGCCGGGGGAGTGGAACAGCCGTTCCGGGTCGAGTACGCAGTCGACCTGGCACCACGACCGCCACTCGTGGGCGAGCGTGCGCAGCAGCGTTGTCTTGCCGGTGCCCGGCGGGCCGTGCAGCAGGACCAGCCTGCCGTGCGTGTCGGAGGCGGTGACGGACATCAGCCGCGACAGCCGCTCGCCGACCGACCTGGCGTAGTTGCCGGAGATCTCCGCCCAGGGGGAGGCGGTGATCGGCTTCTCCGAGCGGCGGCTGCCGTGGGATCCCTGCCACCAGAAGCCCATCTCGACGTGGTCGCTCTCGGGAGCGGGCTCCTCGGCGTCCTTGATGATCTCGTCGATCACCGAGCGGGCCAGTTCCTCGTCGACCGCGGTCACGCTGACCGTGGCGGCGCGGTTGCGGTGGCGGACCACGCGCAGCGTCCAGCCCTCCCCGCACAGCAGCCGCGAGTCACGGCCGTCCTTCTCCGTCGCCGCCCGGAGGAGCGTCCCGGAGGAGGGGGCGAGGGAGGCGTCGGGGCGGACCCGCTCCAGGTTCGCGGTGCACGACCACGGCTGGACCCCGGTGGCGAACGGCGACAGCGCGAGGGCGTCGATCACATCCACCGCGGAGTCGGCGTCGTCGAGCCAGATCCTCATCGGCAGCTCCACCGGGCGGGGCTCCGGGGAGAAGTGGACCTCCTTGAGTACGGACATGGCGGTAATGATCCTCTTGGGGCGTCCGCCGGTCGATGGGTTTTCGCAAGGGGGCCGGGCTCAGGGGGCCACCGGCGGCGCGGGAGCCTCGGGGGCGGTGCGGAGCAGGGCGTCGACCAGGGGGCTCGGCGGGCGGGTCAGCGGGCCGGTGAGGACGAGGGCGCGGGTCAGGGACGGCTTCAGCGGGATCATGATGAGCCCGGGGGTGAGAAGACCGCGGCCGAGGTCGGGAACCGTCGAGACGCCGATACCCGCGGCGATCATGCCGATGAGCGTGCCGAGCTCGCGCACATGCTGGGCCGGAGCGTAGGGGACGCCCGCCAGGGAACACAGGATGCGGGTCTGCGGCTCGCAGCCCCCCTTGGAGACGAGCAGCGGATCCTCCACCAGCTCGGCCATCGTGATGTGTTCCTGACCGGCCAGGGGGTGGTCGGCGCGGACCACCGCGTGGAAGGCGTCGCGGCCCACCACCACATGCGCGGGAGGCGGGGGCACCGGATCGACGAGGATCGCGGCGTCGACGACTCCGGTCTCCAGCCAGGGGGACAGCTCGTCGTCGTCGCCCTCGAAGACCTGCACCTCGACACCGGGGAGCTCCGCGCGCCACGTCCGCATGAGCTGGGGGAGCAGCCCGCAGCAGACCGTGGGCGGGGCGGCGACGCGGACGACTCCGGTGTGCTGCCCCAGATGTGCGGAGACGGCCTCGTCGATGGCGGCGACCGAGGCGAGCGCCGCCTGGGCGTGCGGCAGGATCGTCGCCCCCAGGGCCGTGGGCCCCACGCCTCCGTGCCGCAGCACCAGCGGTGCGCCGAGAGCGCGCTCGAGCGCGGCGAGCGCGTGGGAGACCGCCGACTGGGACATGCCCAGCTCCTCGGCGGCCACGCCGAATCCGCCGTTCGTGATCACGGCGGTGAAGACTCGGAGCTGCGCGACCGTGGCACTCATGAGGACATCTCATCACACTGCCGGGGTAACTCATTGGACACATGACCTGGGCCTGGTGAGACTGCTCCGGTGACCCGTGAAGGAACCTCCTCAGCATCTCCACAGGTGCGGGCGATCGACGCCGTACCGTCCCCGGCGAGCCGGTCCGTGCTTGCCCAATATCTCGCGCTGGCCCTGACCTGGGGGGCCAGCTTCCTGTTCATCAAGGTCGCTCTCACCGGGCTGTCTCCCGTTCAGACGGTGCTGGGCCGTCTCGCGCTGGGAGCGCTCACGCTCAACGTGATCATGTTGGTCACCCGCCGGCGGTGGCCGAGGCAGGCGAGGCTCTGGGCGCATCTGGGGGTGGTCGCACTGCTGCTGTGCGTGGTGCCGTTCCTGCTGTTCGCCTGGGCCGGGCAGTACATCCCCTCGGGACTCTCCAGCATCTACAACGCCACGACGCCGCTGATGACGATGTTCGTGACCCTGGCCGCGCTCCGGCAGGAGCGCCTGGGGGCGGCGGGGGTGCTCGGTCTGCTGCTGGGTGCGGCCGGTGTCGTCGTCGTCCTGGCCCCGTGGAACCTGACCGGGGCCGCCGGCCCCGGGTGGGCGCAGGCGGCCTGCCTGGGGGCGACGTTCTGCTACGGCCTGGCTTTCGCCTACACACGGCGCTTCGTGGTCTCCTACGGCTACGACGCCCCCACGATCGCCGCCGCCCAGATCAGCGTGGCGGCCCTGGTCATGCTCGCGCTGAGCCCGCTGCTGGCAGGCGGTCCCGTGCGCCTGGACCTGCCCGTCGTGGCGAGCATGGCCGCCCTGGGCATCCTGGGCACGGGGCTCGCCTACATCTGGAACACCACGGTCATCGCCCGTTGGGGGGCGACGGCCGCCTCGACGGTGACGTACCTGACCCCGCTGGTGGGTGTCGTCCTCGGGGTGCTCGTCCTGGGCGAGGCGCTGACGTGGAACCAGCCGCTGGGAGCGGTGGTGGTCGTGGTCGGCATCATGACCGGCCAGGGCGTGTTCGGTTCCCGGCCCGGTCGCCGGTCCCGGTGACCAGACCGGGAACGTCCTTCGAGGTGCAGGTCAGGGTGTTGTCCTTGGGCCTGGTCCACACGGTGCCGGGAACGCGGCCGGTGTCGAAGCCGAGGGCGATCAGGGGTGAGGAGGCCGCGACGATGAGGGCAAGGCCATCCATGCCCGCCCGGAGCGGGAGGTGCCGCGGGGAGGAGAGGCCCGCGGGCGCTTTTCTGGTTTAGGGCGCCCGGCTGCGGTCAGGGGGGTGGCTGTTTCGCTGCCCGACGACCAACCGGAACGTTCCCAGATGACGATACGACGATAGATCAGTTGATTAACAGCACCATACGGTGTCGTATCAACCATTACGCTCCGGTAGGGCAGTATCACTCAGACAGTGGAGACGTTCCGTGGCCATCGATCTTGTTACTCGCCGAGAGTGGGGCGCTCGCCAGCCGCGCGGTTCCTACAGCAGGCTCAGTTCCACCCGGGGAGTGAAGGTCCACTACACGGGCGGCCAGGTCAGCCCGGATATCGTGAACGACCACGCCAAATGCGTTGCCCTGGTGAAATCCATCCAGAATCACCACATGGACGGCAATGGCTGGATTGACGTTGGTTATTCCATGCTGGTCTGTCCGCATCGGAAGGTCTTCGAGGGCCGGGGGCCGAATCGTGTGCCGGCCGCCAACGGCGCCGGTCTCAACAGCGACCATTACGCGGTGCTCGGCCTGGTCGGCTCGTCGGGGCTCACCAAGCCGACCGACGGCATCCTGCACGGCATCCTCGACGCCGTCGAATACCTCAGGGACAAGGGCGGGGCGGGTAAGGAGATCAAGGGCCACCGGGACGGCTACTCGACCAGCTGCCCCGGCGAGCCCCTGTACGCGTGGGTCAAGCGGGGCGCCCCCCGTCCCGGCGGCGGGACCACCAACCCGCCGGAACCGCACCCCTCCTTTCCCGGCCGCACGCTCAAGCAGCCGCCGATCATGGAGGGTGCGGACGTCCGCACCTGGCAGCGGCGGATGCGCGACCGGGGCTGGAACATCGACGTCGACGGTCTGTACGGTCCCGCCTCCAGCGATGTCTGCAAGAAGTTCCAGAAGGAGAAGGGGCTGCCCGTCACCGGCGCCGTCGACCGCGCCACCTGGGACGCGGCCTGGCAGGAACCCGTCAGCTGACCAGTGGCTCCTGCCGCACGGGGGTCTGCGGATAGTGACAGGCCACCCACTGGCCGGGACCGATCCGCCGCCGGAGCCTTGTCCGAGGGCGCGGGGGCCGCTCGCCGCTACAGGCGGCCGGCACCGGTGTCAGCGCCGGTGTCAGCGAGGCGAGCCACGCCGTGGAAAGCGTCAGGCGTTTCACGCGCATCTCCTCCAGGTAGGCTCCCGAGAGTGATTCACCGATAGCACTATCGGTGAAAAATCGCACAAGCCTCTGAGGGGGATTGTTTGCGCCGGGTGTGAGTGGAGGTTCGCCGGTAGGATTATCGGTGAGTGGAAAGCGAGGCGGCAGTGAGGCGACAGTGGCGAGCACACCCCTGAGCAGGAGCGAGGCCAAGGATCTGACCAGGCGTCGTCTCATCCGCGCCGCGTTCGCGATCCTCGACGAGGAGGGTGAGGCAGGGCTGACCACCGTCAAGGTCTCAAAGGCGGCGGGGATCGCCCAGTCCAGCTTCTACGTGCACTTCAAGGACAGGCAGGAGTTGCTGCGGGCGCTCGGAGAACAGGCGGGGGAGCGGCTGCGGGGGGCGATGCGCGAGGCGCGGCGCAGGGCCCGCGAGGCACCCGACGACAGGGAGCGCCACCGCGAGGCCTTCCGGATACCGCTGGAGGCCATCTGCGGGCACCCCGCGCTCTTCCGCCTCGGCCTGCGCACCCGGCACGACCCGTCGTCGCCGCTCCAGGAGTTCGCCGTCGAGACCGCCGCCGCCTACCGGGCACACCTGGTCGCGGACCTGGCCTCGTTCGGCTTCCCGACCGAGCGGGAGAGCGACAGGCGCCGCCTGGAGATGATCGCCGACGGGATCGGCGCGCTGACCAACGCGATGGCGATCGGCCACATCGACGGGCGCTACCCCGACCTGGAGGAGGCGGTCGACGTGCTGGTCGCCTTCTCGTACGGCTACCTCGGGCTGCTGCGTAAGGATTCTTCCGCATGGTCCGGGAATCCCCCTTCGGCTCCTTCCGACGGCCCTCCTGTTGATGTTTGTCCGGAGCCCGGAGGGAGTTCGAAAAACGGCAACCTTTAGTATCCGGTGCATGACGGTGTCGCCTGAGGAACCCCGACCGGCCGCCGAGTTCCCACCGACCACGCGTGAGCGGTGGCGGGAGCTGGCGCTCGGGGTATTGCGCAAGTCCGGGGTCGAGACCGGTTCCCCGGAGGAGGCGTTGGCCTCCACCACCTATGACGGTGTGACGATCGCACCGCTCTACGACGCGTCCGATCTGCCCGGCGATCCCGGCCTTCCCGGCTCCGCCCCCTACATCAGGGGCTCCGCCCCCGAGGGGGGCTGGGAGGTGCGGCAGCGCCACGAGGTGCCCGATTCCGAGGCGATCCTCACGGACCTGGAGAACGGCGTCACCTCACTGTGGCTCACCCTCGACCCCGAGGACCTGCCGCGGGCCCTGGAGCGGGTCCACCTGGAGCTGATCTCGGTCACGCTCGACGCGGGCAAGCGGACCCGCGAGGCGGCCGAGGTGCTCCTCGGGCTGGCGGGTGAGAAGGCCGGCACGCTGAAGGGGAACCTGGGAGCCGACGCGCTCGCCGACGCGGAGACCGCGATCGAGCTGGCCCGCCGCTGCGTTCGGGACCACCCCGGCCTCAGGGCCGTCACGGTGGACGCCACCGTCTATCACGACGCGGGAGGCGGTGACGCCGAGGAGCTCGGTTGCTCCCTCGCCGCCGGAGTCGCCGCGCTGCGTACCCTGACCGGCGCCGGCCTGACCGTGCCCGAGGCGTTCGGGCAGCTGGAGTTCCGGTACGCGGCCACCGCCGACCAGTTCCTCACCATCGCCAAGCTCCGGGCCGCCCGCAGGCTCTGGGCGCGTGTCGCCGAGGTGTGCGGCGCCCCCGACGAGGGACAGCGGCAGCACGCGGTGACCAGCTCGGTCATGATGACCGCCCGCGATCCGTGGGTGAACATGCTCCGCACCACGCTCGCCTGTTTCGCGGCCGGGACCGGCGGGGCCGACGCGGTGACCGTCCAGCCCTTCGACGCCCGCCTCGGCCTGCCGGACGCCTTCGCCCGCCGTATCGCGCGCAACACCCAGTCGCTGCTCGTCGAGGAGGCCGGTGTGGCCCGGGTGATCGACCCGGCCGGCGGCTCCTGGTACGTCGAACGGCTCACCGAGGACCTGGCCTCCAGAGCCTGGGAGTGGTTCCAGGAGATCGAGCGCGCCGGGGGCGTCGGGGCGGCCGAAGGCTCCGCGCTCGTCGCCGGACGGCTCGCCGCCACCTGGGAGCGGCGCTCGGCCGACATCGCCAGGCGCCTCGACCCGATCACCGGCGTCAGCGAGTTCCCCGACCTCGCCGAGCGGCCCCTGGTCAGGCAGGCCCGGTCCACCGGGAGTACCGGGGTGCACTACGCGCAGGAGTTCGAGGCGTTGCGCGACCTGGCCGACGCCCAGGCGAGCCGGCCGAAGGTCTTCCTGGCGACCATCGGCCCGGTGGCCGCGCACACCGCCAGGGCGTCGTTCGCGGCCAACCTGTTCCAGGCGGGCGGCATCGCCACCGTGGCCGGTGGCGCCATGACGGACCCCGCCGAGATCGCCGCCGCGTTCTCCGCCTCCGGCACCGAGGTCGCGTGCCTGTGCTCCAGCGACCGGCTGTACGCCGAACACGCCGAGGCGGTGGCCGCCGCGCTGAGGGGTGCGGGGGCGCGCAGGATCTGGCTGGCAGGAAAGGGCGGGTTCGAGGGCGTGGACGCCAACCTCTACACCGGGTGCGACGCGCTCGGCGCGCTCCGGACGACCTTCGACGACCTGGGGGTGGCTCGATGATTCCCGACTTCTCCGAGATCGAACTCGGTGCGCGACCGGCGGTGCCCGGCCCCGCCACGGGGGACGGACCTCGTGGCCCGGTGTGGGAGACGCCCGAGGGGATCGACGTCAAGCCGCTCTACACCGCCGCTGACACCGACGGTCTCGACTTCCTGGAGACCTACCCCGGCGCCGCGCCCTATCTGCGCGGCCCGTACCCGACCATGTACGTCAACCAGCCGTGGACCATCCGGCAGTACGCCGGTTTCTCCACCGCGGCCGAGTCCAACGCCTTCTACCGGCGTAACCTGGCAGCCGGGCAGAAGGGACTGTCGGTCGCCTTCGACCTGGCGACCCACCGGGGCTACGACTCCGACCACCCGCGCGTCGCCGGGGACGTCGGTATGGCGGGCGTGGCCATCGACTCCATCTACGACATGCGGCAGCTGTTCGACGGCATCCCCCTCGACAAGATGAGCGTGTCGATGACCATGAACGGCGCGGTGCTGCCGGTGCTCGCGCTCTACGTCGTGGCCGCCGAGGAGCAGGGGGTGGCGCCCGAGCAGCTCGCCGGGACCATCCAGAACGACATCCTCAAGGAGTTCATGGTCCGCAACACCTACATCTACCCGCCGGTCCCCTCGATGCGGATCATCTCCGACATCTTCGCGTACACCAGCGAGAGGATGCCGAAGTTCAACTCGATCTCGATCTCCGGATACCACATCCAGGAGGCCGGGGCCACGTGTGACCTGGAGCTCGCCTACACCCTCGCCGACGGGGTGGAGTACCTGCGGGCGGGTGTCCAGGCGGGTATGGACATCGACAGGTTCGCGCCGCGCCTGTCGTTCTTCTGGTGCATCGGCATGAACTTCTTCATGGAGGTCGCCAAGCTGCGGGCCGCCCGGCTGCTCTGGTCGCGGCTGGTGTCCGGGTTCGGAGCCAAGAACCCCAAGTCGCTCTCGCTGCGGACCCACTCGCAGACCTCCGGCTGGTCGCTCACCGCCCAGGACGTCTACAACAACGTCGTCCGCACCTGCGTCGAGGCGATGGCCGCAACCCAGGGCCACACCCAGTCGCTGCACACCAACGCGCTGGACGAGGCACTGGCCCTGCCCACCGACTTCTCCGCGCGGATCGCCCGCAACACCCAGCTGCTGCTCCAGCAGGAGTCGGGCACCTGCCGGGTGATCGACCCCTGGGGCGGTTCCTACTACGTCGAGCGGCTCACCCACGAGCTGGCGACCAGGGCATGGGCCCACATCGAGGAGGTGGAGGCCGCCGGAGGCATGGCGAAGGCCATCGACGCCGGGCTGCCCAAGCTCCGCATCGAGGAGGCCGCCGCCCGTACCCAGGCGCGCATCGACTCCGGGCGCCAGCCGGTCATCGGCGTCAACAAGTACCGGCCCGACGCCGACGAGCCCATCGAGGTGCTCAAGGTCGACAACACCTCCGTACGCGCCCAGCAGCTCGACAAGCTGCGCCGCCTGCGCGCCGAGCGCGACCCCGGGCGGGTGGAGGAGGCACTGACGGCACTCACCAAGGGGGCCGCGGGCGACGGGAACCTGCTCGCGCTGGCGATCGAGGCGGCCCGTGCCATGGCCACGGTCGGGGAGATCTCCGACGCCCTGGAGCGGGTGTTCGGGCGGCACGCGGCACAGATCCGTACGATCACCGGCGTGTATCGCGAGGAGGTGGGATCCGGCGTGGACGCGGTCCGCGAGGCGTGCGCCGAGTTCGAGCGGCTGGAGGGCCGCCGCCCCCGAATCCTGGTGGCGAAGATGGGCCAGGACGGTCACGACCGGGGCCAGAAGGTGATCGCCACGGCCTTCGCCGACCTCGGCTTCGACGTGGACGTCGGCCCGCTGTTCCAGACGCCCGAGGAGGTCGCCCGGCAGGCGGTCGAGGCGGACGTGCACGTGGTCGGCGTGAACTCGCTGGCCGCCGGCCACCTCACGCTCGTACCGGCGCTCCGCGAGGCGCTGGCCGAGCTGGGCGCGGAGGACGTCATGATCGTGGTCGGCGGTGTCATCCCGCCGGGCGACTTCGACGAGCTGCGCGCCGCGGGCGCGAGCGCGATCTTCCCGCCCGGCACCGTCATCGCCGACGCGGCCAGGGGCCTGCTGGCGGACCTGCTCACCCGGCTGGGTCATGACGCGAACGCTTGACGACTACGTCCAGGGGGTGAAGGAGGGCTCCAGGGTGTGGATCGCGCGGGCGATCACACTGGTGGAGTCCTCCAGGGCCGACCACAGGGAACTGGCCCAGCGGCTGCTGGTCGAGCTGACCCCGCTGGCCGGCGCGGCGCGCAGGGTCGGCATCACCGGCGTGCCCGGCGTCGGCAAGTCCACGTTCGTCGACGCGCTCGGCACGCGGCTGACCGGGGAGGGCCACCGGGTGGCGGTGCTCGCCGTCGACCCGTCCTCGACCCGTACCGGCGGGAGCATCCTGGGCGACAAGACCAGGATGTCCCGCCTGGCGGTCGACCCGGCCGCCTTCATCCGCCCCTCGCCCACCTCGGGCACCCTGGGCGGGGTGGCCAGGGCGACCCGCGAGGCGATGGTCGTGGTGGAGGCGGCCGGGTACGACGTCGTCCTGGTGGAGACCGTCGGCGTCGGCCAGTCGGAGACCACCGTCGCCGACATGGTCGACACCTTCCTGCTGCTCACCCTGGCCAGGACGGGCGACCAGCTCCAGGGCATCAAGAAGGGCGTGCTGGAGCTGGCCGACGTGATCGCGATCAACAAGGCCGACGGTGCCGAGGGCAGCTCCCACGAGCTGGACGCGCGCAGGGCCGCCAGGGAACTCGCCGGAGCGCTCCGCCTGCTGGGCGCGGAGCGGACGCCTCCGGTGCTCACCTGCAGCGGGATGACCGGTAACGGCCTGGAGGAGGTCTGGCACCAGGTCGTCAGGCACCGTGACGCGCTGGAGGCCTCGGGGGAGCTGGCCGAGCGCCGCCGCCGCCAGCAGGTCCGCTGGACCTGGGCCATGGTCACCGACCGGCTGCTCGCCCGGCTCCGCGAGCACCCCGAGGTCGCGGCGATCATCACCAAGCTGGAACGCGAGGTCGCCGAGGGTGAGGTCACTCCCTCGCTGGCCGCCGACCGCATCCTCGCGGCCTTCGGCAGGGGCAACTGACGGCTCCGGGCACGGGCCTCTGGTAACCCTGGGTGACCTCGGGTGACAGCGCTGACGAGAGGCCGATCCGCCATTTACGCAACCGTGTTAAGCGCAGGTTAACGAGGCCTGTGTCCGGAACCGGTAAGGTTCATGTCGAATACGAGCTTGATCACTTCTGGTAGGTCATGTGATACTTCGTGCAAAGATTTACCAATGCTGCGATGTGATGCGCTTTAGTGCTTAAAGCAGGTAATGAGACAGACGAGGAGGCTCGGAGCGCCCTAGAAGGATTGTCGGCCGGTCGACCCTGATTCGCTGGTTGACCAGTCGTTATCCGCGCGCCGAGCGGGAGTGGGACGAGCGGGATGTCCCGTTTTCGAACACCGCTGTGCTCACCCGCGCGGGCGGTTGTCTCATGCTGCGCGAATTCACATCACGTGAGGTGGGAGACGTTTGTCCATGGCCATCGACGTGCATGCTGGTTCCGGTCGCCGAGTGAGGTCCGTTTCGATACGCAGGGCTCTGCCGAAGTTGTACCGCGAACCGGTGGCCGCGCTCGCCGAGTTCGCCCGGGAGGCCGAGGGGGAGGTCGTCCGGCTGGAGCTGGGGCTGTTCCGCCCCTACCTGGTCACCCATCCCGACCACGTCCAGCAGGTGATGCGCGTCGAATGGACGAACTACCAGCGCCTGGGGATGTTCTGGCGCCCGCTGGAGCGGATCTTCGGGCACAGCATCATGAGCGACGGCGAGCACTGGCAGAACAGCCGGAAGGTCCTGCAGCCACTGTTCACCACGCGGTACATCGCCACGATCGCCGAGGAGGTGTCCAGGCGCGTCGCCGGGCGCGTCCAGGAGTGGGACGAGTACGTCAGGTCGGGGCGCACCTTCGACGCGGCCACGGAGATGTCCAGGATCCTCAGCTACATCGTCAACCGGGTGCTGTTCGGGGACAAGCTGAACCGGGAGGACGGGGACCGCATCATCCCCGCCTTCGAACGGGTGTCCCACTCGCTCGTCTACCGGATTCTCATGCCGTTCATGCCGTATTTCATCCGTATACCTGGGGACCGGGCCTTCCTGAAGGCCGTCAAGAAGATCGACGGCGTGGTCTTTCCCGTGGTCAGGAAGGCGATGGCCGCCCCCGACGACAATGTCGACATCATCTCCGTGCTCTGCCGGTCCGTCGACGAGAACGGCGACGGGCTCACCGAGAAGCAGATCCGCGACGCCCTGGTCAGCGTGTACGCCGCGTCGTCGGAGACCACCGCGATGGTCCTCACCTGGCTGTGGCTGCTGCTGGACGAGCACCCGGACGTCAAGGCCAGGCTCCAGGCGGAGATCGACGAGGTGGTGGGCGATGGGCCGGCCCGTCCCGAGCACATCCCCCACCTCACCTACACCCGCATGGTCCTCCAGGAGACCTTGCGCCTGTACCCGGCGGGCTGGCTGCTCCCTCGCGTGGTCATGGAGGACGCGGAGATCGGCGGCGTGCGGATCAAGGCCGGTTCGACGGTGCTGATCACCCCGTACGCCACCCAGCGGCTTGAGGAGTTCTGGGAGCGTCCGGACGAGTTCGACCCCGAGCGGTTCGCGCCGGGCAGGGCCGAGAGCGAGGAGCGCAGGCACAGGTACGCCTACTTCCCCTTCGGCGGCGGGCCGCACAAATGCCTGGGCGAGCCCCTGTTCTACGTCGAGACGCCACTCGTGGTCGCGAGCATCCTCAGCCGGTTCCGGATGTCGGTGCGCACGCCGGGGCCGTTCGTCACGGCGTGGGCCGCCTCACTGCGCCCCAAGGGCAAGGTCGAATTGGGCGTGTCCTCCGTCCGGCACGATCGGGACGGGGGCCCGCGATGACGGGGCGGCCCGACCCCGGCGTCCGGCCGGAGGCGATGGAGGCCGGGACGATCTGCGCCCGTGCCGGCCACTCCCAGCGGGAGATGCGCGAGTGGGCGGAGACCTATCCCGGCCTGTTCTCCGCGAAGCCCTTCGACTCGGCCCTGTACAGCACCCTCTCGCTGGCCATGGCGTTCGGCGGGCCCTGGTTCACCGCCGAGCAGCTGCGGATGGCGAACAAGACCTCCCTGTGGGCGTTCGGGCTGGACTGGCTCGTCGACTACGTCGCCACCTCGCCGGCCGAGGTGGCGGACATCGCCCGGCGGTGCCTGGACGTGGCCGCCGGGGGGCCGCCGGTTCCCGGCGACGACCTCACCCGCATGCTCGCCGGCATCCGCGACGAGCTCGCCTCCTCGCCCGCCTTCCCCGAGCTCGGACCGATCTGGCGCGACGAGCTGGAACGCATGCTGGACGGGATGCTCGCGGAGTGGCGCTGGAAGAGCGACAAGGTCACGCCGACCTTCGAGGAGTATCTCGGCAACGCCGACAACCTCGGCTTCTCCTTCGTGTTCGCCGCCCACTGGATCCACGTCACGGGTCAGGGCGCGGTCGCGGACGTCGGTCCGCTGCGCGAGGCGGGCCGGGCCGTGCAACGGGTCATCCGCCTCCTCAACGACCTGGGCACCTACGAGCGGGACGTCGCCTGGGGAGACCTCAACGTCCTGCTGCTCGACATCGGCCGCGCCGAGGTGGAGCGGCGGATCGCCGAGCTGGCGGCACGGAGCAGGGAGCTGGTCGCCCCGCTCCGGGAGGCTCATCCGGAGCTGGCGGGCTACATGGAACGGCAGATGGACTTCTGTGCCGGTTTCTACCAGGTCGGCGACTACTGGGGGGCGTTGTGAGCGTCGACGGGCTGTCCGCTCCCGCGGTGCTCGGCGCCTCGCCGGCGATCGGCCAGGGAACCCTCGACGGGTACGACGCGGGGAGCGGCACGAAGAGCGGCACCGGGGTGGGCGACGGAATCGACACGGTCGCCGAGGCGCGCGAGCTGGTCGCCGGGCTGCTGGCCCAGCCCTGGGGGCAGGTGTCCGCCTCCCCGTACGAGACGGGCCGGCTGGTGAGCCTGGCCCCGTGGCTGGCCGGGCACACCGAGCGGATCGGCTTCCTGCTCGCCACCCAGCGGCCGGACGGCGGCTGGCACTCATCCGGCGACCACGCTCTGGTCCCCACCCTGAGCGCGGTCGAGGCGCTGCTGGCCGAGATCGGGCGCGGCACCTCTGCTGCCCCCGACCTGCTCGCCAAGGCGGCCGACCGCGGGCTGGAGGCCGTGCGGAATCGCCCCCGCTCCGCCGCGCCCCTGCCGGACACGCCCGCGATCGAGCTCATCGTGTCGTCCCTGCTCTCCCTGATCGACGGCCACCTTGACGGGGAGGGGCCGAAACCACCCCCGGGCCTGGACGGTGCCAAGCTGGCCGGGGTCAGGGCGTGGCTGGCGTCGGGCGCGGAGATACCGCAGAAGCTGGTCCACGCCCTTGAGATCGCGGGAGCGGAGGCGACGGCGGCCTCCGGGATCCTCCCCACGCCGATGCCCGGCGGGATGGCGGCCGTCGGCGCCTCGCCCGCGGCCGGCGCCGCCTGGCTGGCCGCGTCGCCCGGCTCCAGGCCAGGCCAGGAAGCGGCCGTACGGCGCTACCTGGAGGCGGTCGTGGCCTCCACCGGCGGGCCGGTGCCCTGTGCCCTCCCCATCACCGTGTTCGAGCGAGGCTGGACGCTCAGCTGGCTGCGGCGCGCGGGAATCCCGGTGGACGCGTCACCGGAGCTGGTCGCGAGCCTGCGGGACGGGCTTGGCCCCGAGGGGGCCGCCACGGGGCCCGGTCTTCCCGAGGACGCCGACACCACCTCCGTCGCCCTGTACGCGCTGGCGTTGATCGGCGAGCCGCGCGAGCCCGAGGGGCTGTGGCCGTTCGAGACGGAGACCCACTTCTGCACCTGGCGCGGGGAGGAGGGGATGTCCCCGACGACCAACGCGCACGTGCTCGACGCCTTCGGCGAGTACCTGCGCCGGTGCGGGGGAGAGCCCCGCCACGAGGCCGTCGTGACCAAGCTGGCGGCGTGGCTGCGTGACCGCCAGGAGGCGGACGGCAGCTGGACGGACCGCTGGCACGTCTCGCCGTACTACGCCACCGCCTGCTGCGCCATCGCGCTGCGCGAGTTCGGCGGTGAGGAGTCGGCGGGCGCGGTGGGCGGGGCACTGGCGTGGGTGTTCGGCACCCAGCGCGCGGACGGGTCGTGGGGCCGCTGGGAGGGCACCGCGGAGGAGACCGCCTACGCGCTGCAGACCCTGCTGCTGGCCGGCGCGGCGCGGGAGGAGGAGCGGTGGCGGGAGGCCGTGGAACGCGGATACCGCCGCCTGGCGGCCACCCGGGACGGCGAGGCGCCGTCGCTCTGGGTCGACAAGGACCTGTACCTGCCGGCGGCGATCGTCAGGGCGGCCGTTCTGGGCGCGCTTCACCTGGCACGGCGCGCGCTCTCACTTCCTGAGGACGACTCGTATTGAGAATTGACTATGAATTCAAAATAGGACAGAAGGGCTCATCTACTCTGTCCCGCCTTGAGTGTGTTTAGTGACATTGCTAGGGTTCGGCGGGTGTGATGTGGGGTGTCCCGCTGATCCGTGCGATGTGGCGACCGTTTGAACTACATGCGTCGACTGCCGCAAAAATGTGCCGTCTATTTTCTTTCTGCTTCCCGGGGTGGATACCATGCGCTTGCGTAACGCGAGCTTGCGGACCAAGGTCACGGCACTTCTGGTGTCGCTCACCGCGCTCTGGGCGTTCACGGCATGGGTGACGGTCCGTGACGGTCTGAACATGCTGGGCGTGGCGACCCTCAACACCGACGTGGCGGAGCCGGGCGAACGGCTCATCGTCGAGTTGCAGGCGGAACGACGGCTTACCGCGATCACGCTGGGCACGGTCGGCACGGAACGCCGGCGGCGCGAGGCGCTGGCCGCCCAGCGCGGACGCACCGATGCCGCAGGTGCGAACTTCCGGGAGCTCACCGCCGGCAGCAGCAGCGTGCAGCTGCTGGGAAGCTCGGCCCTGGGGCAGCGTATCGCCGAGACACGCCGGCTGCTGGACGAGCTGGCCACCACGCGCAAGGCGATCGACACGGGCCGGGGCAGCCGGACCTGGGCGGCCGCGGAGTTCACCGGTATCGTCGACTCCGTCTACCGCGTCTACGACTCGCTGGCCACGCTGGACGACGAGGAACTCGCCAAGGACACCCGCACGCTCATCGAGATGAACCGGGCCCGGGACCTGCTGTCCCAGGGAGACGCCCTGGTGATGGGCGCCCTGACGGCGGGCAGGTTCGCCGACGGCGAGCAGGTCAGGCTCACGCAGATCGTCGGCACGCGGCGCTTCCTCCTCACCGAGGCGGTGGCCGAACTGCCCGCGGCCGACCAGGAAGTCTATCGGCGGCTGGCCACCAGTGAGCAGTTCACCCGGCTGAGAGCCATGGAGGAGCAGCTGATCGGGGACGCGAGCATGGTGTCGGCCGGAGTGGTCGATGTCGCGCGGTGGAGCTCCGACGCCCAGTCCGCACAGGCCAAGCTGACGGAGGCGGTGCTCACGGCCGGCGACGGCGTGGTCGAGCGGTCGGGCCCGGTCGCCGTCGGCGTCATAGTACGGCTCGCGCTGGCCGGCGGCCTGGGTCTCGTGGCCGTCATCGCCTCGGTCGTCCTGGCCATCACCACGGCCCGCGCCCTGGTCCAGCAGCTGGAGAAGCTGCGGGCCGCCGCCTGGGAGCTCGCCAACGAGCGGCTGCCCTCCGTGGTCGAGCGGATCGGCCACGGGCAGGTGGTGGACGTCGCGGCCGAGGCGCCGCCCCTCAAGTTCGGTGACGACCAGATCGGGCAGGTCGGCCAGGCGTTCAACGCCGTACAGCAGACCGCCATCAAGGTCGCCGCGGAGCAGGCCCAGCTCCGTCGCGACATCGCCGACATCCTGCGTAACCTCGCCCGCCGCACCCAGTCGCTCGTGCATCGCCAGCTGAGCGTGCTCGACGTCATGGAGCGGCGCGAGAACGACCCGCAGGAGCTGCGTGACCTGTTCCGGCTCGACCACCTGGCGACCCGGATGCGGCGCTACGCGGAGAACCTCCTCGTGCTCTCCGGCGCGGCGCCCGGCCGGGCCTGGCGCGACGCGGTCCCGATGATCGACGTGGTCCGCGGCTCGCTCGCCGAGATCGAGGACTACACCCGGGTCGACGTGATGCCCCTGGGAGAGGTGGCGCTGGACGGCCGGGCCGTGAGCGACGTGATCCATCTGATCGCCGAGCTCGTCGAGAACGCCGCCTCCTTCTCCCCGCCCTACACCACGGTCCAGGTCGGCGGGCACCTCGTGGCCCACGGCTACGCGCTGGAGATCGAGGACCGGGGGCTGGGCATGAGCGCCGCGGACATCGCGGGGGCCAACGAGCGGATCGCCAACCCTCCGGAGCTCAAGCTCTCCGGTAACGCCAGGCTGGGCCTGTACGTCGTCAGCCGCCTGGCCGAACGGCACGAGATCCGGGTGACCTTCAAGGCGTCCCCGTACGGCGGCACGACCGTCGTCGTCCTCATCCCGCAGGACCTGATCAACGAGGAGCAGCCGGAAGCCTCCGTCGGCGTCGGCGTGCCGCAGGCACGCCCGGCGAGCACCGGCGAGATGAACGGCACCACGTCCGCGGTCGCCGCGGTCCGCGGCCGGGCCGGCGATCCCCTGGGCATCGCCGGCCCGGTGCGGACCGGCGGCGCCGAGGGAGAGCCCGTCGACGAGTCCGTCCCGGGGGCCTGGCCCGAGGCGTGGGAACCCGCGTCTCCCGGCCGCGTCGCAGACCCGGGCCTTCCCGCGGGTCTCGCCGATCCGGCGGCCCCCGGCCGCTTCGCCGATCCCGCGGCACTCAGGCAGCTGCCCGACTCCGGAGCACCGGTGAGCCTGCCCGACTTCACGAACCCCGGGCCTCCCGCCGCACCGGGCGCGCCCGACGGCTCCGCCGCTCCCGGACGTTCGGGCGGCCCGGGGGCGGCACTGCCGCCCGTGCTGCCCCCGCCCGACAGCAGCCACACGCCGGGCGGCCTCCCGAGGCGTGTTCCCCAGACGCATCTCGCCGCCCCGCTGCAGGACGACGAGGTGGCGGCGCCGGTGCCCCCGGACGACGACGGCGCCGACGAGCGCTCCCCGGAGATGATCCGCGCGGCCATGACGTCCTTCCAGGCGGGCACGCGCCGAGGCCGCGACGACGCGGCCCAGCTGACCAGGCGGGCAGGCGATCCCGTGGACGAGGGTGGGCCCGCCGCGTGACCCCAATATGTGAGCGTGCCGGTCCGGTGCCGATGAGGTGCCGAGGGCCGGCGACGGAACATCGGCAGGCAGAAGGAGAGGACAACGAGTGGTGCAGGGAACAGGATCTTTCACGGACCTGGCCTGGTTGCTGGACGACCTGGTCTCGCGGGTGGAGGAAGCTCAGCACGGAATCGTGTTCTCCACAGACGGCCTGCTGCTCGCCGCGTCGGCGGGATTCCCCCCCGCGGACGCCGAACATCTGGCCGCCGTCGGATCGGCGATCCAGAGCCTGGGCCGGGGGGTCAGCGACCGGGTCGGTGCCGGGCCGATGCGCCAGACCATCATCGAGATGCGGACGGCGTACCTGATCGTGACGGCCGCCGGGCAGGGAGCGTGCCTGGCGGTGCTCTGCGGAGCCGAGGCCGACGTCGGCCTGGTCGCCTACGAGATGGCCATGCTCGTCACCCGCGTCGGCCAGTACCTCACCTCGCCCACCCGGACTGTCGACTCCTCCTTCAGAGGCGACGGCACGCGATGAGCATCTTCGACGAGCAGCCCGAGGCCCAGTGGGTCGGCGACGAGGCGGGGCCGATCGTCAGGCCGTACGTCCTGACGCGGGGCAGGACCGAACCGACTCGCGGTAGGTTCGACCTCATCACCCTGGTGGTGACCATCCGGCAGGTCTCGTCGAGGGAGCCGGGCCTGGACCCGGAGTGCCTGGCCATCGTCCGGCTCTGCCGGCTGCCCCAGTCGGTCGCGGAGATCGCCGCCCACACGAATCTTCCGGCAGGCACGGTCCGTGTCCTGCTCAGTGACCTGCTTGATCAGGGATTCATCGCCATGCAAGAACCGCATTCGGAGACGGACATGCACGACGAGATGCTGTACAGGGCGGTGCTCGATGGACTCCGTGCGCTCTAACCGCGACGCCGGACGCGTGAAGCTGCCCAAGGCGATCAAGATCCTGGTCGCCGGAGGGTTCGGTGCGGGCAAGACCACGCTGGTCGGCGCGGTCTCCGAGATCGAGCCGCTGCGCACCGAGGAGACCCTGAGCGACCGGGGTATCGGTGTCGACGACCTGTCGGGCGTGGAGACCAAGCAGACCACCACTGTCGCGATGGACTTCGGCCGCATCACCATCGGCGACGACTACCGCCTCTACCTGTTCGGCACACCTGGGCAGGAGCGCTTCTGGTTCCTCTGGGACGAGCTGGCGCTGGGCGCGCTGGGCGCGGTGGTCCTCGCCGACACCCGCAGGCTGGCCGACTGCTTCCCCTCGCTCGACTACTTCGAGCGGCGCGAGACGCCCTTCATCGTCGCGGTCAACTGCTTCGACGGGGCTCGCCGCTACGAGCTCGACGAGGTCAGGCTCGGGCTGACCCTCCACGAGGACATCCCGATCGTGCTGTGCGACGCCAGGCAGCGGGAGTCGGGCAAGGAGGTGCTCATCGCCCTCGTGGAGCACGCGATGCGGATGCGGCTGGGCATGCCGTCCTCTCCGGGGAGCGTCGAACCCTCCGCGGAGCGGACCGGGACCCGCTGACGCCCGTCCCCCTTCCGGGGCGGACGGGAGCCTGCGAGACCGTCCTCCCCGTGGAGCGGGTGGTCCCGCACGGTGGGAACGCCCACCTCCGGGGCGGATCGTCACCGTCTCGGGAGCGTTTTTGTCCCTCCGGCAGGGATGAATCCCTCCCCCTCGGACGCGTGTACGCGACGCCCCGTGCCCGGCGTGTCACGATAGCGGCGATCATCGGGAGTCCTACTGCGCGGAGAGCCCTATGTGTGACGATCCGAACATGCCTCTCCCCGTGGCGCGGGCGCTCGGAGAGTACCAGGCACTGCTGGCCGAGCACGGGGTCACCTGGGGTGAGGATCCCATCTTCTACGTCAAGTCGATGGCCACCGACGCCTACCTGATGGGCACGACGACCTTCTGGGAGGTCTGCTACGGCATGCTCGGCGCCCGCTACCCGGGAATGCCGTTCAAGGAGCTCGGGGACCGCCTCGACGAGCTGGACATGGACGAGGTGGTCCGCGGTGTCCTGGCGGGCAGGGTGCTCGACAACCTCGCCGCGCTCCGCCTCACCGGGGAGGGCGCCGTGGTCGAGGCGCGGGCGCGGGCCGTGCTGGACGGCAGCCCCCTGCGCACGACGCTGCTGGTCGACTCCGCCAGGCCGGAGCCGGTCACCGTGCTGGTGGACGGGCGGGCACACGTGGTCGGCCCCGGCGGTGCCCGGCTCATCAAGATCACGAATCGGAGCGAGGTGGTCGCCGACGGCCTACCGGTCGACCTGTCGTCACTGGCACGCCGGGCCCCCGCGGCCCGCCTGCGGGTGCGCGCCGGCCTGGCGTGCAAGTGGAGCGTGTACGGCGAGCACAGGCAGGGCTGGTATCCCGAGGGTGCCCCCGACAGGTACGACTACCACGTGATGCCCTACTTCCACGGCGACGACCTGGTCCTGGAGGTCCCGGCCGAGACGCTGACGGTCCGGGTCTCCAGGGGCATGGAGTACGGCTCCGCCGAGGTCACGCTCACCCCGGCCGCGGGGGAGGAGACCCTCGTCGAGCTGACCCCAGAGCGGCTCTACGACGCGGCGGCCCTCGGCTGGTACGGCGGGGACATGCACGTCCACCTCAACTGGGCGGGAGACATGGTCGGCACGCCCGAGCTCGCGGGGGCCATGCAGCACGGCGAGGACCTGCACGTCCTCAACCTGGTCGCGGGGAACGTCTCCTCCGAGCGGGTCTACGACTCCGAGGCGCTGGAGCACTGGGCGGGACGTGACCTGCCCTGGTCCGACGCCTCGCACGTGGCCAGGATCGGTGTGGAGTACCGCAACGACCTGCTCGGCCACCTCTACGCCTTCGGCGTCTCGGCTCCGCCCGCACGGTTCCACACGGGTTTCCTCGGCACCGCCGACTGGCCGCCCAACAGCGTCGCCTGCGAGGAACTCCGCGGCCTCGGCGCCGTGACCGGCTACAGCCATCCCTTCCACACGCCGTTCGCCGACGCCGACGCACCGGACAAGGCACTGTTGTGGGGACGCAACTGCTCCTCCAGGGAGATCGTCGCCGACGCGGCTCTCGGCCTCGTCGACACCCTCGACGTGCTCAGCCAGACCTCGATCACCGCGACCGCCGCCGTCTACCGGCGCCTGATCGGGGCGGGCAACCGCATCGCGGTCACCGCGGGGACCGATGCGATGGTCTCCTTCGCCCGGCGGGGAAACCAGTCCAACCCGCCCGGCTGGGCGCGGGTCTACGCCCGGGTGGACGGAGCGCTGAGCGCCGCGTCGTTCGCCGAGGCGGTCAGGAGGGGCCGTACCTTCGGCACCACCGGCCCCTGGCTGGAGCTGTCGGCCGGAGGCCACGGCCCCGGTGCCACCCTGGACCTGTCGCCGGGCGAGCGGATCACGATCACCGCCCGGTCGGTGGGTCCCGAGGTGCAGCGGCTGGAGATCCGCACAGCCGACGGCGTGCTGGCCGAGGGGCCGCCCGGCGAGCTGACCGCGGAACTGGTCGTCGGCGACCCCACCTACGTGGTCGCCCTCGCCACCGGTGGCCCGCACGAGCGGTCCTTCACCGGCGAGGTGTACGCCCACACCAGCCCGGTCTACCTCGACGTGGACGGCCGTCACGTGGCCAGGGCCGAGGACGTCGGCTGGTGCCTGGAGTGGCTGGACACCCTGGAGGCGCTCCTTCGCGAGGAGGGCGTCTTCGAGACGGCCGGGCAGCTCACCGACCATCTTGACCTGATCGGCCGGGCCAGAGAGGTCTACCGGGAACGCCTGACCTGACGGCGCGCGACCGGAGCCGCTCTTCGGGAGTGCCCACGGGGTGGGACATGCGAGGCTTGTCAGCATGAATCGCCTGGCTGAGGTTGACCTGTCACGGAAGCTCACCAAGAACGAGGCCTCCGAGCGTCTCGACGCCGCTCTCGAACGCCTGCTCCACCTGCGGCTCACGCTCGGCGGCCAGGTCGGCGAGCAGCGCATCGGTCCGCCGCTGTGCGTGGTCTTCGAGGGGTGGGACGCCTCGGGCAAGGGAGGTGCCATCAAGCGGCTGGTGCGCCCGCTGGACCCGCGCCACGTTCGCGTCGCGCAGTTCGCCGCGCCGACCTACGACGAGAAGCGCCACCACTTCCTGTGGCGGTTCTGGCCGGTCCTGCCCGGCTGGGGCGGGATGACCGTGCTCGACCGCTCCTGGTACGGCCGGGTGCTGGTGGAGCGGGTCGAGGGCTTCGCCGGCGAGGAGCAGTGGTCCCGGGCGTACGGGGAGATCGTGGAGTTCGAGCGGACCCTCACGGCCGAGGGCATGATCTTGGTCAAGTTCTGGATGCACGTCTCCGAGGACGAGCAGCTACGGCGCTTCCAGGACCGGGCCGGTGACCCGCTGCGGGCCTGGAAGCTCACGGACGAGGACTGGCGCAACCGCGAGAAGCGTCCGCTGTACGAGGCCGCGGTGGAGGACATGCTCGCACGTACCGACCATCCGAAGGCGCCGTGGCACGTGGTCCCCGGTGATGACAAACGCCTGGCCCGCGTCACGGTGGTGGAGACCGTCTGCGCCGCGATCGAGGCCGAACTCGCCGCCCGGGGCTACGAGCCGGCGATTCCCGCCGCGCCGGAAGCCGGGGCGGAGGATGTGGCGGACGACTAGCGGGACCGTGTCGTTAAAGCCGTTCTGACAAGAAGCATGGAAGCGGTGGGGACGTGCCAGGCGCCGCCTGTCGGGGGAGACGGCAGAATCAAATGACTGTCCGTTCGTCTGTCATCGTTCTTCGTCGTCGCGGGAGGGTGTGACGCATGCGGTTGAGCTCACGGCTGAGCAGGCTGGACCGGAGGGTGTTCGCCATGGTGGCGAGCGCGAGGCTGCCCGGTCTTGAACGTGTCGTGCCCGCGCTGTCACGCGCGGCGGACAACTCCCTGCTGTGGGCCGGGGTGGCCGGAGCGTTCGCGGTCAGCGGGCGCCGGCCGTTGCGCCGCGCCGCGACCAGAGGGCTGCTCGCGGTCAGCCTGGCCAGCCCGCTGGTCAACCTGGTCGGCAAGCAGGCCTTCCGCCGGAGCCGGCCGTCGGCAGAAGGGCTCCCGCTCGCCCGGCTGATCAAGATGCCCACCTCGGCGTCGTTCCCCTCGGGCCACTCCGCCTCGGCGGCCGCCTTCGCTGCGGCCGTGGCGATGGAGGCGCCTCGCGCGGTCGCGGTCCCCGTCGCGCTTCTCGCGGCCGCCGTCTGCTTCTCCCGCGTCTACACCGGCGTGCACTATCCGGGCGACGTGCTCGCGGGGGCCGGGATCGGCGTGGCGGCGGGACTGGTCACCCGCCGCATCTGGCCCGACGCCGGAGAGGCGGGGCACGCCCGCGCCGCCCTCACGGCGCCCTCCGCGCTGCTCGACCCGGAGGGCGAGGGGACGGTCGCCGTGGTCGACGGCGCGGCCGACGCCGCCGCGGGAACGGCGGAGACGCTACGCGCGGCCCTTCCCCGGGCCGAGGTCGTCGAGGTGGCGCCGGGTGCCGACCTCGGGGCCGCCGTGCGGGACGCCGCTTCGCGGGCCAAGGTGCTCGCGGTGGCCGGAGGGGACGCCGTGGTCAACCTCGCGGCACAGGAGACGGCGGGCGCGGCGACCCCGCTGCTGGTCGTCCCCACGGGCGTCCGCGGCCGATTCGCCCGCGCGCTCGGAGTCGAGACCGTGCAGGAGGCGGCTGAGGCGTACCGCAACGGTGACCTCGTGGCCGTCGACGTCGGTGAGGTCGCGGGCCGGACGTTCGTCAACTCCGTCAGTGTGGGCCTCTACCAGGCACTGGCGGAGAGCAGGGAACGGCGGCAGAGCCGGATCGGCACGTGGCCCGCGCTGTTCTGGGCCATGGCCGAGGTCCTCGGCCCCGGGGGCGCGCGGCCGGTGGATCTCATCGTGGACGGTGTGCCCAGGCGTGTCTGGGCGGTGTTCGTGGGCAACTGTCGTTACGAGGCACGCGGTGGTGCTCCCGCCAGGCGGCAACGCCTGGAAGACGGTCTGCTGGACATCCGCGTGCTCGCCGCCGCCGACCGGCTGCCCCGGGTGCGGGTGTTTCTCAGCCTGCTGGCCGCAAGGGTGAAGCTCTCACGCCACTACCAGCAGTGGCAGGCCGACACGCTGCGCCTCTCGGCTCCCTCGGGCCGGCTGCCGCTGGCGCGTGACGGTGAGACGTTCACGGTCACGGGCGAGGCGGAGTTCACCAAGCGCCCGCGCTCGCTCCTCGTGGTCCGGCCGTCCGGCTGAGATCCGGGTGACGTCTCGACAGTGATCGGGATCCGCACCGGTCGCCGAGGGCGACCGGTGCGGAACATCCCGATCTGTTGACGTGGGCTCACTGCCGGAGCCGTCCCGATCGTTGGGGCGCCGGTGTTCCTAGCGCCTCATCGCTTGGCACGTGCGGTCTCGGGTGCATCTGGCGATGGTCTCCGAGGCTGTCGGTGGATCAGCCGCCGCCTCCGCCACCGCCGCCTCCGCCGCCTCCGCCGCCTCCGCCGCCGCCTCCGCCGCCACGGGGGCCGCCACCTCCGCCGCCGCCTCCGCCTCCGCCACGGGGACCGCCGCCGCCTCCGCCGCCGCCCCCGCCGCCGACGATGTTGGTGTTGGTGTTGGTGTTGGTGACATTGGCGCCGCCGCCACCGCCGCCACCGCCGCCACCGCCACCGCCGCCACCGCCGCCACCGCCGCCGCCGCCGCCTCCGCCGCCACCGCCGCCACCACCACGTCTGGCGCGGCACCTCGCGGGATTTCTGGCGAACCTGCAGGGCTGAGCGGAGCTGAGGGTGGTCGTGGTGGCCTCCTGGGCCACGGTGCCCGCACTGGCGGCCTGGGCCGACATCGCTACGGGGGCGGCGAGGGTCGAGACGACCATCGCGCCGGCTGCGAGCATGTTCCTAAGGATGATCATGAGAGATCACTCCTGCCGAATCGGTGGAACCCTGGGAGATACCCGGGCTGCCAAGACGCCTGACCGGTATCGAGGACGACACCCGACCTGGCGTCCGGATCTGACTCACGCTAGGTGCGAAGTGTGAGAACGGTCATCTCAGGGAGGCAAAGGTAGCGGTTCAGTCTGATTGCCCTAGGGTTCCCGACAAGAATTAATCAAAGGCGTTTAATCACTCTGAGCTACACCTCAAGTGGCGAGGGTAGTTGTTTCCAAAGCTCTCCTGATCCGATGGCATGGTTTTCCGGGAACTCCTCATGGCGCGGGTGGCCTTCGAGGGTGAAAGACCCGGTTTGGGTAAGCACCCGGGCTTTTCGCCGTTTTCTTCCACGCGCTCCGGCGAGAGCCGGGCCGAGAATGTTCACCCGTACTGGTCGGTATGAGGGGACATGTGGGCCTCCGGTCCTCCGGGTGGTGTGGGGGTAGATCATGTTGTCCCGTCCGTGGTGGCGGACATGACCTCGCGCCGCCATATCGGCCGCCGGGAAACAGCCGAAACCGGTTCGGGGCTCCAGATAGCGGAGGGTGCGGGAAAAGGCTTGACAGGACCAGAGGTGTGCTGTCACATTCCCCTCCCGCAGGAGGGGTCGTTGGGGTGCTGAGGCTTCGGACACCGAGTCGCGCGAGCCGCCTTTCCGGCCCGGCGCGTATCCGACCTCGGCGGACCCTTTATTGTCCCGATGACGATTTTCCGCGGAATCCCAGTGGCGTCAGAGAACTCGCCCAGGCTCTGGAGGCCTATCGGGGCGCGCTCGTCGTGGTCAGCCACGACCTGCCGTTCCTGGGATCCGCCGGTGTCACCCGGTGGTTGTCCGTGAATCGGGAGGGGGGTTGGTGGAGACCACCGACTTTCCGGCACTGTTTGACGGACAATGATCGATGCGGCAATAGTTTGGTAAGTGACTACCCCCCGTATCCTCGCCTGTGCCGTGGCAACTCTGGTGGCCCTGACCGCCTGCACCGCGTCCTCTGACGAGAAAGTGGTCGGCCCGGCCACCGCGGGCGGTGTGGCCGGAGTGGGCCAGGGGTCCGGCGGCCAGGCCTCTTCGCCGCCCACCGGCTCACCCGCCACCTCACCCGCCGTCGTGACGCTGACGCCCGAGGAGTACCGGACCGAGCTGGAGAAGGCGCGCGGCCCGGTGCGTGCCGCGGTGAAGAAGCTGGCCGCGACCGGCGGGCTGAAGACCCTCGACAAGCGGCTGAAGCAGACCTCCACCGCGGTGGACGGCGCGGTGACCCGATTGGCCGAGCTGGCCCCTCCCGCGGAGGTGAAGGTCCAGCACGACGACTACGTCGAGGCCCTGCGCGCCCTGTCGGTCGCCTTCGGAGGCGCCCGCCAGGACGCCGAGGCACAGCGGTTCTGCACCGGCCCCGCCGTGCTGACCGGCATGGACAGAGCGGGGGAGCTGTCCGATGTGGAGAAGGCGGCCGACGCGCTGAGCGGATATCCGGCGAGCGTCATCTCGGTCAAGGCGCCCAAACAGCGCACCCGCCGGCTGCCCAACGGCAGGTTCATCGCCTCCGAGGGCCGTCCGGGGCGCGCCTTCCTCGAACTGCGCAACGGCACCCGGCAGGACGCCGTCGTCGTCCTGGTGCGCGGCAAGCGGAAGGCGGTCACCGTGTACGTCAGAAAGAAGTCGAAGTTCAAGATCCGGGGGGTGCGGGACGGCAGCTACAAGATCTACTACACCTTCGGCAGCGACTGGGATTCCAAGGCCCGCAGTTTCACCCGGTCGTGCGACTTCGAGCAGTTCGGCAAGTCCGTGCGGTTCAGGACCGTCTACACCGCGGCCCAGATCCGCTGGACCGACTGGACGATCACCCTGCACGCCGTCACGGGGGGCACCGTGAAGCCAAAGCGGATCAAGCCGGGCGACTTCCCCGGCTGACCTGCTCTCCGGTGGGCCGCCACGGACGCGAAGACCGCGATCTCGTGGTGAGATCGCGGTCCCTGTGTTCCCCCGGCTCCGATCAGGTCGAGAAGAGCATCCCCACCCAGCTGCGCTGGCGGTGGTGACCGTAGTGACCGTGGTGCGGTGCACCCCAGGCGGGAGCGCCGTAGCCGGGAGCGCCGTGCGCGGGCGGCGGCGGAGGAGGCGGCGGCGGCGCAGCGTGGGACTGCTGTGACCACTGGCTCTCCATGCGGGTCAGCGTCTCAAGCTCGCCGTAGTCCAGGAAGATTCCGCGACAGCTCTCACACTGGTCGATGTGGACGCCGTTGCGCTCGTAGGTGCGCATGGCGCCCCGACACTTGGGGCACTGCATCTGGCTGGTCTCCTTTTTCGGGCGTGATTACCAAGTAACCACAACCTACTGCGTGGGCACAGCATGGCAGGCGCTTCTGTGTCGGACAATCCTCAGGCACGCCTCGACGAGGATCTCCTCGACCTCGTCCAGCGGGCGCCCCGCCCGCCCGGCGGTGGCCACCGCCGCCGCCGCGAGCTGTACGGTCATCGCCTGCGCGGGGATCTCCAGCCGTTCCCACGGGTCACCGTCCGGAGGGACGGCGCCTCCGCCCGCGGCGCGGTAGGCATCCAGGAAGCGGTGCCACACCTGCGGTTCCAGCAGCCCGGCCGCGAACCAGGCGGCGGGCCTGGACAGGTCCCATGCCTGGTCGCCGACGCCCAGGTCGTCGATGTCGATGAGGATCCACTCGTCCGGCGCGCGGACCATCTGGCCCATGTGCCAGTCGCCGTGGGTCAGGCCGCCGGGGTCCGTGGAAGGGGAGGGCAGGCAGCCGAAGGCCCGGCGTACCGCCAGTTCGGCGGCGGAGCGGCCGCCCAGGCGGGCAACGGTCGCGGCCACCCGGCTCGGCCCTCCCGCGGCTCCCAGCGGGGGCAGGGTCCGCGCGGGTACGGCGTGCAGCCGTGCCAGCAGCCGGGCGGCGGCCTCCCAGGGCGCCGCGTCCGGATCCTCGGGGTCCACCGGAGTCCCGGCCGGCCAGACGGTGACCAGCCGATCCCCTGCGGTCATGACCTCCTCGGTCACCGGCTGGAGCATGATCTGGCGCAGCGCCGGATGGGCGGCGGCCCGCATCCGCTCCACCAGCGGTTCCCGTTCCGCCCCCGGTGCGTGCGCCTTGACCACGACGGAGCTGGCCCGCATGATGATCACGTCCGGCCTGGTCGGCAGCACGGTGCCGGCCACACCGCCGTACTCGACGCCGATCCGGCGTAATTTGTCGATCAGGTCTTCGCTGTCCACCGGGCAAGTGAACCACTCGATCCAGGATCTTGCCGAGCAGCCGCATAAGGTACGAGATATGAGGATCGGGTTTGCGGTGCCGGTGTCGGGATCATGGGCGACGCCGGGCAACATGACGCGGGTCGCACGCCGGGCCGAGGAACTCGGCTACCACGAGGTGTGGACCTTCCAGCGTCTGCTCTATCCGCAGGGGCACGACATGGGCCCGATCTACCGCAGCGTGCACGACCCGGTGGTCACGCTCGCCTACCTGGCGGGGTTGACGAGCCGGATCAGGCTCGGGGTCGCGGTGCTCAACATACCGTTCGTCTCGCCCGCGCTGCTGGCCAAGCAGCTGGCCAGCCTGCAGGCGGTCTCCGGCGGGCGGCTGGACGTGGGACTCGGGCTGGGCTGGCTGCCCGAGGAGTTCGCCGCCTCGGGGGCGTCGTTCGAGCGGCGCGGGCGGCGCGGGGAGGAGTTCGTCCCGCTGCTGCGGCGCCTGTGGACGGAGGAGGTCGTGGAGCACAGCGGCGAGTTCTACGAGCTGCCGGCCGCGTACCAGGATCCCAAACCGCCCACCGTGCCGCCGATCCTGCTGGGCGGGTCGGCGGAGGTGGCGCTGAGGCGCGTCGGGCGGCTGGCGGACGGCTGGATCAGTTCGAGCCGCGAGGACCTCGATGAGATCGACAAGAAGATCTCCGTCGCCAAGGAGGCGGCTCGTGACGTCGGGCGCGATCCCGAGGCGCTGCGCTTCGTCACCCGGGGCGTCACCCGCATCCGCCCCTCGGGGACGGCCGGACGAGAGCCGCTGACCGGCTCGTTCGAGGAGATCAGGCAGGACGTCGACAGGCTGGCGGCCAAGGGCGTCACCGACGTCTTCCACGACCTCAACTTCGATCCGGAGATCGGATCGCCCGACGCCGACCCCGAGGAGTCGATGCGCAGGGCGGAGGCGGCACTGGAGGCACTCGCGCCCTGATCAAGCGTTTGGTTCGATAGAGGCATGAGGGCACAGGAGATGGCGGACCGGCTGGAGATCGGCGAGTTGCTCGCCAGATACGCCTACGCGGTGGACACCGGAGACTGGGAACGGCTCGATCTGGTCTTCACCCCGGACGCGGTGATCGACTACACCTCGGCGGGCGGCATCAGGGGCAGCAGGGACGAGGCGCGGCGATGGCTCGCCGAGGTGCTGCCGACCTGGCCGGGACGCCAGCACCTGATCGGGGCGATGACCATCAGGTTCGACGGGGACGAGGCGGCGGTCACCGCCTCGTTCACCGACACGCTCGCGCCGTCCAGGGACATGATCGCCGCCGACACCGCAGGGCTCATCCGCGGCGGCGGCTGGTACCACCACCGCCTGGTCCGCACCATGTACGGCTGGCGGAGCAGAGAACTGATCGAGGAACAGACCTGGCGGACCGTGTGTTAGGCCATGGCCCCTGGGTCTTTCGCCCACCGTTCCCCGCCACGGCAAGATCCGCGGACAGGGGCCGGAGCGGGAACGGGTAGGGGCGGTCCGGCACCGTGCGGTGGCCGGAGGCCCGTTTGGGCGGCCGTTCAACTGCGCGATGCTCCGATGTACGGGCCTGATGGCGCATTGTCGGTCTTACCCTGCCATCCTTGTTCTCGTATATATACGGCCGGAACAGGGGAGAACGGTGGACGAGCGCAAGCCGATCGAATGCTGGCTGTCGGACATGGACGGGGTCCTCGTCCATGAAGGACACCCGGTGCCCGGCGCAGACGAGTTCATCCGCCGGCTGCGCGAGTCCGGCAAGCGGTTCCTGGTCCTGACCAACAACTCCATATACACCCCGCGTGACCTCGCCGTACGACTGCGCGCGGCAGGCCTGGACATCCCGCCGGAGTCGATCTGGACCTCCGCGCTGGCCACCGCCAGGTTCCTGGACGGCCAGCGCCCCGGAGGCTCGGCGTACGTGGTCGGGGAGGCCGGCCTGACCACGGCCCTGCACGAGATCGGCTACGTGCTCACCGACATCGCCCCCGACTACGTGGTCCTGGGCGAGACCCGCACCTACAGCTTCACCCAGATCACCCGGGCGATCCGGCTGATCGAGGGCGGCGCCCGGTTCATCGCCACCAACCCCGACGCGGTCGGGCCTTCCAACGAGGGGTCGCTGCCCGCCTGCGGTGCGGTCGCCGCGATGATCACCAAGGCGACCGGGGTGGAGCCCTACTTCGTGGGCAAGCCCAACCCGATGATGATGCGCAGCGCGCTGCGGGCCATCGACGGCCACAGCGAGAGCACCGCGATGATCGGTGACCGGATGGACACCGACATCGTCTCCGGCATGGAGGCAGGGCTGCACACGATCCTGGTGCTGACCGGGGTCGTCAGCAGGGACCAGATCGACCGCTATCCGTTCCGCCCCTCCCTGGTGGTCGACTCGGTCGCCGACCTGATCGAGCTGATCGACTAGGGCCTGTCCGCCGGGCGGGGAGTACCGGAGGTGTCGAGTCCAGCAGGACACATTCCTGCCGTGATCTGTCAGGTATGGGTGCCATGCTGCCGTGCATGACACGTGTTTACCTGGAGATCGGTGCCAAGAAGGTCTTCGCCTGCTCGGTGGAGTGGCCGGGCTGGTGCCGGATCGGCAGATCCGAGGAGGAGGCGCTGGAGGCGCTGGTGACGTATGCGCCGCGCTACCGGGTCGTCGCGGAGCGGGCGGGGCTGCTCTTCGAGCCGGCGGACCCGGTGGTGGTGGAGCGGGCCAAGGGCGGCACCACCACGGACTTCGGGGCCATCGAGGCGATCCCCTCGCTCGACACCGAACCGGTCGGTGAGGCGGAGGCCGTCCGGGTCGTCGCGTTGGTCGAGGCGGCCTGGAAGCTCTTCGGCGAGGCGGCCGCCGCCTCACCGGAGGAACTGCGCAAGGGGCCGCGCGGCGGTGGCAGGGACCGCGACAAGATGGTCGCCCACGTCGTCGAGGCCGAGCGCGCGTACGCCCGCAAGGTCGGTGTCCGCCACAAGCCTCCACGCGAGCCCGCGGACCTGGCGGCGATGCGCGCGGATCTCGCCGAGGTGCTGTCCCGGCCCTCCGACGGCCGGCCACCGCTCCCCGGCGGCTGGCCCGTCCGCTACGCCGCCCGCCGCATCGCCTGGCACGTCCTCGACCACCTGTGGGAGATGGAGGACCGCCGGACCTAGTGCTCCTATGCCCGGGGCGAGCACGACCTGAAGCGCACCGAGCAGGGCTGGAAGCTGACCGGGGCGCGCGTTCGGCCCGTCCACCACACCGGCAACGCCAACCTCCTCGCGGACGTCGCGGTGATCACCAAGTGAGCGCCCACGAGCCCCAAGCCCGCACGATCACCTTCGAGCGCTTTGGGCCGGCCGACGTCCTCACCCTCACCTCGGCCGCGATACCGCGGCCGGGGCCGGGCGAGGCCGTGGTCGAGGTACGTGCCATTGGCGTCGACTTCATGGACGTCTCCACCCGCCTCGGCTTCAACCCGACCGTCCGACCGCCCGCGACGCCTGGCGTCGAGGGCTCAGGCGTCATCCGCGCACTGGGCCCCGGCACCGACGACCTCCACGTCGGCCGGCGCGTGGCCTGGTATCACGTGCCCGGCAGTTACACCACCCACCTCCTGGCCCCCGCCGCCGCACTCGTCCCGTCCCCGACGCGACCTGGAATCCCGCCACACCGTCGGCAAACTGATCATCGAACCCTGAACAGCGCCCGTCCCGAACGACCTCGAACCGAGCGCGGGCGGCGCCGACACCGGGGCCACCTGCGTCCACGCGGTGACGCCCCGTCCCGGCCGCCGCCGAACCAGCCTCCTTGGCGGATGACCCGGCCTCCGAGGCCGGCTTGAAGTACCGACGGACGTTCTCCGGCTTGCGATGCCACGACTTGGCGCCACCAGGTCGACGCCAGCAGTCCGACCCCGGCTGCGAACGCCGAAGCGTCCAAATGGCCGGCCCATGACCGCCGTCGCCATCGGTCCTCGGCCTCCGTGTCGCCCGCAACCGGAGCCCTTGGCCGTGCCTACTCGTCGTCCGGGTCCGATCTGGTCAGGCCGCGAAACAGCCGTCGACGTCACAGCTGACGCCGGTGCCCCTCACTCGCTCATGGATGAAAGACATCGGCTGTCAGCAGAGCGATGCCACCATCAACGGTCTGCCCTCTGCGGCTCAGCCATGGGCTCGCTGACCTGATAGCCGCCAAATCGTTCACGGAGCGTCTTCTTCGAGAACTTGCCGACGCTGGTCTTGGGGATCTCGTCGATGAACTCCACCACGTCGGGTACCCACCATTTGGCGACCCGCTCGGTGAGGAACTGGAGGACTTCGCTGGAGGTGAGTGCCTCGCCTTCCTTGACCACGACCACTGCCAGCGGACGCTCTACCCAGTGTTCGTGCGGAATGGCGATCACCGCCGCCTCGGCGACCTTCGGGTGCGCCATGATCGCATTCTCCAGCTCGACCGATCCGATCCACTCGCCGCCGGACTTGATCAGGTCCTTGGTACGGTCGACCAGCCGGACCGAGCCGTGGCGGTCGATCGTGGCGACGTCGCCGGTGCGCAACCAGCCGTCCTCGGTGAACTGCGCACCGCCGCCCTCAGCGCGGTAGTACTCCTTGGCGACCCACGGCCCTGCCGCCTGTACCTCGCCGGTGGCCGTGTCGTCCCACGGCTGCGGCTCGCCGGTCTCGGGGTCGCAGATGCGCAGCTCGACCAGCGGTGCGGCCAAGCCCTGCCGGGCGCGTACGCCGTCACGCTCGTCCTCCGGCAGGGCGGCGTGCTGGGTGCCGGGCCGGGCGATGGTAGCGATCGGGCTGGTCTCGGTCATCCCCCATGCCTGCAGGATCGGCACGCCGATGGCCTCGCGGTAGGCCGCCGACAGCGCCTTCGGCACCGCCGACCCGCCGCACAGGATCGTGCGCAGCGACGACAGGTCGTGCTCGGCGAGCAGCGGCTGGACGCCCATCCAGATGGTGGGCACGCCGCCGGTGACGGTCACCTTGTGCCGCTCCAGCAGCGAGGCGATCGCGTGCGGGGTCATGTTCGAGCCCGGGAAGATGAAGGACGCGCCCGCCAGCAGCGCGCCGTACGGCAGGCCCCAGGCGCCTGCGTGGAACATCGGGACGACCGGCAGCACCACGTCGCGTTCCGACAGCGCCGCCGGGCCGTCGGCGATCAGCGTCATCAGCGAGTGCAGCACCGTCGAGCGGTGGCTGTAGACCACCCCTTTCGGGTTGCCGGTGGTGCCGGAGGTGTAGCACATCGCGGCGGCGGTGTTCTCGTCGGCGATGTGGAAGGTGCCGCTGTACGGCTGCGCCGCGGACAGCAACTGCTCGTAGTCGGCGATGCGCGGGTCGTCGGGGATCGGGGCGTCGGATCCGTCGTCGATCACCACGCAAGTGCGCACGGTCTCCAATCGGTCGGTCAGCGGCCACAGCACGGGTAACAGCGAGCGGTCGACGAAGACGACCTCGTCCTCGGCATGGTTGACGATGTAGACCAACTGGTCGGGAAACAGCCGGATGTTGAGGGTGTGCAGCACCCGGCCGGTGCACGGCGCCGCCAGGTACAGCTCCAGATGCCGGGCGGTGTTCCAGCAGAATGTGCCGACCCGCCCGTCCGCGCTGACGCCCAGCATGTCCAGCACGGTGGCGAGCCTGCGCACCCGCGCGCACATGTCGGCGATCGTCGTCGTGGTCTCGCCGGAGGCCTCGGCCGTGATGATCGTCTTGTGGCCGAAGTACTGCTCGGCGCGGTGGAAGAGGTGGGGTAGGGCGAGCGGGCGGTCCTGCATGAGTCCGAGCATCGCTACTCCTGAGTCGGCTCGCGGATGATGACGGGGAGGGTGACCCTGCTTGGATACGAGGGGCCGTGGTGGATCCGGTTGAGCGCGACAGCCATCTCCGACTCGTGCTCACGGGTGATCACGCCGCCGGTGCCCGAATTGCGGTCGAAGCGCGGGAAGTTGCTGCTGGAGATCTCCACCAGGATCCGGTGCCCCGGCAGGAATACGTTCGAGGTCGCCAGCAGGTCCACGGTGATCTCGTAGACGACGCCTGGCTCCATCAGCTCCGGCTTCTCCAGCGAGTCGCGGTAGCGCATCCGCTGGATGCCGTCGCACAGGTTGATCGCGCGGCCGTCCGGGTGGACGTCGACCAGCTTGACCGTGAAGTCGGTGTCGACCACCGACGACGACACGAACAAGGTCGCCGACACGGGTCCGGTCACCTCCACGGCCTCATCGAGGACGCCGCTGCTGAAGCACAGCACGTCGTCACGGCTCTGGACCGGGCGCTGATCGGTGGGGCCGTTGAAGCCGGTCGGCCGCATGACGGAGCCGCCCAGAGTCGGCACCGGCCGGTGCGGGTCGTAGAGGTAGGCATCGGTGAAGTTACTCTCGGGCTTATCCGAGGTCAGCGACCCGGAACCGACCGCGGTGTTGGCGGGACCGGAGCCGTCCAGGAAGTAGGGGATGTATCGGGTGTCGGGTAACGGCCAGCCCTGTTCGTCACGCCACTGGTCGATGCCCATAACGAAGATCCGGACCGGCGCCATGCTGTCGAGCGCATCCTTCCGGCCGCGCAGCCACCGGTCGAAGAACGCCAGATGCGCACCCGTCATGTCGGCCGCCTCAGGTGAGGCGCCTATCCCGAAGCTGCGGTCGGGAAAGACCCCGCTCACCGTGGTGTGGCTCCATGGCCCGATGATCAGCCGCTGTCCCTCGCGCGCCTCGGCCGTTCCGCCGCGCTGCTTCATCTCGGCGTAAGCGCGGATGGTTTCGCCCAGGAACGGGTCGTACCAGCCGCCGATGTTCAACGCCGGCACCGTGATGGAGGCCGCCCTGTCCAGCGCCGACAGCTCCTGCCAGACGTCGTCGCGATCCGGGTGGTCCATCGCCTGATCGAAGATCCATGGCAGGTACTTCGCCAGCAGCGGATGCTCCGCCGTCGGCGTGGCCGCCACCAACGCGTCCATGTCGTTCAGCGCCTCGCCCAGCCCGACCAGGTCGGCCGCCTCTCCCTTGCCGGAGCGCAGCCTTCGCGTCACGTCGTTGGCGCTCATGAGCGAGGTGAAGGTCAAGATGGTGTCCAGGGAGAAGGCGCCGCCCGGCGAGTAGTACGGGGCGCGGTAGAGGTCCGCGGAGGTGATCGCCGGGGCGATCGCCTTCAAGCCGGGCACGCCGGTGGCGGCGACCTGCCACTGCACCATCCCGAGGTAGGACACGCCCCAGGTGCCGATGTTGCCGTCGCACCAGTCCTGCCCGGTCAGCCAGGTCACGGTGTCCGCGCCGTCGGCGGACTCGTTGACGTGCGGGGTGTGGTCGCCGGCGGAGTTGAAGGTGCCGCGGCACTCCTGGACGACGACGGCGTAGCCGTTCTCGACGAGGGTGAAGATGTTGGGCGAGGTGAACCCGTAGTTGGCCAGCACGTGCTTGCCGTACGGATTGCGCACCAGCAGGACCGGGGCCGGGCCGCCGGTCTGCGGGAGCCAGATGTCGGTGGCGAGCTCGGCGCCGTCGCGCATGGGCACCGGCACGTCGACCGAGACGCTGTACCTCACGGGTGCACCACCTCGACCAGGTCCCGCCTGCGCACCAGCGCCCAGACGAGGTCGGCGAGCTCGTCCGGGTCGATCACCGGCAGGTCGACCGCCAGCCGCATGTCGCCTGAGCGCACGGCCTGGTGGGCCTCGCTGCGATCGATGAGCGCGCGCACCGCCACCGCGCCCGCGTAGACGCCGTGCTCTGCCAGCTCGTCGTGCAGGGTGTGGATGTAGTTGCGGGCGGCGGCCAGCACCGGGACCGGTCCGGACAGGCCCGCCGACGGCTCGAGCACCGAGTAGCCGTACCCCGTCACGATGGCGCCGGCACGGCGTTCGAGCATCTCTGGCAGCACCGCGTGCACCAGCTCGACCGGGGTCAGCAGGTACAGGTCGACCCAGTCGCGCAGCGTGGCCGCGTCGAGCTCGGCGGCGGGGATGAGGGTGGCGGGGCTGAACGGCGAGTACACCACGGCGTCGATCCGCCCGAAGCGCGCCCTGATGGACGCGACCAGAGCCGGGACGTCTTCGGTGCGACGCAGGTCCGCGACGAACGCCGCCGCCTCGATGCCGTCGGCGGCCAGCTCGGCGACCAGCTGGTCCAAGGGGTCGCGGCGCCGGGCGACCAGCGCGACCCGGTAGCCCTCTTGGCCGAAGCGGCGGGCGAGCGAGAGGCCCATCCCGCCTCCGGCGCCGAATACGGCGATGGTCTTGGCCATGTCACGGCCTCCCACAATGGTAAGTTGAGACGTGTTCTCAAGTTCCTTGCGATGCTAACACTAACTTGAGGAGCATCGTCAAGTTAGCCTTTGGGAGGTTTCATGCGCGCGGATGCTCGCCGCAACCTGGAAAAACTCAAGAGCGCCGCGGTCGAGGTGTTCCAGGAACGTGGCCTGAGCGTGCCCCTGGAGGAGATCGCCCAGCGCGCCGGGGTCAGCATCGGGACGCTGTACAACCGGTTCGAAAGCCGTCAGGAACTGATCGACGTGGTCGTCCCGGATCTCGCCGCGGCCAAGCTGGGCCAAGCAATGCAGCGGGCGCGGGAGCAGACCAGTCCGTGGCAGCGGTTCGCCGTCTACATCGAGGAGATGTGCGCACTCCAGGCCGCCGATACCGCACTCAACGACATCATCGCCCGCTCCTACCAGGACGCCACGGCGCTGGCAGCGATCTGCGACGAGTCCGTGGCCTTCGGCACCAGGCTCATCACCGAGGCCCAGGCCGACGGCTCACTACGTCCTGACCTCACCCCCGACGACGTCTTCGTGATGTTCTGGCTGAACGCCCACCTGACCCGCACCACCAGCGCCGCCGCCCCCGACGCCTGGCGGCGTCATATCGCCCTCCTCCTGGACGGCCTTCGCACCAGCGCCGCAACCCAGCTGCCGACTGGCCCCGACAGCGTGGCAGCTGCTCTGCCCGTGATGCTCACCGGCGGTGCACCACGGCGACGTGAAGGTGTCGAACGGTGATGGGGGTGTTCAAGTTGTCCCACACCAGCACCAGTGGCTCAAACAGTGCTCCGTTCCTCAGCGGAGGTTGCGAACGCGCTGCAGGGAAACCGAGATTGTCGGGCCTGCCTTCCTGATGCCAGGACCGGGGTGGATCTGTACTTCCGGTAAGGAACGTCGCACTAGCCCTCGGTGGCCTTCGCCGTTCCGGATGCCACCTGGGTGAACCGCCGGGTCCTCGCGAATCTTCGCGGGAAGTCCTCCGCCACGGCCCGATCCCGTCCAGTCATCGCATCATTCTGATCATCGTGTGAAATAGCACGATGTGATGGGTGTTGTGGAAAAAGTCATGGTCCGGCCACGTGGCCGGACCCGCCTGCCGGAGGTGATCCCGGCGGTGGTGGCGATGGTGATCGGCCTCTGGGGCATCGCCACCCCCTCGTTCTGGCGGGACGAGTCGGTCAGCGTGCTGGCCGCCGCGATGCCCATCGGCGACCTGTGGAACCTGCTCGACAGCATCGACCGGGTGCACGCGCTCTACTACCTCATGCTCCGGCCGATCGCCGCGATCTCGACCGGAGAGACGGCCATGCGCCTGCCCTCGGTCCTCGCCACGGCCGCCGCCGCGTACGGCATCGCGGTTCTGGGCGGGAGGCTCGCCACTCCGCGGGCGGGCCTGCTGGCCGGACTGTGCTACGCCGCACTGCCGATGGTGAGCCGGTACGCCCAGGAGACCCGGAGCTACGCCATCGTGACGGCGGTGGCCGTGCTGGCCACCTGGGTGCTCATCGAGGCGACGCGACGATCGAGCCGCCGGTGGTACCTGGGCTACGCGGCCTGCCTGGTGCTGCTCGGCTGGCTGCACGTCTACGCCCTGCTCCTGGTCGTCGCGCACGCGGTGACGGTGGCAGTGTGGCATCGCCGCGATGACGTCTCGTCCACCGAGGCGTCCCGCCGAGGCATCGCGCCGGTGGTGTCGCCTCGTCGTGATTCCTCGTCGGTGACCGCGCCCCGCCCAGGGATCGCGCGGTTCGCCGGGGCGCTGACGGTGGCCGGGGCCGGGATCGCCCCGCTCGCGCTTCTCGCGGCCGGTCAGCGCGAGGCCCAGCTGTCGTGGTTGCAATCGCCGGAGTTCGTCGACGTCGCCAGGTTCGGGAAGGAGATCGCGGGCAACACGTGGCCGGTGCTGCCCCTGGCCGCCCTCGTGATCTTCGGGGCGATCTCCGGCGGGCGGCTGACCGGGGTCGCGCTGCCCTGGGCGCTGCTGCCGTTGCTGTCCATGGCGATCTCGCAGATCCATCCGGTCTACAGTCCGAGATACCTGCTCTTCGCCGTTCCCGCCATGGCGCTGCTCGCGGGGGCGGGCCTGGACGCCCTGCGGCCCCGGGCGTCTGCCTGGGCCGGACTGGCCCTCGTCGCGGCGCTGACCGTCCCGGCGCACCTGACGATCCGTGAGCCGGACACCCGCCCCGACGATCTGCGGAGCATGGCGGCCACGCTGCTGGCCGAGCAGCGCCCCGGCGACGCCGTGCTGTACGTGAAGGAGAACTGGCGCCTGTTCGTCGCCGTGTACGGGGACGCGTACCGGAACCTGCGCGATCTCACCTACGCTCCCGGCCAGGCCGCGCCGAGAACCGCCGCGCAGTTCACGGCCGCCCTGGACGGCGTCGAGCGGGTCTGGGTGGTCACCGGCGGCAGGAGGCGCCAGAACAGCGCCTTCGTGGAGGAGGATGAGCGCTATCTCGCCCTGATGGGCAACCGTGATTTCGTGCTGAGATCCACCGATGATTTTGGGTATTCGTGGATCGGCCTCTATGTCCGCAGGCCGGCCTGCTGCGGTGCCACTGCCTCGCCCGGCGCGAGCCGGTAAGGCGTTCCTCCGCGGTGACTTCGGCGGGCAGGAAGGTCAGGAGATCAGGCCGGGCAGCAGGGTGACGGTACCCGCGAGGTAGGTGCCGAGCTCCGGGGGGACGAGGTTGATGGCGGAGATCTCGGCCGGATCGAGCGGGAGCCGCACCACCTCGTAGTGGCCACGAGCGGGATCGTCGAACTCCGGGCCGCAGCGCAGGGCGAGATCCATCGAGACCAGGCGGCAGCCGTAGACGTGCTGGGTCTTGATCCCCTCGTCGCGCACGCATTCCAGGGTGGTCAGCGGGGTGACGTCGGAGACCACGGCGCCCAGCTCCTCCATGACCTCGCGGTGCAGGGTGTGCTCCAGCGAGGCGTCCTCGGGCTCGACATGGCCGCCGGGGACGGACCAGTAGAGCTCCTTACCGGGGACCGTACGCCGGAAGACCACCAGCCGGTCGTCGTCGAGGAGGACGGCGCGAACACTCGGCACGTCAGACATGGGGCCCATTGTGTCACCGATCCGGTGACGTGATCCGCATCCGGGCCCCGGGGGGCGGGATTTCCGTACGGCACGGGCGGTCGGTCGCCTCCGGGAGAGGGTTTCGGCGTCCCATGTCTCGCCGAAGCCCGGCAGAGGGTGCCGCCATGACGGTCAGCCCAGATCGGCGAGCTCCCCGCCCTTGATCATCCCGAGGAAGACATCCCACTCGGACGGGGTGAAGGACAGCACCGGACCATCGGGGTCCTTGGAGTCACGGACCAGGACGAGCCGGTCGGCGTCCGGGGCGGTCTCGGCTCCGGCCTGGGGGGTGTCGGCGAGGGCGACTTCGACACAGTCCGGGCCGTTACCGCTGAGGGAGCTCTTGCGCCACTCGATACGGGACGTATCCACTTCGGACCTCCACCTTTCTCGCTGAGTACAGGACATACCTCAGGAGGATTCCTCGACCATTTGCTCGATCAATTTTTTTGACTTGTCAGGGCCGAGCGCCGCAGCTCGTAAGTAATCAAATGCGAGCGTATACCAGTACATTTCAGTGTCATTTTCCACGTACAGGCTACTCGTCATGTTCTCGACATACACCACGGTAGGGTCGTAAATCTCACGGAACTCCATGATGCTGAAGGCGCCGGCGGTCGCCGGGTGAACGCCAGCGGCGAGCGGCAACACTTGGATCGTGATGTTGTCCTGGTCCACCAACTCAAGGAGCTTGGCGTACTGCCCGCGCATGATCGCCGCTGAGCCGATCTGGCGGGCAAGAGCGGCCTCGTCGATCACGGTCCAGAACCGGATCGGACTTTCTTCTCGCAGCAGAAGCTTCTGGCGAGTCAGCCGAACACCGGCGTTCCGACGGCGTTCTTGATATTGATCGCGGCGTTGGTGTCGGCATGCCCGGCCCAACCGCACGTGGGGTTGGCGCAGGCGTATCGTGTCCCGTCCCGGGCCGCCGGGGCGTGCTGGCCGCACCGGTGACAGGTCTGCGAGGTCCCCCGCGCGGGGACCTTCACCACCTGGCCGCCCCGCTCGGAGGTCTTGTACTCCAGCAGGGTGACCGTCCGGCCCCACGCCTGCCCGGCGATGGCGCATTCGCGATCACCTTCGACGGACGCCTGTCAGCCGGCCAGAAGTAGACAACCAAAACGATCAGTTACACCGTTTGATTGACAGACCCGCGGTCGGTGTGGAAGACGGCGTCCGGCTGGAGCAGGCCGGTGCCGGCCGCCATCCGGAACGCGTCCTTGATCAGTTCGGTGCGGTAGTGGTCGGCCATCGACCAGCCCAGGACCGCCTTGCTGTGGCAGTCGATTCGCGCATCAGGGCGCGGACCAGTTCGGCCGAGCAGTGCTCGCCGCGGCGCAGCAGGGCGGCGTGCACCCGCCGGTAGCCGTAGGTCTCGTGCGAGCCGACGAAGATCTCGGCGACCAGCGTGGCCAGCAGGGTGCGGCGTTGCGCGGTGGCCGAGGCCGGCCGCTCGCGCCACTCGTAGTAGCCCGACCGGGACACCTCCAGCCAAGCGCACATGTTGACGATCGCGTGGTGGGCCTTCTCCGCATCGATCAGCTCGAACTTGGCGAGCGTCATCGATTCTCGGCCGCGAAGAAGGCGGCCGTTTTTTTCGAGAACGCCAGCTTCTCCCGCAGTTCGGCGTTCTCCCGCTCCAGTTCGCGGACCCGCGCCCGCTCCGGCCCCGAGGCCGGCCGCTCGGCCTCGCCGTGCACGATTCGGTGCCTGTTTACCCAGCTGCCCAGGGTGCTGGGGTTGATCCCGAACTCCCGCGCCACCGACGCGACCGTCCGTTCGCCCTCCAGTACCATCCGGACGGCCTCTTCCTTGAACTCCGATGAGAACTGCCTGCGACGCCTCGTCACGTACCTACCTCTTCCAGACTTCTGTCAGCTTATGTAGCTGACTATCCGGAATCTGCTGGGCATCTCATGTCGACAGCGCGAAGGTGGAAGCGAGGCTTGCGCGCGAAGCGGAAGCAGGGCGCGCTGGCGATGTGGCACGTGGGACGTGCGGCCCGGCGCGCGAGCAGGCGGGGCAAAGCTGAGGAAGGCACAGAAGGCGCACGACGAAGCATCTGCTGCTCGGAGCGCGGCGTAAGATCGCGCGGACACCGATCGCCGCGCCGCGGAAGCAGCGCTCGGCCCGGTGACGTGCGAGAACTACGCCGCGCGGCTCGCCGCCGTACGTACCCAGCTCGAACAGATCCAGAGCGCTTCGCGAACGTCGACCCCGCCTGAAGCTTGCTCGCCAGCGTTATCCCACTGCGTAGATGAAAAGGAACGAGCTGTTGTAGACGATGTGGAGCACAACTCCTGGCCAAACCGACTTGGTGCGGCATAGCAGCCAGCCGCAGCAGAGCCCGACGACCAGCGCCGAGGGAAACACCAGATTGATGCCGTGCCATAGAGCGAAGATCAACGCACTGGCCAAGACGGCGACCCAGGTTCCCCATCGCTGAAAGAAGCGGGTGAGGATTCCTCGAAACAATAGCTCCTCGCCCAGCGGAGTCAACACCCCACCAAAGGCGATGGTGCCGACCAGGGTAGCGAGGCCACCAGCGGCTGAGGCGCGCAGCTGGCCTTGGGCATCGTCGATACCTGGAAAAAGCGTGGCGACAACCGTGTCGAATGTGAGGATCACCGCTAAGCAGCCGGCTGCGAGGGCAACGGCAATGAGTAGCCACTTCGGCTCGACGCTCCGCAGCCCGAAGGGCCGGACGTCACGAATCCGCACCAGCACCACGATGGCGAAGACGGCGAGCGGTGCCACCCCGGAGAACGCGAGCTGCACTACCCCCTCCAGTGCCGGCGTCGGCGCTGGAAACGCGACCAGCAGCGTCAGACCGCCCGCGTAGAGCACGACCGCCGCGACCAGCGCGACCACCAACTCGATCCAGCCGGGGCGAACATCCGCACCCGCCTGGCTCGCTTCCCGTCTTTCGTTCTGTTCAGTCATGACACGCATTGCACATCGTGCCCTAAGGGCACAGTCAAGCGCTTCCAGACCGGCGGCTGCGGCCTGCGGATGAGATGTGGCAGGACCACATCCACCAGCAGCGAGACCAATGCCTACGTTTCTACGCTCGGCGCGTTCGACGGGCGAGTGTGAAGCCGACGATCACGACGGTGGCGTAGGTGATCCATCCGGGCCGGCCCATGGCCGATCCGTTGACGGTGTCGATCGTCGCACCCGGGACGAGCAGCGAGGTCATGACGAGTGCAGAGGTTGCATCGTTCACTCCGTGGGCGAGCGCTGTGGGCCACAGGGAACCGAGGCGCACGGTCAGCAAGTAGAGGAAGCCGCCCACCACGATGCAGGCCGCAACCATTGCCAGTTGTCCAGCCCAAGGTGCGACATCGGGATAGTTGTAGCCGAGGAGGATCAGCGGTGCGTGCCACAGCCCCCAGATGATGCCTCCGGCGATGATCGCGACCGGTAGCCCCCAGAGCTGGTGGATTCGCGGCATGAGGTATCCGTGCCACCCGATCTCTTCACCCAGGGCGAGGATCAGGTTGATTGCGCCGCCGAGGACCATCGCGGTCAGCAGCCTGCCCCCCGAAAGCGAGCCATACCTGCGGGAGCGGAGTGTCTACTGGGAGCTCGTGATCGATCACGGCCTGGCGCAGAGTGAGATCGAGATCGAAGGTGCCGAGAGCACCCGCGAGCAACTGCGACGCCACCAGCAGGACGACAGGGGCGACCATGCCAATGACAAGCGCGCCGACGAACCGACCCACGCGGCCGCGCACGCTCAGTCCGAGGCTGACGAAGATGCTGTCACGCTCAAGGGTGCGCCCGGACGTTGGCCCTGCAGGCCAGCCCCGCGTCGCCGAGCTGGTCGACCACGCCCTCGACTACTAACCGAGGCTGGTGTGAGTGGCCTCGGCGACTCGCTAATCGCGCCGCCGGTCACCGAGAGCGGTGTTCAATGGCCCTTGCCAACAGGTCATTCATGCGAGCCCCGCCTGCTCTCGCCAGTACGCCAGATCGCGGCGGAGGGTCAAAGTAGCGGGGTGGTCGGTCCCCAGCACCCGCAACCGGTCGGACAGTACTTCTTGGAGCGTGGCTACCGCACCTGCGGCGTCCCCGGCCCGCCCCCGCCAGAACGCCAGATTCTCCCGGGTGGACAGGGTATCGGAGTGGTTTGGGCCAAGCAGGTGGGTGACGGTGGTGCAAAGGTGCCATTTCTCGATCACGCCGTGACGGGAAATCCGCCGCCGAAGGCGGGGATGAAACGCTCGATGCCCTGAACGTGTCCAGTGCGTGCCCTGGAAACCGGGGGCGTGTTGGCGTGGTGCTGTTTGAGAGATGGAGGCGGGCCCTCCGCAGCCGCCGTGCAGGTGGAGGCTGCAAACCACCGTAAGCTGCGCCGGTTAAGAGCCGGGGCGGTGAGCGTTACGGAAAAGGCGTGCCGGCGAGCGCGTCAGGTGTGGATCGTGAAGGCGAGTGAATCCGAACCCTTGTTGACGTGTCGAAATGCTTAAGACGACATCGAAACCGTGGCAAGAGGCTGTGCTGCGGGATAAGTGGCACTTCCCCCTCAACATCGAAGAGCCACATTGGCGGCGGCCGGTGGCGGGGTACAGGGCCGGGTGCCCGCCCATAGCAGGAGCGCGAGGCAGCTGATCGCGGTCCCCAGTGCGCACACGGCACCCCAGCCGGCCGCCGCATAGAGAGCGGTCGAGGCGATGGCTCCGAAGGCGCTGCCGAGCGAGTAGAAGACCATGTAGCCGCCGATCAGTCGGCTGCCCGCGTCCGGGCGAAGTGTGTAGATCAGGCTCTGGTTGGTGACGTGGACCGCCTGCACGGCGAGGTCGAGGACGATCACGCCGACCACCAGTGCCCATAGTGACTGTCGGGCGAAGGTCAGGGGTAGCCACGAGGCGACGAGCAGGGCCAGGCCGATGCCGGTGGTCCGCTGGGAGAGCCCGCGATCGTTTAGGCGGCCGGCTGCGGTCGCAGCCAGGGCGCCTGCGGCTCCCAGCAGTCCGAACGCGCCGATTGCCGTGTGGGACAGAGACAGCGGAGGCGCGCTCAGCGGCAGCGCGATGCAGCTCCACAGGGTGCTGAAGGCGGCGAAGATGAGCAGGGCGAGCAGGGCACGGAGCCGAAGGAGGCGCTCCTGTGCGAACAAGGAGAGCGTGGAGCGCAAGAGCTGTCCGTAGTGCATGGACGGTGCAGCGGTGTCACGGGGCGGCAGGACATGGTGCAGTGCCAGGGCGAGCACGCAGGTGAGGGCCGCCGAGGTGAGGTAGACGGAGCGCCAGCCGGCGAGGTCGGCCAGGAGGCCGGATACGGTGCGGGCAAGCAGGATGCCGGTGACCACACCGCTGGTCACGAGGCCGACGACGCGTCCGCGTTGCGCCGGTGGGGCGAGCGAAGCAGCGAAGGCCACCAACGTCTGAGTCACCACCGCGAGGAGTCCCACAGCGGCCATACCCGCAAGCAGGAGCGCCGCGATGGTGGCGGTGCCGACCACCATCAGCGCCGCCGCCAGCAGGAGCAGCTGCATCACGATGAGGCGCCTGCGGTCGATCAGGTCGCCCAGCGGCACGATGAAGAACAGTCCCAGCCCGTAACCAAGTTGTGTGAGGGTGACGACGGCACCGAGTGTCGCCGGGCTGATCGCGAAGTCACGGCCCAGTGTCACCAGGAGGGGCTGCGCGAAGTAGACGTTGGCCACCGCAGTCCCACAGGCGATGGCGAAGAGCAGGGTGACGCCTCGGGGTAGCGCGAAGCTGGGAGTGCCCGCGGTCCTCGGTGTCGTGGTCTCGTCGTTACTGGCCACTCGGCGCCCTTCGGAAATTGGTTTCATCTTGCTACCAGATGGACGGTAGTCGTTCTGGTAGCATGTTGCAACCAATGTAAATATGGAGGGTGCCATGGTCAGGCGGACACGTTTCAATGACAGCGACTGTCCCGTCGCTCGATCAGTCGACGCGATCGGCGACTGGTGGTCCTTGTTGATCGTGCGGGACGCGTTTGACGGCAGCCGCCGCTTCGGAGAGTTCCAACGCAGCCTCGGCGTCGCCAAGAACATCCTCACCACGCGTCTGCGCGTCTTGGTCGCCGGCGGCATCCTGGACGTCGTCCCGGCCTCCGACGGCAGTTCCTACCACGAGTACGTTCTGACGCCGAAGGGCAAAGACCTCTTCCCCGTCATCGTGGCGCTGCGGCAGTGGGGCGAAGGACACTTCTTCGAGCCCGATGAACCGCATTCGGAGATGATCGACCGCCAGCGCGGGCGGCCCCTGCGCGTACTAGAGGTCCGCTCCGCAGATGGGCGACGGCTCGACCCCGATGACACCACCGTCAACAAGGTCAATCAGCCCAGAACGCTGACCGGGACAAGGTCCGAGTAGCCTTCTGACGCAATCGTGGCGCGACGGCCTCAACCAGCTGGCCCCACTTCTTACCGCCATAACGCCGACCAAGCGGCGAGTAGACCCGAACGACCTTCGCGGATTTCGGTCAACGGAACCGATCCTCCTCGATCGACCCCATGTCGACAGTTCGGGCTCTCGTGCCCCACGCGTTTGACGAACTCCTGCCAGTCGCACGTGGACTGAGTAAGCGCACAACGGCACATCGCAGGACCTCGCACAGGAAACCCCGAACCACCCACCCGCTCTCAACCTCGCTGGAGCCTGGAAACGCTCATCGGTGAGAAAACCTCAGTGGCTACATATGCTCGCCGTGCTTCGCCGCCTATCTGGCCACGGATCCACGGCAGGTGACGTTGCGCACTATCTACGATCCCAGACTATTCGTGTCGACAGTGTTAAGGCGCCCGGGGCTCGAACCCGGAATCTACGGATTAAAAGCGCTCTTTTCGTTCCCTCTGCTCAAACGGCGTAGTGCTTGCTCGGTCAGTGGTGGTCCCGGCGCAGGCGTTTGAGGTCGGAGCGTTGTTTCTTGGCGGTGATCCGCCGTTCGATCGCGCCCCTGCTCGGTTTGGTCGGGCGGCGCTTCTTGGGGGGCGGGGCGATCGCCTCGCGGAGCAGCTGGGCCAGGCGCATCTCGGCGGCCTCGCGGTTGCGCAGCTGGGAGCGGAACTCCGAGGCGGCGATGGTGATCACGCCGTTCACCAGGCGGGAGGCGAGGCGTTCGAGGGCACGGGCCTTGAGGACGTCTCCGAACGCACCGGTGGCGGCCAGGTCGAAGCTGAGCTCGACCCGGCTGTCGGTGGTGTTGACCCCCTGGCCGCCGGGGCCCGAGGAACGGGAGAACCGCCAGCCGAGCTCGGCCTCGGGGACCGAGACCGAACCGCTGATCTGGAGCGGACCGGGCATGGCGCTTACTTCCTTCTCACAGGGGGTGTGTTCTCAGGGTACCGAGGAGTGACAAGCATGGATCAACTGGTTTTATGCCCCGTTTCTCGATGTGCGATGAGCTTTGAAGCGGTACACGGTTGATCTTCCGGCCCTTGACGCTGCTCCCGGACCGGAGAAAGCACAGGCCGCACGGGGGTGGCGATCACCATGACAGCCGTACCGACTGAAACTTTCACCGGCGGTTGACGCGCGTGGCGCCAGCCCACAAGATCATGGTGCCTCCCTGGTCAGGAGGGGGCGTCGACTGAATTCCGCTACCTATGACTGAGGTGTGCCGATGCCCAAAGTCCCGTTACGGGTCGCGTCCGCCGTCCTGCTGACGCTGGCCGTACTGAACGTTCCCACCGCGTACGCCGCCGACGACGTCACCCCGGTCACGGTGACCGTCAACGCACGTGCCGCACTCGCCACCGTCCCCGAAACCGGTATCGGCGCCAACCATGCGATCTGGGACAGCCAGCTGGGCACCGACGAGACCGCCGACCGGCTCAAGGGCGCGGGTGTGAAGCTGCTGCGCTATCCCGGCGGCTCCTACTCCGACATCTACCACTGGGCCGACCACACCGCTCCCGGCGGCTACGTGGCTCCCAACACCGACTTCGACACCTTCATGCGCGGTGTGCGGCGCACCGGGGCGCAGGCGATGGTGACCGCCAACTACGGCACCGGCACCGCCGCCGAGGCCGCCGCCTGGGTCCGCTACGCCAACGTCACCAAGTCCTACGGTGTCAAGTACTGGGAGATCGGCAACGAGAACTACGGCAACGGTCACTACGGCGACCCCTGGGAGGCCGACGACCACGCCGACAAGAGCCCGGCCGAGTACGCCCGCCACGTCGTCGCGTACGCCGACGCGATGAAGGCGGTCGACCCGGACATCAAGATCGGTGCGGTCCTGACCACGCCCGCCAACTGGCCGGACGGACTGGTCGCCGGCGGCGACGAAGGAACCTGGAACAAGGTGGTCCTGTCGATCGCCGGGCCGAAGATCGACTTTGTGATCCTGCACTGGTATCCCGGCGCCTTCGACAGGGCCGGCCACGTCCCCGACATGATCCATCTCACCCGCCGGCAGATCACCGAGTACGCGGGACCCGGGTCGGAGCGGATCGGCATCTCGATGACCGAGTTCAACACCGGGACCAGCAGCAACGGCACGAACACCCAGCCCGGTGCGCTCGCCGCCGCCGACGCCTACGCGACGCTTCTCGCGAACGGTGTGTTCACGGTCGACTGGTGGAACACCCACAACGGCATCGGCAAGGTCACGCAGGTCGAGGGACATACCGACTACGGCGATTTCGGCCTGCTGTCGAGCGGGACGTGCACCTCCGACGGCAGCGTGTGCGAGCCGGCGATGAACACGCCCTTCGCGCCGTACTACGCGCTGCGGATGGTGAGCGCGTTCGCCCGGGCCGGCGATCGGTTCGTCGGGGCCGCCAGCGACCAGGCGAAGGTCGGCGCGCATGCCGTCCGCCGCCCCAACGGCGATCTGGCGGTCCTGTTGATCAATACCTCGTCCGACACGTCGCTCCCCGTCACGATCGACTATTCCGGCTTCAGCCCGGCCTCCGGGGCGCCGGCCGTGCTGACCCACACCAACGGCGCCACCGACCTCGTCGGCTCGACCTCGGGGAGCGCGACCAGCCGGACGCTGCCGCCGCTGTCGCTGACCACGATCGTGGTGCGTCCCGCCTCGGCCCAGACCGGGCTGCCGGGCGCGCCGGGGCAGCCGACGGTCTCGAACGTGACGGACAAGACCGCCGTGATCTCCTGGCCCGCCGCCTCCGCCGGGACGCGTCCGATCGTGAAGTACGAGGTCCACCGCCACAACGGAGTGGTCGGCGAGCAGCTCGGTGAGACCGCCGGCAACTCCTTCACCGTCGGCAACCTCAAGCCGGGCACGCGCTACACGGTCAACGTGATCGCGAGGGACAGCGGCGGCGGTGTCTCGCCGGCCTCCCCGCCCCTCACGTTCACGACCGGCACGCCCGCCTCCAGTTCCTGCGCGGTCCGGCTGAGTGACCAGTCCGACTGGGGCAACGGCTATGTCGGCGCCATCGACATCACCAACAACGGCGCGCCGATCAACGGCTGGACCCTGAACTTCAGCTGGCCCAGGACGTGGCAGAGCCTGGGCAGCGGCTGGAGCGCCGTCTGGACGCAGAACGGCTCGAACGTCAAGGTCGTCAACGAGCCCGGCAACGGCTCGCTGCCCACCGGCGCGTCGACCACGATCGGCTTCGTCGGCAACTACAGCGGCCCGAACATCCTCCCCGCCGTCTTCACCCTCAACGGAACCGTCTGCACGACGCGGTGACACCGTCCGGGGCCGTCCCGCGTGGACGGCCCCGGACACGCCCACGGCGTGTCGCAACCCGGTGAACCTATGTGGTCAGCGCAGTGGTGAGTTTTCGAGACCGCCGCGGTCAGGTCATGGGCCGATCCGAGACGGCTGCCCCTCGCAGGAAGAGGTCGACGACTTCGTGGACCAGCTGATCGGCGGGAGGCGGAACGGGACGCTCCTGCGGGGGCATCGCCACATCGGCGGGCATGGGCTGGAGCATGCCGGCCAGTTCCATGAAAGCCATGGCCAGGAAGCTCGGATCAGCCTTCCGTAGCTCGCCCGCCTCCACTGCTTGGGCCATCAGGTCGGTGACGGGCGTGATCAGACTACGCACGTAGGCGCGCGAGATGTCGGCGCGCTGTGCGTCCTCCAGGTGGCGGGTGGCGTAGTAGATCTGGTCACCGAGAACGGAGTCGTACGTTCCCCGCGCATAGGTGTCGGCGAGGGCGAGGAGGCGGTTGCGGAGATCGCCGTCGCCTTCCAGTGCCTGCTGGAGCACGGCGGAGGTCTCCTCGATGTAGTGGTGGGCGACTTCCATGAACAGGGCGGGCTTCCCGCCGGGGAAGTGGTGGTAGAGGCTGGCCTTCCTCACGTCCACGGTTTTGGCGATTTCATCGAGGGAGACCCCGAGGTAGCCGTGTTCGGCGAGGAGGCGGGCGAATTCATCGCGGGCGCGGACGCGGGTATCGGCTTGGCGTGGCATGGCGGTTCAGACTCCTGTACGGGTACGGCGGATAAGGGCGAGGCGGGCCGCGACAGCGCCCGCGGCAAGAATGCCGGCGGTGACGAGAGCGCCGGGGAGAAGGTTCTGCTCGCTCCAGGGTGAGGTGAGCAGGCCGCGCATCGCTTCCAGTGGCGGGGTGAGGGGGTTGATGTCGGCCGCGTAGGCCATCCAGCCGTCGAGTTGGTCACGCGGTACGAAGGTGGCGGTGAAGAACGAGAGAGGGAAGAAGACCAGGGTGACGGATCCGATCGCCGAGCCGTTGCCGGTGTGGAGGGCGACTGCGGCCGTCAGCAGCTGGAATCCGGTGCCGAGGAGTACGGTCGCGCCGACCAGGGCGAGCAGGGCGGGGAGGCCGGAGACGGGACTCAGGTCGAGCAGCAGGCCGAGTGCGGTGAGCGCGCCGGCCTGCACGGTGAGGATGAGGATCCCAGCTAGGACGGGGGCGGCGACAAGCGTCCAGCGGCCCACCGGGGTGAGCCATAGCCTGGCGTGATAGCCGGAGCCGATGTCGCGCACGAGGAGTTGGCCGGCGGTGGCGCCGCCGGTGAAGGCTGTGGTGAGCAGGCGCGGAGCATCGTGGTGAGCATGCGGACGGTGGTGCTCTTGCCGGAGCCGTTGGGGCCAAGCAGTCCGTAGACCTCTCCAGCGTTCACCTGAAGATCGAGCTGGTGCACCGCGGAGCGGTCTCCGAAGTCCCGGCCGAGTCCGGCTACATGAATGGCCGGTGGGGTGGTTCTGTCCATTCGCAAAACCTACCTATTAGTAGGTAGGTTTTGCAAATAGTCGCCTTGTGCCGAGGTGGACCGGCGGCCATCACCACCCGGCGAGTCGATGGCAACGGCGCAGGCGGGGTTCGCCGCGCCGGATGGCTCGATGGCGAGGTCGCGCAGCTCCGGCGTCACGCTTCGCAGGGGAAAGAACAGACCGAAGCCCGGAAACAGGCCGGCAGGTCACGGGTGATCCGTGGTGTCGACGCCGACGGCGGCCGGTCCGTGAAGGTCCGGCCGCCGTCGGTCTGACGGAGGGCTACTTCCAGGTGTCGTTGCTGGTGTGGGTGCCGGTGGCCGGGGTGGTGAGGGTCCGGTTGGCGCCGGACTCCCAGGTGACGGCGCCGTCGGGGTTCTTCTTGATGTACTTGTACTCGACGGCGGTGTTGGGGGGCAGGTTGACCGCTACCCGCCAGATCGGATAGTCGGCCGAGGACAGGGCGATCGCCTGGCCGGGGTCCCAGCCGCCGAGGGCGGGGATGTTGCCGACGACGAAGACGTTCTGGCCGTAGTAGGTGGTGACGTTGGCGTTGAAGGAGGTGGCGATCTGCGAGGCGGTGTCGCCGCGGAAGGTCTCGGTGACGGCGTGGGTCCCGCTCGCGGGGGTGGTGAGGGTCCGGTTGGCGCCGGACTCCCAGGTGACGGCGCCGTCGGGGTTCTTCTTGATGAACTTGTACTCCACCGCGGTGGACTTGGGCAGGTCGATGACTCCGGAGTACAGGTTGTTGCCCTGCGCGGTCAGCTTGATCGCACCGGCCGGGGCCCATGAGCCGAGGGCCGGGATGCCGCCGACGACATAGAGGTTCTGGTCGGTGGCCGCGGTGGCGGTGACGGTGAACGTGGTGGCGATCTTGTCGCTGACGGGGGCCGGCACGTAGGTGTCGGTCCGGGTGGCGGTGCCGCTCGCCGGGGTGGTGAAGGTTCGGTCGGCCACTTCGGCCTGGGCGACCGTCGCGCCTTCCTTGATCAGGTACTTGTAGGAGACGGCCGTGGAGGCGGGCAGCTGGACGACGCCGGTGTAGCCGCCGCCGGGGGCGGCGACGAGCGCGACGGAGCCGGCGTTGTCGCCGCCGCCCAGCGCCGGGACGTTCCCGACGACGTGCAGGGTCTGCCCGGCGGTGAGGTCGGCGGTGACGTTGAAGGTCGTCGCGATCTTGGTGATGTCCGCCTTGGCGTTGACGTGGATCGCGACCGCGTTGTTGGCGGGGATGGTCACGGTGGCCTGGCCGCCGGAGACCGTGATCTTCGTGCCGGTGCAGCCGGTGGTGGTGGCGGCGCCGGAGATGACGTCGCAGTACTCGCCGTCGGCCAGGCCGGTGGTGAACTGCGCGGTGGCGGCGCTGCCGGAGTCGTTGATGCCGATCCAGGCGCGGTCGCCGCGGTGGAAGCCGATGACGTTGCTGTTGACGACCTTGAAGTCCGAGACGGTCTTGACGGACCTGGCGGCGTTGGCCCAGCCGACCATGCCCTTGATCCCGGTGGACTGGGTCAGGCAGTTCCAGTTGCTGCCGCAGGAGGTGTCGGTGACGAATCCGTTGCCGTCGGAGGGCGGGGACTGGTTGCGGTTGTCGTAGGTGAAGCTGTCGTAGACCGAGGGCTTGCCATGCGGGTAGGCCAGCACGAAGTAGTTGGCGAGGGTGTAGTCGGTGCCGTTGCGCCAGGAGAGGGTGACGCCGTCGCGTTCGAGGTCGTGGTTGGTGACCATGGCGAAGACGTTGGCGCTGGGCGCGTCCAGGTTCCAGCTCCCGATGCTCCCGAGGTTGGAGATCGACCCCTGGAACTGGGCCTTGACGCCCTTGGCGTAGGCGAAGTCCAGGACATCGCCGTTGCCGATGAACGCCCGCGCCTTCAGCGCGTCGTTGCCGGCGCCATCGAAGATCTCCTGGGCGACGTACGGGCGCTTGTTCTCCGCGACGGTGTTGTTCAGCTTGCCGAGGATCGCCGCGAAGTCGGACTTCTGCATGTGCTTGACCGCGTCGACGCGGAACCCGTCCACGCCGAGCCCGATCAGGTCGTTCAAGTAAGCCGCGATCTTGTTGCGGACAGACTCCTTCTCGGTGTACAGGTCCGACAGCGACAGCAGCTCGCAGCTGGTCACCTGGGACTCGTTGTTCCAGTCGTTGATCCCGCCGCCGGTCGGGCAGTTGTCGCCCGGGTGGTGGAAGTCTCCGTACCCGTACGGGACGGCCGGGTAGCTGTAACCGGTGAAGGACGTTCCGGCGTAGCCGGTCACGCCGCCGGGGTTGTTCGTCCCCGCCATGTGGTTGACGACCGCGTCCACGTAGACACGTACGCCCGCGTTGTGGCAGGCCGTCACCATCGAGGCGAACTGGGCCCGGTTACCGAACCGGGAGTCGAGCCTGTAGGAGACCGGCTGGTACACCTCGTACCACGGATGCACCCCGTCACTGCTGTTCGGAAGGCTCACCGACTCCTGCGGCGGCGCGACCTGGACCGCACCGTACCCGGCCGGTCCGAGATGGTTCGTACACGCCGCGGAGACCGACTTCCAGTTCCATTCCCACAGATTGGCCGTCACCTCGCTGTCGTTCAGCGTGACGGCGGCGCTCGCGGGAGATGTGGCGACCGCGGCGGTCACCGGGGCGATGCCGAGTGCGGCGACCGCGGCGGCGAGGAGGACATGGCGGATCCTGCTGCGCAGGCGTGACCTAGCTCGTTCCATGGGGGGATGGACCTACTTCCGAGGACGAAGGTGCGCTTTGGGGCAGGGGACGGCCGTCCATCTAGCAGAACAATCTTTGATCTCTGCAAGAATTTCAAGAGCTTTCAGCAAGATTCATGAAACTTGCCGGTAACAGGGCCGTCGCTTACATTTCCACTGTCACCGGCGACCCGAGTACGGTGCCGGGGTGGGCCGGGACGCCGTCGCCTGTACCGGTCCGGCCCGGGATCGGAGGCGGCAGCGGCCCTTCCAACCTCGATCGCGCCGGCCCGCGTGGCGCGCGGGGTCGCCGTCGGACTCGACGCCTCGGGCGCCTGCTTGTTCGAGGAGGGGGTCAACGCGGCAGTCACCCGGTGCCGAGTCGTCCCTGATCACCGGATCTCAGGTGGAGTCGCGCTCGACCAGGGCATGGGTCCACAGGGCGAGGCGGGGCCGCCTGGTCGTGCCCTCCTTGACGAGCTGGTCCAGGGTCTGGGCGAGCACGGCCGGGGCGTTGGTGACGTCGAGGCGGACGGTGGTCAGCCGGGGCCGCAGCAGCTTCGCCAACGGCAGGTCGTCGCAGCCCACGACCGCCACGTTGCCGGGAACGGAGAGCCCGTTGTCGGCGAGCACCGCCATCAGCAGCATGGCGTACTCGTCGTTGTAGGCGAACACGCCGTGCTTGGTCCGGCCGTTTCCGCTGATGCCCGCGGTCCGCCACACATCCAGCCGCGCGGCGGTCGCGGTCTCGGAGAAGGCCAGATCCACCCGGGTGTACGGCACGCCGCGGGCGGCGGCCACCCGCTGCACGCCGGTCGCCCGGAGCAGGCCCATGTCGCGCAGGCCGTCCTCGGCCGGGACGATCGCGGTGAGGGTGCGACTGCCGCGTGCGAGGAGGTGTTCGGCGGCCATGGCCCCGATCCCCTCATGGTCCATGGTCACGGTGGAGACGATCTCGGAGGACCAGCCCACGACGCCGATGCCGATCACCGCTCTGATCCCCGCCGAGTGCAGTACGTCCACGGCCTGCCGGGTCAGCCGCCCGGCCGGGGCGAGGACCGCGACCGGGCGTAGCCCGGCCCAGGCGCGGGCGGCGGCCACGCCTTTCAGGCGGCGCGCGCCGTACTGGATCATGGTGTATCCGAGCTGGCTGAGCTCGCGGTCCAACTCCTCCATCAGGCCGACGGCGAGCGGGCCGTACGGGATATCGGCCAGCGGCACCAGCACCAGTCCGCTGTGCCCGGTCCGCAGCGTCCGGGCTCCGGCGTGCGGCACGTACCCGAGCCTGTCGGCGGCCTCTTGGACGCGCGCCCGCGTCTCGTCGCTGATACGCGCGCCCTCGCGGTTGTTGAGGACGTACGACACCGTCGCCTGAGAGACCCCTGCCTCACGGGCGACGTCGAGACTGGTGGGTGGCTTGGCGGACATCGAGTCCATTCTGGATCATCGCGAGTTCGTTAAGACCGGAGCCGCGCCCTTGTCGCCTTGCGAAGGCGATGCTATCAACTGCTTATACGTATAAGCGATCCCGTCGGCGGCGGGGTGACCTGCGGGGGTGCCACCTCTCGTCGGCGCGGCCGCCATCCTGTTGATCACGTCTGTGAAGGAGTCCAATGCTGCACACTCGCGAATGGGGCCGCGGTGACCGGGTCGCGGTGCTGATCCACGGCATCATGGCCGACTCCCGCTGCTGGTGGCGGGTCGGCCCGGCGCTGGCCGAGCGTGGCTACCGGGTCGTCGCGGTGGACCTGCCCGGCCATGGCGAAAGCCCCCGTGCCGAGGAGTACACCCCCGAGCTGTACGCCTCAAGCGTGCTGGAGTCGGTCCCGGCCACACCCGAACTGGCCATCGGTCACTCACTCGGCGGCCTCACCTTGTCGCTCGCGGTCGAACGGCTCAAGCCGGGCAGGGCGATCTACTCCGACCCGGCGTTCCGCATCCCCCGGATCGACGGAGTGGACTTCGGTGCGATGATGGCCGCGGCCAAGGACCAGACCGTGGAGATGGTGCGGCAGGTCCATCCCGGCTGGTCCGCCGAGGAATGCGCCCTTGAGATCGAGATGCTGGCCAGCTGGGACCCTGCCACCGCGATGGCGCTGAACTCGTTCGCCGACTCGGACTTCACGCCCGAACCGGTGGTGCCGTCACTGGTTCAGCAGGCCGACCCGAGTGGGCTGATCTCCCCGGAGGCGGCCGAGGCCCTCATCTCCAAGGGCTTCGAGGTGCGCGTGGTGAAGGGCGCCGAGCACACGATCCATCGCCACCTGTTCGAAGACTTCATGGCCGGTCTCGATGGCTGGATCTAGATCTTTCCGACACGGCTGCTCGCGCCGCTCGCCGCGGCGTTCGTCATCGGCCTGAGCGGCTATCCGGCGCTCGTCGTCATCGCCATCGTGGCGGAGCCGACCGTGCTCCCCGTCAAGTCCGTCCGCTGATCCGTACCGCTCCGCGCCGGACGCGAAAACTCGGCCGGGCGGGGAGCACGATGACAGGGGTCTTCCAGTCGCCGGCCCGGAGGTACGAGACGAGCGCGCGGAAGCTCGCGGACGAGGTCCTGGACGAGCTGTCCCCCCGGCCGTGACGCGTGCGCGGCCCCGCCGTCCGCGCCGCGCGTCCGGACGGCCGGCGTCAGAAGACCGGATCGGTGTGGACCCGCTCGCCCTCGACGTAGGTGGCCAGCACCGTGGTCTCGGCGATCTCGGTGGCCGGAACCGAGAAGGGGTCGCGGTCGGTGATCACCAGGTCGGCGAGCTTGCCCTTCTCGATCGTGCCGGTCCGGGTGTCCAGGTGGTTCACCCGCGCCGTGCCGATCGTGTAGGCGGCCAGCGCGGCCGTCAGGCTCAGACGCTGTTCCGGCAGGAACACCTTGGCGCTCTCGCCGGGGACCGTCCGGTTGACCGCGACGTGGATGCCCAGGAACGGGTCGGGGCTGCTGACCGGCCAGTCGCTGCCCGCCGCGAGCGGAGCGCCCGTGCGGGCCAGATCCCCGAACGGGTACTGCCAGCCTGCCCGTTCCCGGCCGAGGAACGGAATGGTCAGCTCGTCCATCTGCGGCTCGTGCGCCGCCCACAGCGGCTGCATGTTCGCGGTGATCTCAAGAGCGGCGAAGCGCGGCACGTCGTCGGGATGCACGACCTGCAGGTGCGCGATGTGGTGGCGGAGGTCGTTCATGCCGTTGGCGGCCCGCGCCGCCTCGAACGCGTCCAGGGCCTCGCGGGCCGCGCGGTCCCCGACGGCGTGCACGTGGACCTGGAAGCCTTCGGCGTCCAGGCGGGTGACGTACGCGCGCAGCGCCTCCGGATCGACGAAGCTGATCCCCTGATTGCCGGTCCCGCACCCGCAGCCGTCCAGGTAGGAGGAGGTCATCGCGGCGGTGAAGTTCTCCGCGACCCCGTCCTGCATGATCTTGACGCTGGTGGCGCGGAACCGCCCGGCCGTGCCTCTGCGCGCGAGCAGTTCGGGGATCTGCTCCTCGCCCCCGTCGCGGTCCCACCACAGCGCGCCGATCACCCGGGCGGTGAGCAGCCCGGACTCGGCCGCGGTGAGGTAGGCCCGCTGCACCGCGGGGTCGACCATGGCGTCCTGCCAGGCGGTCACGCCGACGGAGTGCAGCCGCCGCTGGCCGGCCCGCAGGGCGGCCAGCATCATGTCCGCGGTCGGCTCGGGGACGTGCCGGGCCACCAGGTGCGACGCGCCTTCGTGGAGCGTTCCCTGCGGGGTGCCGTCGGCCTCCCGCTCGATGCGCCCGTCGACGGGGTCCGGGGTGCCGGCGTCGACGCCGCACAGCTCCAGGGCCCTGGTGTTGACCCAGGCCCCGTGGCCGTCCCGGTTGATCAGATGGACGGGCCGGTCGGGGACCACCGCGTCCAGCAGGTGCCGGCTCGGCGTCCCGCCCGGAAACCATTCCATGGACCAGCCGCCTCCGCTGATCCATTCGGCCTCGGGGTTGGCCTCGGCGTAGGCGCGGACGGCGGCGACGGCCTCATCCGCGTCCTCGGCGTCGTGCAGGTCGCACCGGATCATGGTGAGGCCGGCCAGGACGGGATGCACGTGGGCGTCCTGGAACCCGGGGAGCAGGGCGCGGCCGGCCAGGTCGACGACCTCGGTGGCCGCGCCGATCAACGGCCGGACGTCCGGGTCCTCGCCGACGGCGATGATCCGGCCGGCTCGGACGGCGACCGCCGTGGCGGTGGGGGCGGCGGGTTCGAGCGTGTGCACCGGACCGCCGCGGAGGACGAGGTCGGCGGGGGCGGTCATGCGGATTCTCCTTGAGGTGAGATCAGGGGGTTCACAGCGACTCCGGGCGGTAGGCCCATGGGCGGACCCGCTCGACGGCGGCGCCGATCTGGAAGACGGTCGCGTCGTCGTAGCTGCGGCCGACGATCTGCACCCCGGTCGGCATGCCGTTGGACGCGCGGCCGGACGGGACGTTGAGCACCGGGCAGCGGCTGGCGATGTTGAAGACCGGAGTCAGCGCGTACTCCAGGTAGTCGTCCAGCTCGACGCCGTTCACGGTGAACTTGGTGTCGACGTAGTCCTCGCCCGCGAGCAGGCCGGGTGCTCCCGTGGTCGGGCAGAGCAGCGCGTCGTAGCGGTCGAGCAGCTCGCCGATCGGCGCGTAGACGGCCGCCTCCAGCTCCAGCCCGGTCAGGAAGGCGCCGCTGTCTCCCATCGCCTGCTCGGCCGTCGCGGCGAACGCGAGGGCGTAGGGGTTGAGCTTGTCGCCGTGCTCGGCCGCGACCCGGGTGACCATGGGACCGAAGATGGCGCCGAAGTGGATGAAGACGGCCTGGAAGACGTCGGCCCGGCGCAGCCCGACCTCGACCTCCTCGACGATCGCCCCGGCCTCCCGCAGCGCGTCGGCCACCGCCTTGGTGTTGGCCGCGATCTCCGGCTCGATCTCCCAGTCGCCCAGGTTCGGCGCGTACGCGATGCGCAGGCCGGTCACGTCGCCGAGCCGCTCGGGGACGCGCACGGCGGGGCGGAGCGAGACCACGTCGCGGGGGTGCGGGCCGACGATGACGTTCTGCAGCAGCGCGCAGTCGGCGACCGTGCGGGCCATCGGCCCGTCGTGGCAGTAGTGGTCGAGGTTGAACGGCGGCATCGCGGGCACCCGGCCGTAGGGCGGCTTGTAGCCGACCGTGCCGGTGTTGGCGGCGGGCAGCCGGATCGAGCCGCCGATGTCGGAGCCGGTCGCGAGGGTGGCGGTGCCGGAGGCGAGCGCCGCGCCCGAGCCGCCCGAGGAACCGCCGGGGGAGTAGTCCAGGTTCCACGGGTTGCGGGTGAGTCCCCACAGCCGAGAGTGCGTGAAGCCCGCGCAGCAGAACTCGGGTGTGGTGGTGCGGGCGTGCACGATGCCGCCGGCGGCCTGCAGTCGCTCGATGACCGGATGGGTCACCTCGGCCACATGGTCGGTGTAGGCGAGCGATCCGTCCGAGGCGATCCGTCCGGCGATCGGCTGCTCGTCCTTCGTGGCGACGGGAATCCCCTCAAGCGGTCGCGGGGAGCCGTCGCGGTAGGCGCGCTCGGCGTCCTTCGCCTGGCGGAGCGCATCCTCGAACATGCGCTCGCTCAGCGCGTTGATCTGGGGCTCGACGGCCTCGGCGCGCTCGATGACGGAGGTCATCAGCTCGACGGGGGACAGCTCGCGGGACCGGAACAGCCGCAGGGCCTCGGTCGCGGCGAGGTAGGCGAGGTCCGTCATGAGATCTCCTTCGAATCGGTCGCGAGGGCACGTCGGTCCGCCGCGATCTGGGCTGGGTCCCAGCCGGGGCGCGGCACCGAGTGCAGTAGCAGGCGGGTATAGGGATGCTCGGGGGCGGCCAGCACCTGCCGGCTCGGGCCGTACTCGACCACGCGGCCCTGGTAGAGCACGAGGATGTCGTCGGCGATGTGCCGGACGAGCGCCAGGTTGTGGGTGACGAACAGATATCCGACGCCGGTGTCACGGTGGATCTCCGAGAGCAGGTCGAGGATCTGGGCCTGGATGGACACGTCGAGTGCGGCGGTCGCCTCGTCCAGGATCAGCACCTTCGGCTCGGTCGCCAGCGCGCGGGCGATGGCGACCCGCTGGCGCTGGCCGCCGGACAGTCGTCTGGGGAGCGCGTCCGCCTCCCGCTCGCCGAGACCGACCCGCTCCAGCAGTTCGTCGCGGCGGGCCCGCCGTTCCCGCGGGCTCATCCCGAAGTGCAGGCGCAGCGGTTCCTCGACGCACTGCGCGACGCTGACGCGGGGGTCGAGCGAGAGGTAGGGGTCCTGGAAGACCATCTGGAGCTCTCGGGCACGGGCAAGCCGGGTCGCCTTGCCGCGGGCCACATCCGAGCGGTCCCGTCCGCCGACGCGGATCCGGCCGGCGTCCGGCCGCTCCAGGCCGACGAGCATCCGCGCGGTCGTCGTCTTCCCCGATCCCGACTCGCCCACGATGGCCAGGGAGCCGCCGGGCTTCAGCGAGAAGGAGACGTCGTCGACGGCCACCTGGTCGCCGAACGACTTGCGCAGGTTCTCGACCTCCAGTGTGTACTCAGTCATGGATGAGCTCCTCCGCGCGCAGGCAGGCCACCTGAGCACCGTCGATCTCCCGCCGGACGGGTTCCTCCTGTGCGCAGGCGGGCTGGGCGTGGGCGCAGCGGGCCGCGAAGGCACATCCGGCCGGGCTCTCGGCGAGTGACACCGGACGCCCGGGGACGCCGTGCGGCGGCTCGTCCGACCCCAGTCGCGGGGTCGCGGCCAGCAGTCCCGAGGTGTACGGATGGCGGGGGCGGCCGAAGAGCCCTTCGGTGGACTGCGCCTCGACGATCCGTCCCGCGTACATCACGTAGATGCGGTCGCAGATCGCCGCGGCCAGTTCCAGGTCGTGGGTGACGAAGAGCATCCCCATGTCACGCTCGGCCCGCAGCCTGCTGAGGATCGAGATGACCTCGGCCTGGGTGGTGACGTCCAGCGCCGTGGTGGGCTCGTCGGCCAGCAGCAGCCGGGGCCCTCCGGCGAGCGCGCCGGCGATCATCACGCGCTGCAGCATGCCGCCGGAGAACTCGTGCGGGTACCTGCGCAGGGCCGCGCGCGGCTCACGGATGCCGACCGACTCCAGCAACTCCTCGGCCCGCTTGAGCGCGTCTTTCTGTGGCACACCGCCGGCCCGCATCCCTTCGGTGACGAAGTCGCCGATCCTGCGCAGCGGGTTGATGGAGGCCCGAGGGTCTTGGAAGATCATGGAGGCGTCGCGGCGGCGCAGCTCGCGAAGCCGGGTGGGGGACATCGTCAGGATGTCCGCTCCGTCCACCCGCAGGCTGCCGGCGGCCCGAGCTCCCTCGGGGAGCAACCCCAGCACCGAGCGGCAGGTGACGGACTTGCCCGATCCGGACTCGCCGACCAGCCCGACGGCCTCGCCCCGCTCGACGTGCAGCGACACACCGTCGAGGATGGGACGCGCGGCCTTGCCGTCCGCGAGCCGCACGGTCAGGTTCTCGATCTCCAGTAGCCGAGTGGTCATCACTGCTCCCGCCTGGCGACGCGATCGGCGATGGACTCGCCGACGATGCCGAACGCGACCACCGTGATCACGATGGCGACGCCGGGGGCGAGGGCGGGGAGCGTCGCGCCCTGGAGCAGGGCCGAGGAGCCCTCGTTGATCATCGCGCCCCAGTCGGCGGTGGGCGGCTGCACACCGAAGCCGAGGAAGGAGAGTGCCGCGAGATCCATGAGCGCGTACCCGAAGTTGATCGCGGACTGGGCGAGGATCAGCGGAGCGATGTTGGGAAGCAGATGCTTCACGCAGATCACCCAGCCCGACCAGCCCTGCACCCGGTACGCCTGGATGTAGGGGCGGGCCTTCTCCTGCAGGGCCACGCTGCGTGCCAGCCGGCCGACGTACGGGGCGTAGGCGACGCTCATCGCGATGACCGGAGCGGTCAGCCCGGCTCCGAAGACCGCCACCAGGATGATGGCCAGCAGCAGGGCGGGGAAGGAGAAGACGAGCTCCATGGCGCGTGAAAGCACGGAGTCGACGACTCCGCCGTGCCAGGCGGCGGTCACCCCGATCAGCATGCCGAGCAGCGTCGACACGACCACGACCACCAGCGGGCCGAGCAGTCCCGTCCGGGCACCGAAGATCAGCCGGGACAGGACGTCGCGGCCGGACTGGTCCGCGCCCAGCAGGTGGTCGGGGGTGGAGCCGCTCAAGGTCGCGGACAGGTCGACGGCGTCGGGGTCGTGCGGAGCGATCAGCGGGGCGAGGACCGCCGCGATGATCAGCACGGTCAGCACGGCGAGGGCGGTCGTGACGAGCTTGTCGCCTCCCGCGAGGCGGGCCAGCGGTGCGAGGAGCCTGCGCCGGTGGATGGGCAGGGCGGTCATCTTGTGCCTCCCTTCGCGTGGGACAGGCGGGGGTCGATGAGCGGATGGACCAGGTCGACGATGAGGTTGGCGGAGACGAAGGCCAGCACCACCAGCAGGCTGACGGCCTGCACGACAGGGAAGTCCTTGACGGTGACGGAGCTGACCAGCAACTGGCCGACCCCGGACAGGCCGAAGGCGGTCTCCACGATCGAGGTGGCGACCAGCAGGCCGGCCACGATCGTCCCGGCCACCGTGGTGATCGGGCCGAGGGCGTTGCGCAGCACGTGCCGCCATACCACGTCCGAGCCGGGCACCCCGCGTGAGCGGGCCACCTCGACGTGCTCGCGTCCCAGCTCCTCCAGCATCGAGGTACGGGTCACCCGGGCCAGCAGGCCGACGAAGGTCAGGGCGAGCGCCGCCGCCGGGAGCGTCAGATGGCTGATCCGGTCGCCGAAACCGCTGCCGTTGCCGAAAGCGGGGAACCAGCCCAGCTGGACGGAGAACAGCGAGATCAGCCCGATCGCGGCGACGAACGACGGGGTGGCCGTGGCGACGCCCGTGCCGATGAGGACCATCCGGTCGACGATGCCCCGCCGCAGCGCGGCCAGCGCCCCGAACGCCAGCCCTCCGATCAGGATGAGCAGGCCGGCGTAGCCGATGAGCCACAGCGTCGTCGGCAGCCGGGCGGTGATCAGACCGCCCACGTCCTGCCGGAACTGCACGGACTTGCCGAAGTCACCGGTGACGACGCCGCTGATCCACTTGGTGTACTGGATCAGGAACGGGTCGTTCAGGTGGTACTGCTCCTTGATGGCCGCGACGGCCGCCGGTGACGCCGAGCGCCCTCCCAGGAGGAAGGACGCCGGGTCGCCGGGGGCGAGATGGACCGAGCCGAAGACCAGGAACGACGTGATGAGCAGCGTCGCGATGATCCCGGTGATCCGGCGAAGGAGAAAGCCCGCCATGGTCGAACTCAACTGGCCGAACCCAGACGAGCGGCCCATGGGAAGACAAGCTGGGAGATGCTGGTCGGCGCGCCGGTGAGCCGCTTGTTGAGGAACATGCTGTGCGGCAACTCGTACAGCGGGATCCAGACCACATCGCGGACGGCGATCTCCTGCAGCTTGGCGATCGTCGCGGCGCGCGCGGCCGGGTCGGCCTGGGCGTTGGCCTCATCGACCAGGGCGTCGTATTCGGGGTTGGAGTAGCCGCCGTAGTTGGCGAAGTTGCCCGTCTCCAGGATCCCGTAGAACTCCAGCGGGTCGGGGGTGGAGTCGTACCAGATCGTCATGACCAGATCGATGCCCTCGCGGGCCTTCGGGTCGGAGAACAGCGCCGTGTAGGCATCCGGGGCGACCGCCTTCAGTTCGACCTTCAGGCCGATGGCCTGCCCCGCCGACTGCACCGCGTTGGCGATGACGCTGATCTCCGGGGAGAGCGTACTGGTCGCGATCACGATCTTCTTGCCGGAGGCGCCGGCCTCCTCGATCAGCTTCTTCGCCCCGGCGACATCCCTGGTGAGGGGCGGAAGCTTGGCGTAGTACTCCTTGGCCGCCTCCGGGGCGATTCCCCAGGCGCCGATGGCGCCGGGCGCCTTCGCCGGTGTGGCGACTCCGCCCGCGGCGGCCTTGATGATGCCGTCGCGGTCGAGCGCCATGGACAGCGCCTTGCGGACCTTGACATCACCGAGCGTGCCCTTGAGGTCGGTGGGGATCAGGTTCACGGCCGTCGTGTTGGGACCGAAGTAGAGCGTGCCGCTGTCGGCGGTGCGGAGCTTGGGGAACCCGGGGGGCGGCAGCAGGTAACCGCCGTCGACCTCGCCGGAGAGCAGCGCGTTGACGCGGGCGGCGGGGTCCGGGATGAACACGTTCTTGATCGTGTTCACCTTGGGTACGAGCGACGGGTCCCAATAGTCGTCGAACTTCTTGAGGTTGATCGACTGGCCCTTCTGCCATGAGTCGAGTGAGAAGGGGCCGGTGCAGTTGACTCCGACATCCGGGGTGCCGTAGCCCTCCTTGGACAGGGAGGCGGCGCTCTCGATGGTTCCGGCGGAGGTGCCCATCTCCTCGTTGAAGAGCTGGTCGGGCTGCTTCAGATGGACCGTGACCTCCATCGGCCCGGTCTTCTCGATCTTGTCGACGTTCGTGTAGGCGGAGACCCAGTACGAGCCGACCTTGGGATCGAGGTGGCGGCGCATGCTGGCGACGACGTCGTCGGCGGTGAGCGTGGAGCCGTCGTGGAATTTCACCCCGGAGCGGATCGTGTAGACCCAGCGTTTGGGATCGGGTGAGGTCGCGGCACTGGCCAGGCCGGGCTCCACCTTCAGGTCGGGAGTGATCCGCATGAGCTGCTCGCATATGTTGGCGAGCACGGTGTTGGGGTGGTAGTCGAAGGCGTACACGTAGTCCAGGGACTGCGGTTCGGCGTACAGCGACCAGGTCACCGAGTCCACGGCGCCCTTGGCCGCCGGAGTGTCCTTCGTGATCTCGAAAGCGACGGAGCCGCCGTCCTTACCGGCGCTTGTGGCGCCGCCGCAGGCGCTGACCGCGAGGGCGAGCAGGGCGGTCGCCGCGACCAAACGGGAGGTGCGCATCAGATCACCTCTTTCTGAACGGGCCGCAACGATCCGATGTGCGGCTGAGATTGCAGTGAGTATTCGTGAAGGAACGTTCCTGCACAAGAGGTTGGCGGAACGATTCTGCAATGGTTGGACGGGTGGCGGCAGCGCCCGGCAGGATGACAGGATCGTTCTCATGAGCCAGTCAGAGCGCACGGCCCGGGTTCGCCTCGTGGATGTGGCCCGTGCCGCGGGGGTGTCCAAGACGACCGTGTCGGACGCGCTGAACGGGACCGGTCGGCTTCCCGCGGCCACCCGCGAGCATGTGCAGAGGGTGGCGCGAGCTCTCGGCTACCGCCCGAACGCCACGGCACGGCTCCTACGCAGGGGGCACACCCGGCTGCTCGGCCTCGCGGCACGTGAGTACGTCGAGACACCATGGGTGTACACCGATCTGGCCTACTTCTCGCAGCTCGTCATCGCCACGACCCGGGTGGCTCTGTCCCATGGATATGGCGTCGTCCTGTTGCCGACCTCCGGGCCGGAGGACTGCTGGCTGGACATGCCGCTGGACGGCGTGTTCGTCGTCGACCCGGTCGCGGGAGATCCGATGGTCGGAGACTTCCTCGCAGCGGGCGTCCCCGTGGTCTCCGATCGCCGGGCCCTGGCGGAGGTCACGAGCGGAGTACGGGAGATCGGCCGATGGGTCGACTTCGACAACGACGGCGCCGTACGCCAGGTCCTCGATCACCTGGAGGAAGCCGGTGCCGAACGGATCGCGGTCGTCGCGGCCGCGGCCACAGCCTGCTTCCACCAGCAGTCCGTGGACGCCTACCAGGACTGGTGTGCCGAGCGGGACCGTGAACCCTGGATCGTCTACCTGCCCGGCCCCGGTGTGCAACAGACGCTCGACGCCGTGCGGGAACTGCTCGCCGCCCCGGTCCCGCCGGACGCGCTGTTCACACTGGTCGAGGTCAGCTCGCCGCTCCTGCTGGACACGATCCGCAGGCTCGGCCGCTCCGTCCCCGACGACCTGCTGCTCGTCTGCACCACGGAGGATCCGGCGGCCGCCTACACCGACCCGCCGATCAGCACGCTCAGCTTCCTGCCCGGCGAGACCGCCCGGGCGGCGGTGGAACTGCTCGTCGACCGCATCGAAGGGCGCGAGGGTGACCACGGCCGCCTCTTCTCGGCCGACTTCCAGATCCGCGCGTCTTCGGTCTTTCCCGGCCGGCGGCCCGCGCGGCGGACGCGGCGGCCGGCGGTGTCCCCGCTCGCTCCTGGGTGACGCTCAGGTGGAATCGGTCTCGGAACTCGCGGGGTGGGACGCCGGGCCCGGCCTCGAAGAGCTCGCTGAAACGGCTGGGGCCCTGAACGCCCAGCGGGCCGCCACCGCGTACGCGGGAGTCTCCTACAGGGGTATGGCGGTGGTGAGGCGGATGTCGTCGAGTGAATGCCCGGTCTGGAGCACGTAGTCCCCGGAGACCAGGCGCCATCCGTGCTCGCTCCAGACCTCGGCCGCGCGGCGCGGGATCTCGACGGACACCTCGGCGGTCTCGCCGGGGCCGGCCTCGGCGACGGCGAACCCGACCAGCCAGCGGGCGGGCCGGGACTCGTCGGGCACCGCGGGTGCCAGGTAGACCTGCACCACCTCGCGGCCGGGACGGTCGCCGGTGTTGCGCACCCGGACGGTGAGCGTCCCGTCGGCGTACCCGGCGGACTCGTAGTGCCAGGTCGTGTATCCGAGACCGGCTCCGAACCCGTAGGCGGGAGCCGTACCCGACCGCTCCCAGGCGCGGTAGCCGACGAAGACGCCCTCCTCGTACCGCAGCACACCGTCGACGGGGGTGACGTCGATGACCGGACACTCCTCGAGCACGCCGGGCCAGGTGGTCGGCAGGCGGCCGCCCGGCTCCGTACGGCCGAGCACCACGTCGGCCAGCGCGTGGCCACCCTCCTGGCCGGGGAACCAGGTGAGCAGGATGGCCGCGACCTCTTCCCGCCACGGCATCTCCACAGGGGAGCCGGCGTTGACCACGACGACCGTCCGCGGGTTGGCGGCGGCCACCCGGGACACCAGCTCGTCCTGGCGGCCGGGCAGCTTCAGCGACGTGCGGTCGAAGCCCTCGCTCTCCACCTCCTTGGTCGTGGCCACGACGACCACGGCGACGTCCGCCGCCGAGGCGACCCGTACGGCCTCCTCGATCAGCTCGTCCGAACCGGGCGACGGCTCCCGGTGACCGAGCGTGGCGCCGACGAAGGGGAACGACAGCAGGCCGGACCGGGGCAGCGTGTGCTCGAGGCGGACGTCGACCGGCTCCCCGGCGCGCAGCTCCACGTCGACGACGGTGTGCGGCGGCGCCATGAACAACGCGATCGGGTCATCGCCCGCCGGGACCATCGTCCCGTCGAAGCGGGCCTGCCCGCCGACGACGAGCCGGAAGCGGCCGACTCCCTCGATCGAGAGCCGGTGCACGCCGCCGACCGCGGGAGTGAACGTGCCGGTGATCTCGACGCTGCGCAGCTCTTGGAAGGCCACGCCTTCCGGCATCTCGCCGAACCACTGGATCACCCCCTCGGACAGCGGGAAATCGCCGAGCACCCGCCCGTCCTTCGCCCGGCAGACCGCGCGCAGCGGGAAGCGCGCCGGGTTGAACCTGCCGCTGGGGTCGGCCCCGCGGGCGTACGCCATCCGGATCCCCGCGGACGCGAGCCCGTCGTACGGTGACACGACATGGGAGGGGAAGACCTGCGCGCTGCCCCCGCCCATCACGCGGGCCTCCTTCGCCGCTCCTCCGATGAGGGCCACGCTCGTGTCCGGGCCGAACGGCAGGACGCCGTCGTTGCGCACCAGCGTGAACGACGCCGCCGCGACCTCACGGGCCAGCGCCTCCCCGTCGACGGCCGGAAGGGGTTCGGCGCGGGACGCGCCCTCCAAGGCGCCCACCCGGCGGGCCAGGGTCAGCACCCGGCGTGCGTGCTCGTCCACGACCTCCTCGTCCAGCTCTCCGGCGCGTACGGCCGCCGCGAGCGCCGGGCCGTACACGGTGCCGGGGCCGGGCATGGCGATGTCGAGCCCGCCGAGCGCGGCGCGGATCGTGTCGCGGGCGGCCGTCCAGTCGGAGACGATGACGCCGTCGAAACCCCACTCGTCGCGCAGGACCTTGTTCTGCAGCTCGTCATGTTCTGTCATGGTGGGCCCGTTGACGCTGTTGTAGGCCGCCATGACGCCGAACGGCCCCGCCTTCTTCACCACGAGCTCGAAGGGGGCCAGGTAGAGCTCGCGCAGGGCGCGCTCGCCGACCAGGACGTTGGCGGTCATCCGCCCGGTCTCGAAGTCGTTGGCCACGAAGTGCTTGACCATGGCGGCGACCCCGCCCTCCTGGACTCCGGTGACGTAAGCGGCGGCGATCTCGCCGCTCAGCATCGGGTCCTCGGAGTAGCACTCGAAGTGCCGGCCGCCGAGGGGGGAGCGGTGCAGGTTGACGGTCGGTGCCAGCAGCACGTGAACGCCCTTGCGGCGGGCCTCCTGGGCCAGCAGGTTGCCGACGCGGCGGGCCAGCGCCACATCCCAGGTCGCGGCCAGGGCGGTCGGGCTCGGCAGGGCGATGGACGGGTCGTCGGCCGTCCACCTGGCGCCTCGGACGCCGATCGGCCCGTCCGACATGACGATCGCATCGAGGCCGGCGCCGGGCGCCGCGGGCAGGCTCCACATGTCCTGACCGGCCAGGATGCGCGCCTTGGTGTCCAGGTCGAGTTTGCTCAGCGCCTGTTCCACGATGTCGTCGTGCTCGATTCCCGACACGGTCAGCGAACCTCCTTGATGCGAGTGACCAGAACAGTGCCCACGATCACGCCGATCGGGGCGAAGAGGAAGAGTGCGGGCCGGTTCCTCCGGCGGTCGCGCGGAGCGTCGCCGGAGGAACCGGGGCCGGCGAGGGCGAGGCGGCGCGCGAAACCAGCGGGTGCGGTGGCCGGGAGAACGCCGGGCCTCCCTGGACCGACGACGAGGGGTCCGGCCACGTGATCTCCTTGAACCTCGCTGTACGCGCTTTCCCTCGGGAGTATGCCCGCAATTACCGAATAGTCGGTAGGTCATGATATGTAATTGTTATTCTTGCTGATCACGTTAGGCTCGGCGCGACGAGAGGGGTTGACGCATGGTGCGACGCCGAGGATCGCGCGAGAGCCGGCGAGAGGAGATCCTGCTGGCCGCGCTCGACGTGTTCGCCGAACGCGGCTACACGGGGGCGTCGATCGCGTCGATCGCCGAGCGGGTGGGCCTCAGCCAGCAGGGGGTGCTGCATTACTTCCCGAGCAAGGATCGGCTGCTCGCCGAGGTTCTGCAGTTGCGCGACGAGCGCAACCTCGACGTGCTCGTGCTGCCCGGTGAGGGAGGAGCGATCACGCTGGACACCGTGGCCGCGCTGGTCGAGTACAACGCACAGCGCCGCGGCATCGTGCAGTCCTTCACCGTGCTCTCCGCGGAGAGCGTGATCGAGGACCACCCGGCCAGGGATTTCTTCAAGGAGCGCTACGGAACCTCCCGCGCCTGGATGGCCGAGGTGATCCGCGCCGAACTCGGCGACGATTTACCCGCCGGCCTCACACCCGAGCAGGCCGCGCCGCTGATGTTCGCGGTGATGGACGGACTCCAGCTCCAGTGGCTGCTCGCCCCCGACGAGATCGACATGCCGGGGCTGTTCCGCGCCTTCCTCTCCCTCCTGAAAGCCCGCCACCCGGTCTCCGAATAGCACCCCCGTGGTCTTGTGGCGCGGGGCTCGCTTCCGCCACAGTTGCTCGGGGCGCATGTCATCGACACCCGTGAAAACCGGGCATCCAACACAGGAGGCGGGGGCGGATGGACACGATCGTCGGGGTGCACGGTATCGGTAAGTACCGCTACTACCGCGACGCGGGTAACTCGGTCAGCGGCGCGGCGGTCGCGATGCGCGACAAGTGGGACCGCTATCTGCACAAGGGCCTGACCGGCGGAAAGCCGCACGCCAAGGAGCGCTACATCACCGAGATCGCCTACTACGCCCACCTGCTGGGTGAGAGCAAGGACGACTCCAGGCGCGCGGTGCGGAGCATGAACGTCGGCGCCCAGGAGGTCTTCGTCGCCTGGGCCAAGCAGCTCGACTCGGTGGGGGAGGGGCTGACCGGCGCCCTGCACCGGATGACCGGCTGGCTGCTGGACCGGTTGCAGGGCAACGCCGTCGACTTCGCCAGGTTCTTCTGTCCCGAGGTCGCCGCCTACATGGTGGCCGGGAGCGAGGCGCGCGAGAAGTCGAGGGCGGCCGTGGCCGAGGTGATCAGGCGGAACCGGCCCAGGGTGGTGATCGCGCACTCGCTGGGCAGCGTGGTGACCTACGAGACGCTCTGGGCCAACCCCGACCTGGAGGTCGACCTGCTGATCACTCTGGGCAGCCCGCTCGGCATGCGCAATGTGATCTTCGAGCGCCTGATGCCCGCACCGGTCAACGGCTGGGGCGGCCGGCCTCCCAAGGTCAGGCGGTGGGTGAACATCGCCGACAAGGACGACATCGCGGCGATCCCGCCGGGGCTGCGGACCTGCTTCACCGGCGTCGACCAGGAGGCGCTGGTCAACCTCGACTGGCTCGACTTCCACACCGTGGAGAAGTACCTGGGTTGCGGCGCTCTCACCCCCCACCTCAAGCCCTACCTGGGATGACCCGCCCGCTCGGGTTCACCGCCGCGGAGGCCGTCGCCTCCTGAACCGTCACTCCGGGGCTCGGGCGCGGCCACCGCGAGGAAGCCGATCCTTCGCCTCGATGTCGCCCGCCGGTCGGCCGATGTTCAGTCACGGTGGGTAAGGCATTTGCCTGTGCAACGGCTGTTCATCCTGCCTTGATGCTCAGGCCATGGCGGGGAAAGCTGGGGCGGTTGCACTGGTGGCGTGGAGCAGAAGCTGTCACGCAGAGTGTTTCTTTCCGCCGCCGCCGGTGCGGGCGGCCTGTTGCTCACCGGGGCCGGGCACGGCCCGGCCCGGACCCTCGCCGACGACCCGTTCAGGCTCGGCATCGCCTCCGGCGACCCGTCGGCGGACGGCGTCGTGCTGTGGACCAGGCTCGCCCTCGACCCGCTCGGCCCGGACGGCCGGGGTGGGATGCCGGCCAGGGACGTGGACGTCGAATGGCAGCTCGCCACCGACGAGCGGTTCGCCAAGGTGGTCCGCGCGGGCACCGAGACCGCGCGCCGGCAGCGGGCGCACAGCGTCCACGTCGAGGTGGACCACCTGGAGCCAGGCCGGGAGTACTTCTACCGTTTCCGGGCCGAGGGCCACCTGTCGCCGACCGGCCGCACCCGCACCGCCCCGTCCGCGGTGTCCGCTGTGTCTTCATCGTCCCCGCTGACCTTCGCCATCGCCGCCTGCGCCCACTACGAGCACGGTTTCTACACGGCGTACCGGAGGCTGGCCGAGCAGGATCCCGAGCTGGTCGTCCACCTGGGCGACTACATGTACGAGTACGCGCCACGGGGGTACACGGCCCTCGCCGGGAGTGTCCGGCAGCACACCTCGGGCACCTGCGCCACGCTGGCCGACTACCGGATGCGGCACGCGCAGTACAAGAGCGACGCCGACCTGCAGGCGGCGCACGCGGTCGCGCCGTGGCTGGTGACCTTCGACGACCATGAGATCGAGAACAACTGGGCGGGAGAGGTCTCCAGCTCCGGGGACCCGGCGTTCGCCCGGCGCAGGGCCAACGCCTTCCAGGCGTACTACGAGAACATGCCGCTGCGCCGGACGAGCGTGCCCGGCGGGGCGTCGATGCGGGTCCACCGCCGGGTGGACTGGGGGCCGCTGGCCCGTTTCCACCTGCTCGACACCCGGCAGTTCCGCGACGACCAGGCCTGCGAGGACGGGCTCAGGTCCGGCTGCGACGACAGGCTGGCCACCGGGCGCACCCTGCTCGGCGAGGACCAGCGGAGCTGGCTGCTCGACGGCCTCGCGAGCTCCGGCGCCCGCTGGAACCTGGTCGGCCAGCAGATCCTGATGGCCCAGCGTGACTCCAGGGTCGGGCCGGGCACCGAGGTCAACATGGACTCCTGGGACGGCTACGCCGCCGAGCGCACCCGCCTGCTGACCGGATTCCGGGACACGGGCGCGGCCAACCCGGTGGTGCTGACCGGAGACGCGCACATGCACCACGCGGCGGACCTGAGGCTCGACTTCGACGACCCGGACTCGCCCCGGATCGCGGTGGAACTCGTCACCTCCTCGATCGCCAGCGACGGCGACGGTTACCGCGACGAGAGCCGGGTCGCCGCGACGATCGCCGAGAACCCGCACATCTCCTACCTCGACCAGCGGCGCGGTTACATCGTCTGCCGGGTCACGCCACAGGAGTTGCACGCCGACTTCCGCACGCTCGACTACATCAGCAGGCGTGGCGCTCCGGCGAAGACCGGTGCCCGGTTCACCATTCCGGCAGGACAGGCGGCACTGACCTAAAGCGCCAGAGGAATTCCTGAAGAGATGTTGGATGATGCCGCTTATGAGTCCCCTCACCACGAGACTCGGCGCCGTGGCTCTCGCCATGGCGCTGGGTGGCACCCTCCTCGTCCAGCCCCCCGCCTCGGCCGCCAGGTCCGCGCTACCCACCGCACCCGCCGTGTCACCCGCCGCCGCGGCGCCCACCGACTTCAAGTACGTGATCTCCTTCCCCAAGCACGTCCGCCGGGGTGGATCTCTCGTCTACACGGTCAAGGTCAGTAACAGGAAGGCCCGCGGCCAGCACTACGTGGCACTCGTCGGGGACTTCTCCAACCGGTTCCGCAAGATCAAGGTGATCTCCAAGCCGCGCAGCGTCAAGTGCTCGGTCAAGCGCCGTGACCTTTCCTGCTGGATCACCTCCCTCGACAAGGGCGACTCGACGACGGTGCGGATCCGCGCCTGGGCGGGCTCGCGCCGGGGCGTCGCCACGGTCAGGTTCGGTGTGATCGTCACCGCCGACGCGAAGGCCGACATCGGTAAGCTCCGCAAGGAGATTTCCCGCCCGGTCAAGGTCAGCACGCGTATCCGTTAGCCTCTCGGCGTACCAGGGGCGTGCGGCCCGGCTCTCCGGTGTCCCGGCCGCACGGCCCGCCGCATGGGACGGGCCCTTCCCGTCCTGCCGCGGGACGAGCCGGAACGAGCGGTCAGATCCCGGCGCGGTTCCGGGGACGCCTGGGAGCGCCGTTCGGCTTCGAGGTCGTGCCGGCCTGCAGGAAGTTCTCGATCACGAGGGTGGCCGCGCCCAGCGCGACGGAGTCGACGCCGAGGCGGCCCAGACCGATGGAGACCGTCTTGTACGGCTGCGCCAGGCAGTTGTCCGCGGCGACCTTCCTGATCCTCGTCAGCAGGTGCTCGCCGAGCAGCACGCCGGCCCAGCCGCCGATGATGATCCGCTCAGGGTTGAACAGGTTGATCAGGTTGGCCAGGCCGATGCCCAGATAGGTGACGGTCTCGTCGATGACGGGGGAACCGCCGGCCACCAGTTCGGCCAGCGCGGCCTGCTCGTCGACGCTCTCCGTCCAGACCCCGGCACGTTCCAGAATGCCCCTGGCCCCCACGTACGCCTCCAGGCAGCCCTCTCCGCCGCAGCGGCACCGGTGCCCGCCGACCATGATCTTCGTATGGCCCCACTCGCCGGCGCTGCTGTTGGCCCCCAGGTACGTGGTTCCGTCGGTGATGATGCTCGCCCCGACTCCCGAGCCGATCAGCACCACCACGGCGTGCCTGGCCCTGCGCCCGACGCCGAACCACAGCTCGGCCTGTCCCATCGACTTGGCGCCGTTGTCCACGAAGAGCGGCAGGTCGGTGCCCGCCCGCAGGAGCCTGCCGAGGGGGACCGCGTCCCATCCGAAGGTCGGGGCGTGGATCAGGGCGTCGGGCCCCGTCTCGACGACGCCGGGAACGCCCACCCCCACGCCGAGCACCCGCTCGGCGGGCACGCCGCTCTCGTTCAGGACCACGTCGATGCCCTCGATGATGTGGCGGACGACCAGATCGACGTCGTGCCGGGTCGGGCGGAGCGCGTACTCGGCCTTGGCCTGGCGGTTCATGTCCAGGTCGAAGAGTTCGACGTGCACGTGCGTCTCGCCGACGTCGACGCCGATGGCGTAGCCGTGGGTGGTGTTGACCCGTAGCAACACGCGCGGCCTGCCTCCGTCGGAGTCGGCCAGGCCCGCCTCGACGATGGTCCCGCTCGCCAGCAGATCTCCCGTCACGTTGCTCACGGTGGCGGGGCTGAGCCCGATGGTCTCACTGAGCTCCTGGCGGCTGGCGGGTCCCTCGAAGTAGAGGGCGCGCAGCACTATCGCCCGGTTGCCTCGGCGTAGGTCGCGGACGGTCCTGTGCTGTGCGTCGAACATGACCATCATCTTAGGTAGCGAGTCGAAGAAAACGGTCGTCTACCGGGGTGAGGACGAGTTTGTGAGGGCGTAACCGAACAGGGTGCCCTTGGCGGCGGTGGCCAGCGTCCTCGCCGTCGACGGGCGGATGCCGGGGTAGGGGCCCTTCCGTACGGTCCCGCGCAGCAGGGTGAGCCTGCCGTCGCGCGGGGCGGCGATGACCAGGCCGCGGCCCGCGACCATGGCCAGAGCCCCGCCGAAGTCGCCGCCCTCGCCGGTGATCAGCAGGTTGTTGTTCTTGGTGAGCCCGCCGGAGCGGGTACCCGCGAGCACCTGGACGGCGTTCTCACCCGGCACCCCGATCGCCAGCTCGTCGTCGCCGTCACCGTTGAGGTCTCCGGCGGCGAGGGCGGCGCCGAAGCGGTCGAAGTAGCGCGGTTCCCCCTTCAGGGAGCGCTGCGACCAGGTTTCCGAGACCGCGGTGCGCAGTCCGGCGCGGGAGCCGTAGACGACGTGCACCGTGCCGTCGCCGTAGTCCATCGCCCGCTGGTTCTCGGTCAGGCCCTCGCCCGGTACGCCGATCGCCAGGTCGGCGTGGCCGTCGGCGTTGAAGTCACCGGTAGCCAGGGCCTCGCCGAAGAAGTCCCAGGCCTCGGCGCGGCCGCTGATCCCCGGGCTGTCCTGGGTGAGCAAGGTCGCCTTCCGCCGCCGGACGTCGAGCACGGTGACCGAGCCCTGGCCGTTCTTCAGGACCGTGTCCGCGGGCGCGCCCACGGCGACCTCGGCCCGTCCGTCGCCGTCGAAGTCCCCGGTGGCGAGCACCGCGCCGAACTGGTCGGTCTCCTTCTCGGGCTGTCCCACCCATCCGGTCCGCTGCGTGATCATGTACGGCTCGCGTCCGCTGAATCCGTACACCCCGACCGCGCCGCCACCCAGCCCCGGGGCGCCGATCACCAGCTCGTCGTCCCCGTCCCCGTCCAGGTCCCCCGCCGCGAGCGCGGCCCCGAACCGGCCGGAGTCGCGCTCGTGGCCCAGGTCGCCGGCGTCGATCACCCGGCCGGGCCGCAGGCCGTCCGGCGAGCCGTGGAACAGCAGCACCACTCCGTCGCCGTCGGCTCCCGGCCGGGAGCGGTCCTTCTCGGAGACGCCCACGGCCAGGTCGGCGCAGCGGTCGCCGTCGAAGTCACCGGTCGCCAGCGCCGAGCCGAACGCGTCCCCGGTCTCGCTCTCGCCGGGCACGCCGGGCTCGTCCTGGGTCAGCCTCCGGGTGGTGCGCATGTCGTACAGGACGGTGACCGCCCCCGCGCGGGCGTGGCCGCCGGAGCGGGTGTAGGGCGCGGCGACCGCGAGATCGGCCCGTCCGTCGCCGTCGAAGTCGGAGGGTACGCCGGAGCAGGCGTTCGCCATGGAGGGGGAGGTGGAGACCAGAAGGGAGGTGAAGGCAATGGAGACGAGAAACACGGCTCTCATAGCCGTAATGGTTTCCGATAATTCGGACACGCGGCCCACAAGGATATGAAATTCACGTGGCCGGTACGGGTAAAGAACATGCCAGGATTGAAAGCATGGAAATCGACCTGGCCGACCTGGGATTCTGGCGGCGGCCGCTCAAGGAGCGGCATGAGGCGTTCGCGCGGCTTCGGGATCTCGACCGGCCGGTGTTCTTCGAGGAGAAGCGGGTGCCGTTGCTCCGCTCGGGCAAGGGGTTCTACGCGCTGGTCAGGCACGCCGACGTGGTGGAGGCCAGCCGCAACGCCAAGGTGTTCTCCAGCGAGCCCGGCGTGACCAGCCCCGAGCCGCCCGGCTGGGTCAAGCACGTGTTCGGCGAGTCCATGGTCAACATGGACGACCCCCGGCACGCCCGGCTCCGCCGCATCGTCTCCCGCGCGTTCAGCCCGAAGATGCTGAGCAACCTGCAGGGCGACATCGACGCCGCGTGCGCGCGGATCGTCGACGAGGTGACGGCCTCGGGGCCCGGCGACTTCGTCACGCAGGTGGCCGCCAAACTGCCCATCCACGTCATCTGCGACATGATGGGCGTCCCGGACGACGTGCGGGCCAGGGTCCACCAGCACGTCGACATCTCCACCGCCTACTCCGGCGTGCGGCCCAGCCTGGCGCACACGGTCAGGATGGCCGCCCAGAACACGCTCGCGCTGCTCGCCCTGCAGCGCCTGGTGATCAACCTGGGCAGGGAGCGCTCGGGGGCGCCGGGCAACGACCTGGTCTCCGCGCTGGTCACCGCCAACGTCGACGGTGAGAGGCTGACCGACAGGGAGCTGGGGTCGTTCTTCACGCTCCTGCTCGTGGCGGGCAACGAGACGGCCCGCAACACCATGGCGCACGGTATCAAGCTGCTGACCGACAACCCCGAGCAGCGGCGCCTGCTGGCAGACGACTTCGACGCCCACATCGGCGGCGCCATCGAGGAGATGGTCCGTTACGTCTCACCCATCATGCAGTTCCGCCGCACCGTCACCGAGGACTACGACCTGCGCGGCCTGCAGCTGAAGGCGGGCGACAAGGTGGTGCTCTTCTACGGCTCGGCCAACCGCGACGAGACGGTCTTCCCGGACGCCGACCGGTTCGACATCACCCGGGACACCAAGCCCCACGTGGGCTTCGGCGGTCCGGGGCCGCACTTCTGCCTGGGGGCCAACCTCGCCAGGCAGGAGATCAGGGCGATGTTCCGCGAGCTGTTCACCCGGCTGCCCGAGGTCCGCTCGGTCGGCGAGCCGGAGCTGCTGGTGTCCAACTTCGACAACAGCGTCCGCAGCCAGGCGTTCACCTTCTGAGGGCGGTCACCTGCCGGGCTGGGGAGCCGTCACCGGGCAGCCGGTCTTCGGCTCCGAGCGGATCAGCACGTTCCCCCGGATGGTGAGGAAGGTGAGCAGCGCCGCGAGGCCCATCATCGACGCGCTGACCAGCATGGTCGTATGGAATCCGGTGGTGAAGATCGTGGGGGAGTCGAAGGCGTCACCGGTCAGCCCGGCCAGCGGGGGGATCGCGGCCACCGCGAGCAACCCGCCGGTCCTGGCGACGGCGTTGTTGACGCCGCTGGCCACCCCCGCGTGCCGCTCGTCGGCGCTGGCCAGCACGGTCGCGGTGAGCGGCGCGACCGCCGCCGACAGACCCAGGCCGAACAGGGTCGTCACGGGCAGCACGTCCACCACGTACGACGAGCCGGGGCCGATCCGCGACATCAGCAGCAGGGCTCCCGCGCAGACCAGGATGCCGGCCGTCATCGGCAGCCGGGGCCCGATCCGCTTGGCCAGCTCGCCCGCCGGGGCCGACAGCAGCAGCATCAGGATCGTCACCGGGATCATCGCGGACCCGGCCAGCAGCGGGGAGAAGCCCGCCGACACCTGCAACTGGACCACCAGCAGGAAGAACACCACGCCCATCGCGGCGTACATGACGAACGTGACGACGTTGACCGCGGTGAACACCCTTGACGCGAAGACCTCGACCGGTACGAGCGCCCTGGGCGAGCGCCTGATCTCCAGCCAGACGAACGCGGCGCCCAGCGACACGCCTGCCAGGATCGGGACGACCTCCAGTCCGATCAGGCCGTAGGTGATCCCGGCCAGCGCCAGCGCCGCCAGCGCCGCGCCGAGCACGTCGAACCGGCCGGCGGCCTCGGCGTTCCTGCTCTCCGGGACATGCCGCAGGGCGACCAGCACGACGAGCGCCGACAGCGGCAGGTTGATCAGGAACACCCAGCGCCAGCCGGCCGTCTCCACCAGCCACCCGCCGAGCAGCGGGCCGATGGCCGAGGCCACCCCGCCCAGACCCGACCACGCCCCGATAGCCCTGGGACGGTCCTCGCGGTCGAAGGACGACTGGATGATGGCCAGGGAGCCGGGGGTCAGCAGCGCCCCGCCGATGCCCTGCAGCGCGCGGGCCGCGATCAGCGTCTGCACGTTGGGCGCCAGGCCGCACAGGGCGGAGGCGAGGGCGAACCAGACGACGCCGATCAGGAAGATCCTGCGCCTGCCGTACCGGTCACCGAGCGAGCCGCCCAGCAGGATCAGACCCGCCAGGGTGAGGGTGTAGGCGTTGACGGTCCACTGCAGACCGGCCATGTCGGCGCCGAGATCGGCGCCGAGGGCGGGCAGCGCCACGTTGACCACCGTGCTGTCCAGCAGGGCGATGCCGGAACCGAGCACCGTGGTGAGCAGAACCCAGCGTCCCGCCGCAGAATTGAGACGGATGTGACCGTTGTCCATGCCGTCCATCATCGCTGACGCCCCGTGCCCACCTGACCTGCGCGCATGATTCAGAGAATGTCGGGTGACTCTGGTAGGACGGGTCCTGCCACGTTAAGCCTGACGGGAGTTTCCGATGGACTACAGCGAGTTCAACGACGACGTCGACGGTCTCCACCGTGGGGAGTACGCGGGCCTGCCCATCGTGAGCCTGCGCCCGCCGGGGGCGCCCATGCCCGCGGCGGGCGAGGCGGCGTGGCGCATCTCGGTCCGCGTCCACGACGCCAAGGAGACCTTCGAGGAGCACTTCGCGCGCTTCGTCGAGACCGTCGACACCACCGAGGTCAGGGCGATCATCGTCGGCGGCTGGGGTGAGGCCTACGAGAACGACGCCTCGGGTCCCGTCCGGCTGCTGGCCGAGAACGCGGCGCGGTTTCCCGCACTGCGTTCGCTCTTCTTCGGCGCGATGTCGTCGGAGGAGTGCGAGATCTCCTGGATCGTGCAGAGCGACGTCACCCCGTTGCTGGCGGCGTTCCCGCTGCTGGAGCGCCTGGAGGTCCGGGGCGGCACCGAGTTGGAGCTGCGGCCGATCCGGCACGACAACCTCAGGATCCTCCGGTTCGAGACGGGCGGCCTGCCCCCAGCGGTGGCCAGGGCGGTCGGCGAGAGCGACTTCCCCGCGCTGGAATACCTGGAGCTCTGGCTCGGGGCGGTGGAGTACGGCGGAGACACCACGGTGGCCGATCTGGAGGGCATCCTGTCCGGCGAGCGGCTGCCCGCGCTCAAGCACCTCGGCCTGCAGGACAGCGAGATCCAGGACGAGGTCGCCACGGCCGTCGCCGCAGCCCCGGTGGTGGCCCGGCTGGAGTCGCTGGCCCTGTCGATGGGCACGCTCACCGACGCGGGTGCCGAGGCGCTGCTCGCAAGCCGGTCGCCGGCCCACCTCAGGCGGCTGGACCTGCACCACCACTTCCTGAGCGACGCCATGGTCGAGCGCCTCAGGGTGGCGTTCTCCGGCGTCGAGCTCGACCTGTCCGAACAGGAGAAGCCCGACGACGACTGGTATTACGTCGCGGTCTCCGAATGACCGCGCTCGCCGTCGTCGGCACGCCGGGGGAGCGGCGGGTGGCCATGTTCGCCGACGCCTGCGTCCGGCAGGGACTGCGCGAGCCCGCGGTCCTGCCGTGGACGTCCGTGCTGCGCGGCGCGGAGATCCGGATCGAGCCGGAGACGCTGGTACGGATCGACTCGCCGGGGGAGGACGCGGAGACGGACGAGCTGCTGCGCGGAGGCGGCGAGCCGTCCCGGGCCGGCGGCGGGGCCCGCTGGCACGCCGCGTTCGTCGCCGGGGCGGCGCGGGTCCGCGAGGCCGTCGGCCGGACTCCGGGGGCCGTGCTGCTCGCCGACGTCGAGGACATCTCGGTGATGTTCGACAAACGACGCTGCCACGCCAGGCTGTCGGCGGCCGGGGTGCCGGTGCCGCCCGCGCTTCCCGGACCGATCCGCGGCTATGCCGAGCTGCGCGAGCGGATGGGCGAGGCCCGCTGGGGGCGGGTGTTCGTCAAACCGGCCCATGGCTCGTCGGCCTCGGGGGTCGTCGCCCTGCACGCGTCGGGCGACCGGGTCAGGGCGGTGACCTCGGCGGAGCTGACCTCCGGGGGGCTGCGCAACTCCCTGCGGGTCAGGTGCTACGAGGACGAGTCCGACCTGGCGGCGATCGTCGAGGCGCTGGCCGGAGACGGGCTGCACGTCGAGCGATGGTTTCCCAAGGCGAGCCTCGGCGGGCGCGCGATCGATCTGAGGGTGGTCGTCGTGGACGGCACGCCCACCCACGCGGTCGTCCGCACGAGCCGGGGGCCCATAACGAACCTGCACCTCGGCGGTCTGCGCGGCGACCTCGGCGAGGTCAGGGCCGGACTCGGCGCCGAGGGATGGGAGCGGGCCCTGGAGGTCTGCGCACGGGCGGCGGCCTGCTTTCCCGGGAGTCCGGCCGCCGGGGTCGACCTGATGGTCGGGGCCGACTGGCACGATCTCGCGGTGGCCGAGGTCAACGCGTTCGGCGACCTGCTGCCCCGGCTGGAGGGCCTGCCCGGTAGCGGCGCGGAGGGCCTCGACACCTACGGTGCCCAGGTCCGCGCGATCCTCGCCCGGTACTCGCCGCAGGGGGCGGGGAGAACCGCGACCCGGGCGGTCCCGTGACCTCGGGGGCGAAGGCGGGGCCGATGCGTGACATGAACGAGATCGTGGGCAGCCACGACCTGCTGCTGGTAACGCTCGACACGCTTCGGTACGACGTGGCGGAGGAACTGCTGGCGGCGGGTCGGCTGCCGAATCTCAGCAGGGCACTGCCGGGCGGCCGGTGGGAGCGGCGGCACAGTCCGGGGAGCTTTACCTACGCCGCGCACGCCGCGATCCTCGCCGGTTTCCTGCCCACCCCGATCGAGCCGGGACCGCATCCCCGCCCGTTCGCCGCCGCGTTCCCCGGGAGCGAGACCACGGCCCCGGGCACCTGGGTGTTCGACGCGCCCGATCTGCCCGGCGGGCTGGCCGGGGCGGGGTACCACACGGTCTGCGTCGGCGGGGTGGGGTTCTTCAACAAGCTGACCCCGCTCGGGTCCGCGCTGCCGGCGATGTTCGCCGAGAGCCACTGGGAGCCGGGGTTCGGGGTCACCTCGCGGACCTCGTTCGAAGCGCAGATCGCATGCGCCGAGCGGGTGGTCACGGGGGTGGACGGTCCGGTGTTCCTGTTCGTCAACGTGTCGGCCCTGCACCAGCCGAACTGGTTCCACCTGCCGGGCGCCACTCGCGAGCACGGTGACAGCCGGCGGAGCCACGCCGCCGCGCTCGAATACGTCGACCGGCACATCGGCAGGCTGTTCGCGCTGATGAGCGAACGGCGCCCTGGGTTCGCGATCGTCTGTTCCGATCACGGCACCGCCTACGGTGAAGATGGATACGTCGGGCACCGGATCGGTCACGAGGTCGTCTGGACCGTGCCCTACGGTGAGTTCACGATGGAGCGGGGGGAGTGGCGTTGACTCCGAGTCCTGGCCGGACGCCAGAGGTGGTGGACGGCGAGCGGGGCGCACCCGCGCCGCCGCCGCTGGACGCCGCCTCACCCGATGCGGGGCCGTATCAGGGGTATGTCTACGCCTACCCGCACAAGACCGCCTACCGGCCGCTCGATCCGCGTCCGCCACTGGCGGAGGTGTGGGCCAGGGAGCCCGTCGACCACCTCTTCCTCTACCTGCACGTCCCGTTCTGCGAGATGCGCTGCGGATTCTGCAACCTGTTCACCCGCACCGGCGCCCCCGAGGAGCTCGTCGACGCCTATCTCGGCGCGCTGGAACGCCAGGCGAGCGCCGTACGGGGTGCCCTGAACGGTCCCCGCTTCGTGGCGGCGGCCGTCGGCGGCGGCACGCCGACCTATCTCAAGGCCGCCGAGCTCACCAGGATGTTCGACCTCGCCGAGCAGATCATGGGCGCCGACCTGCGGGCCGTCCCGATGGCCGTGGAGACCTCCCCGGCGACCGCGACGGCCGACCGGCTCGCGGTCCTCGCCGAGCGGGGCACGACCCGCGTCTCGATCGGCGTGCAGAGCTTCGTCGACGCCGAGGCCCGCGCGGCGGTCAGGCCGCAGCGGCGGCAGGAGGTCGAGACGGCGCTCGGCCGGATCCGCGAGGCCGGGTTCGAGACGCTCAACCTCGACCTGATCTACGGCATCGACGGGCAGACGGAGGCGTCCTGGCGTTACTCGCTGGACGCCGCGCTCGCCTGGAAGCCCGAGGAGATCTACCTCTACCCCCTGTACGTCCGCCCGCTCACCGGTCTGGGCCGTCGCGCCCGCGACTGGGACGACCACCGGCTCACCCTCTACCGTCAGGGCCGCGACCACCTGCTCGCCGCCGGGTACGAGCAGATCTCGATGCGGATGTTCCGGCTGCCGGGGCGGTCGAGCCCCGCCGAGTACAGCTGCCAGAGCGACGGCATGGTCGGCCTCGGCTGCGGTGCCCGCTCCTACACCTCTCATCTGCACTACTCCCACGAGTACGCGGTCGGCGCCGGCCAGGTGCGCGCGATCATCGACGACTACGTGCGCCTGGCTCACGGGGAGTTCGCGGTCGCCAACGTGGGTTTCCGGCTGGACGAGGAGGACCGGCGCCGTCGCCACCTCATCCAGTCGCTGCTCCAGGCCGACGGGCTCGATCCCGAGGTCTACCGTGCCCGCTTCGGAGCCGGGGCCGAGACCCACTTCGGCGAGGAGCTGGAGCGCCTGACGGCTGGGGGTCTGCTGGAGCGTGACGCGCCGCCGCCGGGCGGCGAAGGGGCGCGCCCCGGGTGGCTCCGGCTCACCGCCGAGGGTCTGGCCCGCTCCGACGCGATCGGTCCCGCGCTGTTCTCCGGCAGGGTCCGCGCGCTGATGGCCCGATACGAGGAACGGTGACAGGCTTGGCCGACTCACCCGGCGCCCCCGCCTCCGGAATCCGCCACCTGCCGCTCCTGCCGGGCAGGCCCGGTGGATCAAGTGATCCGAGCGCCGACGGCGAAGGTCGCGATCACCTGACGATCCTCTACCGGGGGCCGCTGGCGAGCTGCGACTACGACTGCCCCTACTGCCCGTTCGCCAAGCGGCGCGACAGCCCGGAGCAGCTGAGCCGGGACCGGGCGGCGCTGGAGCGGTTCACCGCCTGGGTGGCGGGACGGGACCATCCGGTCTCGGTGCTGTTCACCCCGTGGGGCGAGGGCCTGGTCCGCTCGTGGTACCGCCGGGCGATGGTCGAGCTGAGCCACCTCCCGCACGTGCGGCGGGTCGCCATCCAGACCAACCTCAGCTGCCGGTCCGGCTGGCTGGCCGAGGCCGACCTGGACACGCTCGCCCTCTGGGTGACCTACCACCCCGGCCAGGTCACCCACGAGCGCTTTCTCGCCCGCTGCCGCGACCTGGTCGCGCACGGGGTCCGTTTCAGCGTCGGCGTCGTCGGGCTGCCCGGGCACCTCGGCCACGCCCGCCGCATCCGGGCCGACCTGCCCGCGGAGGTCTACGTCTGGGTGAACGCGGCGGAGGGCACCGCCTACACCGATGACGAGGCCGCCGACTGGACGGCGATAGATCCGCTCTTCCAGCACAGCAGGACACCGCATCGGAGCGCCGGCCTGCCCTGCCGTACCGGCGACAGCGTGATCTCCGTCGACGGCGACGGCACCGTGCGGCGCTGCCACTTCGTCCCGGCCGTGCTCGGAAACCTCTACGAGGGCACGTTCAGGCCGAGGGCCACGGCGTGCCCGGCGGCGATCTGCGACTGCCACATCGGCTACGTGCACCTGGAGGCGACCGGTCTCTACGACGTCTTCGCCGGGGGAGTCCTGGAACGCATCCCCGCCCGCTGAGGTCGGATGACGAACGGCCAGGCGCGCCAGGCGGCCCGTCAGGGTGTTCCGCGACTGACATGGTGCCAGAGAAATGGCGGCGCAAGAGCTGTGCCGCCTCGTCAAGCAGATGACGGCCCCCTGTCATCAAGCCGCCTCCGGATGACTCCCGGCAACCAGGCGAGCGCGAGAACCGCCACGAACACCGGAAACCAGGCCAGCCGGTGCAGCAGCCAGACCGGCTCGTCCGGCACGGCCAGCAGGCCGGGGACGTCGCCGAGGCGCAGGGCGGCGACGGCGATCACGGCCGGCGCGCTCTGGTGCCACAGGAAGAGCGTCATCGCCGACAGGTTGGCCAGCGCGACCGTGGCCCACAGCCGGGGACGCCGCATCAACCGGGCCAGCGGAGCGCGCGCCAGCAGCGCCACCCCCACCTGGGCGAGCCCGAAGCAGACCGCCGCCAGGGTGGGCGGCCCCAGGTTGGAGACCGCGGCCCCGGTCACCCCCACCATGCTCGCCGGATACCCGAATCCGGCGACCAGCAGCGCCGCCCCGACCGCCCCGCCGGCCAGCAGACCCACCGCCACCCGGCGTGAGCCGAGCAGGCCACTCGCCCAGGCGATCCCCAGCGCGTACGGCACCAGCCAGCCGGCCACCAGGTTCGCCCATCCCAGCCAGGCGGGACCGCCGAGCCAGAACCTGGCCAGGTCCACCCCGAGCACCACCGCGAACGCCACGGCGGCCGTGACAGCCGGATGTGCCCGCAGGAGCAGGGGAGTGGCCGCGGTCAGCGCGGCGAAGACGGCCAGGAACCACAGCGGCCCCACCGCCGGGAACACCATCGACCTGATCAGCCCCACCGGTGCCCCGCGCAGCGCCATCCCCGTTGCGATTCCCGTCCAGACCAGGGCGAGCGGCACCACCGGCCCCAGCAGCCTCCCCATCCTGGCCCACACCCACGCCCCTGCCGGATACGCCTCGCGGGCAACCCCCGCTGGAGCGCGCGATGCGGTGGGGGCCGCGGAGTCCGGCCCGAGGGCCGCCGCCGGGCGGAGGCCGCGCGCCGCCGCGTAGCCGCCGACGAAGAAGAACACCGCCAGTGTCTGGAACACCCAGGACAGCGGTGTCAACGCCGGCAGGTGGCTGAGCGGGCTGGCCATGTACACCGCCCCCGCCGGGCCCGGCGCCCACGCCGTCACCAGCCAGTGCCCCAGCACCACGCCCAGGATCGCCAGCGCCCGCAGCGCGTCCACCCCCCTGTCCCTGCCGACCGGGGTGGCCGCCTCGATCCTGGCCGTGAGGCTAACCACCGGACACCTCGCCGCCTCGGCCGAGGGCGATCAGGGTCAGGTTGCGCAGCGACTCGCTGCCCGGCTTGAGATAGTCGTCGTGCCCGGCGGCTTCGGTCCCGAACGGGTGGGCGCCGAAGGCCGGGGCGGCGGGATCGGGGCCGAAGCCGAACGGGCCGATCCGGAGTTTGGGCACCTCGCGCATCCAGTCGAGGGCGCCGCTGCCCACCCACAGACGGGTGCCGCCCAGCTCGGCAGCCGAGGAGACGCCCAGTCCCGGGCTGCCGAAGACGGCCGTGTCGGCGACGCCGGAGGCGGGTACGGCCCCGGCGCACACCACCGAGCCGTAGCTGTGGCACAGCAGGCTGACCCGCTTGCCTCCCAGGGCTCCGGTGACGTAGCGCCGCAACTCCACCGCGCCCCGCTCGGCGGCCCCGCCGGTCATCACGCGAAGGCTGAGCATCGCCGGGCTGTCGTAGCCGAGCCAGGCGATCACCGCCAGCCTCGCCCCCGGATCCAGCGCCCGGGCCTCGGCCAGCACCGCCCGCGCCCCTCCCCCCGGCGTGTTGTACCGCTTGGCCCTGCCGCCGTCGAAGGTGGCGGCCGTGGTGTCGGCCCCGGGGACGATGACCGCGACGTACTCGGCCGCGGCGAGATCGCCGTAGACCCGGACCACCCGGTCGCCCACGGGCGGCGGGACCGTCAGGTAGGCGAGCGCCGTGGCGACGGCCACGATGAGCGTGCGGCGGAACATGCGAGCCTCCTGTCCGGCCTGCGGGATTGGACAGGAGGCTAGGAACCGCGGCCCGTCGATCGCATCACCCCGGGGAGGTGTCTTCGCGATCCCTCTCGGGGGTGATGCGGGCTCACCCGGCGAGCGAGGCCGGCGCCACCAGGACCCTCAGGGCGGAGGTGAGAGCCCGGCCGGGGCGCGAGTGTCCGGTGACCGGTCGCGTCACCGCGCGAACCGTTCGTCGTCCGGTGCGGTGTCCGGCGGGCGGGGGGAAGATGACTCCGGAGGCCCCGAGGCACCGCGGACTCATTCGCCTGGGCGGACCAGGCCTGTCTCGTAGGCGTGCACGATCGCCTGGGCGCGGTCGCGCAGGTTCAGCTTCGCGAGGATCCGGCCCACGTGGGTCTTGACGGTCTGCTCCGACAGGATCAGCTCCTCGGCGATCTCCTGGTTGGACCTGCCCCGCGCGATGAGCGCGAGCACCTCGGTCTCGCGCTCGGTGATGTCGTCCAGGCGCCCGCGCGGGCGGTGCGGGCCGACGCGGGCGAACTCCGCGATCAGCCGCCGGGTCACCGAGGGCGCCAGCAGCGCCTCCCCGGCCGCCAGCACCCGTACCGCCTCGGCCAGCTGCTGCGCCGAGGCGTCCTTGAGCAGGAACCCGCTCGCCCCGGCCCGCAGCGCCTCGTAGACGTAGTCGTCGAGGTCGAACGTGGTCAGAATCAGGATCCTCGGGGTGGGGCCGGTGGACTCCATGATCTCCCGTGTCGCCGCGAGGCCGTCCATGACCGGCATCCGCACGTCCATCAGCACGACGTCGGGCCGCAGCTCGGCCGTCCGGGTCACGGCCTCGCGCCCGTCGGCGGCCTCGCCCACGACCTCGATGTCCGGCTGCGAGCTCAGGAAAACGGTGAAGCCGGTCCGTACCATGCCCTGGTCATCGGCTATGAGCACCCGGATCGTCATCGAATCTCCTTGAGCGTGGAGACCCCGGGTTTCGGCCCGGGGCAGGAGGTCAAGCGTTCTCCGTGATCGGCAGTATGGCGGTGACCGCGAAGCCCGTCCCGACCGGCCCGGCCCACAGGCTTCCGCCGAGCACGGACACCCGTTCCCGCATTCCGATCAGGCCGTGCCCCATGCGCTGGGGTTCCCCGGGGGAACGGTGCCCGGCGTTGTTCGTCACCTGGACGTGCAGCTCGGCGCCGTACCGGGCGATCCTCATCGAGACGGCCGAACCGGGTGCGTGCCGCATGGCGTTGCTGAGCGACTCCTGGGCGATCCGGTAGGCGGACAGGCTCACCGCCGTGGGCAGCCCCGTCAGGTCGCCGCCCACCTTGAGCGTCACGGTGAGCCCTGCGGAGCGCGCGGTGTCGACGAGTTCCTCCAGGCGGCCGAGGCCCGGCTGCGGCGCGATGTCCGCGTGCCCGTCGTCCTCCCTCAGCACGCCCAGTACGCGGCGCATCTCGGTCATGGCCGCGAGCGACAGCGCGCGGATCTCTCTCAGCCCTTCCTCCAGACGCTCCGTGTCTCCGGCCGCTCGCAGCGGAACGGCCTCGGCCTGGATGGCGATCACCGACATGTGGTGGGCGACGACGTCGTGCAGTTCCCTGGCGATCCTGGCCCGCTCCTCCAGTACGGCCTGTCCGGCCAGTGCCTGCCGGCTGCGCTGCTCCTCCTGGGCCAGCAGGCCGATGGCCAGCCGCCGGGCGCGCACGTTGTGGCCGAACAGGACGGTCGCCGTGACGATGCCGGTGACGACGGTCAGCGAACCGGGGTAGATCATCCAGGTGACGAGGACCGAGACGATCCACACGCCCACGGTGATGTGCCGCTCGGAGCGGACCGCGACCGCGTAGACCACGAGCGCGTACATGATCGCGGTGTCCACGTTGTACGGGGGGTCGATCAACTGCCGTGAGACGACCGTACCCAGGGGGATCAGCACGACCGCTGCCCGCCAGGCGGCCAGTGGCCACCGGCTACGGAGCGCGAGCGGCAGGGAGAAGGCCAGGGCCGTGAGCGTGAGCCAGTCCGGATCGAGCGGGGAGTTCACCCGGGCCGCCGTCTCCTGGAGCATGGAGAGGCAGGCTTTGAACAGTATGAAGGTCAGCGCCAGGTCGGCCAGCAGGACCAGGTCGATCGTCCGGAACGGCAGCAGCCTCAGCACCCTCGGCATGCGGGGGCGGAGGCGGCGTGACCGGAGGCGGCCGGCAGGATCGGCCGCCCCGGTCACCAGCGCCTCGACGAGGGGATGGGCCAGTCGCGCGGCGGCCTCCCGTACCGGCCGCGCGTGCCGTGCGAGGGCCTGCCGCGCGGAGCTGGGGATCACCCGGATCAGCCTAGGCGGCGCGACCGTGGTCCGCGTCCCACCAGGGGGTGATCTTCAGTGTCACCCGACTCCGGGCCGCGGGACACGGCCGGGACGTCCACCGTGACGGAACCCGCACCATCCGGTGGGCTCAGGTCGTGCCCAGGCCGCGCAGCACGAAGCCGGAGACCATCTCCGCGGCCTCCTCGGGCGTCACCGCGCCGCTGAGCAGCGGGACCCGCTCGGCGCCGATGACGGCGAGGATGAAGCGGGCGGCGACTTCCACGTCGGGGGCGTGGAAGTCGCCCGAGGCCACGCCGCTGTCGATGATGCCGGTCAGGATGCGCTGCATCGGCTCGACATGGTCGGCCAGGCGCTGGTAGGCGTCGGGGCCCAGCGCCGCGGACAGGTCGGCGGGGCCGGGATGGGGGTGGGCGAGCAGCCCGTCGAGCTGGAGCCTGACGAAGACCCGCAGCCGCTCGGCGGGCAAGGCCCGCTCGGGCAGCTCCCGCTCGTAGCTGTCGATGAAGTAGTGCGTCACCCGCTCGGTGAAGGCCAGCAGCAGCGCGGCCTTGTCGGGGAAGTAGTTGTACAGCACGGTGCGGGTGATCTCGGCCTCGTTCGCCACCTCGGTCATGGAGATGGCGTCGATGCCCTGCTCCCGGGAGAGACGCGAGACCGCCCGCAGGATGCGGTCCTGTGTCTGGGCGCGGTGCTCGCCGATGGTCGCGGCCGAAATCCGGGGCATGGCCCCATGGTCGCACAGTGCCGTCGCCGGCTGTCAGGTCGTTTGGGGTCCGGCCGCGAGGTCAGCGCTGGGGGCGGGCCGAACTCATGGCGGCCTGCAGGTCCTTGGTGCTGGGGGCCGGGGGGAGCGGAGGGCCGACCCGGTCGGCGCGGCAGGCGTCGAGGATCAGGCCGATCAGTCGCCGCCACGCCTGAGGGGCGGTGCAGCGGGTGGAGCCGAGCACCCCGGCGTTGGCCATCATGATCAGCATAAGGTCCTGACCGGTGAAGTCGGCGCGCAGCGTCCCCGCGCGGCGGGCCCGCTCGATCACCCGGTCGACCGCCGCCATCGCCCGTGCTCTCGGCGCCTCCAGCGCCGCGGTGGGGAAGCAGGTGGTGAGGGCCTCGGTCACCCCCTGGTCGGCGGCCTGCATCCCGCAGACGTGTTCGACCAGCCCGGCGAAGGCCTCCCAGGGGTCGTCGGCGAGCTCCGCCGCCTCGGCGGCCTCGACGAAATCGGCCATGTGATCGGCCAGGATCGCCTCGATGAGCGCCTCGCGGTCGGGGAAGCGCCGGTAGAGCGTGGCGATGTTCACCTCGGCCCGGCGGGCGATCTCCTCCAGGGGCACGTCGAGCCCGCGCTCGCGGAACGCGACGCGCGCCGCCGTCATGATCCGTTCCCGGTTGATCTCGGCGTCCCTGCGCAACCTCCGCCGTTTGCACGCTTCCATGAGCCGATTCTACAAAGTGAAGGCTTCCCTGCGGTTATGCTACGGTGGCGACAAACGAAGGTGTGCCTTCACTTATTTTTCGGAGTGCCTGATGAACGTTGTCCTCTGGATCGGGCAGGGCCTGCTCGCCGCGATGTTCCTCATCGCGGGTCTCACCAAGTCCACCCAGCCGCGCGAGAACCTGATCGCCAACTTGGGGGGATGGGTGGAGGATTTCTCCGGCGGACAGGTCAAGGCCATCGGCATCCTTGAGGTGCTGGCCGGGATCGGGCTGATCCTGCCCGCCCTCACCGGCATCCTGCCCGTGCTGACCCCGCTCGCCGCCGCCGGCCTGGTGATCACGATGATCGGCGCCATCATCGTGCACGTCCGGCGCAAGGAGTATTCGGCACTCGTGATGAACCTGGTACTCCTCGCGCTGGCCGCCTTCGTGGCCTGGGGCCGTTTCGGGCCGTACGCCTTCTGAGCACCGTATGTCTTTTGGGGCCTTTGCCGGGACCGTGCGATTTCCGAAGCCTGGAGGGCGCCGGACAGGTGAACGCTCCGGCATGGAGAATCCGTGCCGGAGCGTTCTCTCGTGCTGTGGGACGACCGGGTTCAGGCGGCGACCTCGGACCGGGCCACCCGGCCGAGCTCGCCCAGGACCTCGGTGTTGAGCAGGTAGGCGAGCTTGGTCTCGCGGATCAGCCGCTGCTTCTCGGCCTCGTCCAGGGGTAGTGCGTCCAGCCGGGCCCGGTACTCGTTCTTGAAACGGGGCAGGCTGCCGATCCCGTCGAACAGGTAGAAGTCGATGCCGCCGCCCGGCTGGTAGCCGTAGATCTTCTGCAGCTCCATCCGGATGAACTGCCCGCCGGACAGGTCGCCCATGTAGCGGGTGTAGTGGTGGGCGATGTAGCCGGCCGGCCAGGTGGCGACCTGGTTGATGCGGGCGACCAGGGTCAGGGTCGGCTTGGAGGGCTCGATCCTGGACCGCCAGCCGGACCCGTAGATCGTCTCCAGGTCGCGGACCAGGGCCTCCTCCCGGTAGAGCTCGGGAAGGACGAACGGTGCCGCGACGGGGTCCTCGGTGAGCGACCGTGCGGCGCCGTCCAGGGCCACGTAGGCGAAGTAGTGCTGGGCGACCATCTCGCCGTACGCCTCGGGGGTGAGGCTGCCCGCCATCAGAGCCTTGAGGTAGCTCTCGTCCTCGGCGGATTCGTGGTCGCCCCAGGTGGCGTTCCTGAGGACTTCGGAGAACGGCGGCTCACTCATGATCACTCCGCGGCGAGGAAACTTTTCATGACGCAGTGTCACAAAAATCGCACCCTCCCGTCAAGCTGATGACGACACCTCGTCATTAAACCGGCCACCCTCCGCGTCGAGTTTCGGGTGGGACGTGCGGGGACGGGGTTCTCGGCGCGAGCGGGTGGGACATGCCACCGGGAGCCGGGCGCATCGGATGGTGCCGTGGCTTCCGAGGGGGGTGCCTTCGCCGCCAATCTACCCTTAGGTTAGGCTCGGCTAACTTTTACAGCGTTGTCGAAGCCGTGATCGGACTCCTCTCGATCGACAGAAGGAAAACACCGCCATGCCCGCTGAACCCCCCAAAGCCGTGCTCGCACCGGCAGCGGGTGCCCTGCTGTTCGGGCCCGCCGCCTGCGGAAACGATTCCGGGAGCGGTTCCGCAGGCGGCGGTACCGCCGCCCTGGCCGGCCGGCTCCTCGAAGAGGGGGGTCGGTCCCCGGCGGACGCGTTCTTCGCCCGGGAGGCCGGCGCGCTCCAGGTTCCCGCGGTGGAGGTCAACGATCTCGGCCGGCCTGGGGCCACGATCGCGTTGATCAGGGAATCAGGACTCGTCTTCTGACCATGCGACCGAATCTCGCCAAGCGGGTCCGCCACGACGGACCCACCTCATGGTCGTTCGGGCGTGTCCTGCCGGTGGCCGGACGTCCTCGCAGGCCGCTACTGCTCGCCCTGTCGGTACTGGCCGTCGCGGTGGCCCTCATCCCGGTGCTCTATCTCGGCGTGCGGACGGCCGAAGCGGGCTGGGAGCGTATCGCCGAGGAGGTGTTCACCCCGCGAGTCGCGCTACTCGCGCTCCGTACCCTCGGCCTGGCGGTGGTGGTGAGCGCCGGTTGCCTCGTGCTGGGGGTCGGCTCGGCGTTCCTGGTCGTACGGACAGATCTGCCCGCCAGGCGCGCGTTCGCGGTTCTGGCGGCCCTGCCGCTCGCGGTGCCGACCTATATCGCGGCATTCGCATGGAGATCGACCGTGGACGGGTTCGAGGGCTTCTGGGCGGCGGCGCTGGTGCTGACGCTGTGCTCCTATCCCTACGTCTTCCTGCCCGTCGCCGCGGCGCTCAAGGGCGCCGACCCGGCCCAGGAGGAGGTGTCTCGGTCGCTGGGCAGAAACGCCTGGCGCACCTTCACCGGCGTGACACTGCGGCAGGTCCGTCCCGCGGTCGCGGGCGGCGCGCTTCTGGTGGCACTGTACGTTCTGTCGGATTTCGGCGCGGTGTCGATCGTACGGGCCGACACCTTCACCCGGGCCATCTTCGTCGCCTTCGACCTGGGCTTCGACCGGACCGGGGCGCTGGTGTTGTCAAGCGTGCTGGTCCTCCTGACGATGCTCATACTCGCGGGTGAGACGGCGAGCCGCCATCGCGGTGCCCGCTACGCTCATCTGGGCGCCGCCCGCCGGGCCCCGGCCCGGTTCCGCCTCGCCCGGACGCGGTGGCCCGCCACCTTCGTGCTGCTCGCTCTCGCCGGGCTCTCCCTCGGTGTCACCGTGGTGAGCCTCGGCCACCGGATGATCGAGGGTGTCTCGCGGCCGGGGGCCTGGTCCGAGGTGGCCGCCGCCGCGGGCAACTCGCTCTGGCTCTCCTTCGCGGGCACCGTGCTCACCGTGCTGCTCGCGCTGCCGCTGGGCGTGCTCACCGCCAAGGCGCCAAGCCCACTGACCACACTGCTCGATCGTCTCGGCTACCTCAGCCACGCCCTGCCGGGTCTGGTCATCGGCCTCTCCCTGGTCTCCTTCGGAATCAGCCTCGCCTATCCGATCTACCAGACGACCTGGCTGCTCGCGCTCGGCTACGCCGCCCTGTTCCTTCCGCTGGCGGTGGCCGCGGTCACCGCGGCGGCGGCCCAGGCACCGCCCGTCCTGGAAGACGTCGCCCGATCACTGGGCCGAAGACCGCCGGCCGTGCTGCGCACGGTGACCCTGCCCCTCACCCTGCCCGGGATCGGCGCCGGAGCCGCGCTGGCCTTCCTGGCCTGCATGAAGGAACTGCCCGCTACGCTCCTGTTGCGCCCGACGGGTGTCGACACCCTCGCCACCGAACTGTGGACGCACACCACCGTGGCGGCCTACGCCGCCGCCGCCCCCTACGCGGCGTTGCTCGTGCTGCTGTCATCGGTGCCCGCGTGGCTGCTCACCTCGCGCACCGGCATCCTCACCAGGGAGTCCACCAGATGAGCCGGCTGGAACTGAGTGGCATCGCCAAGAGGTACGGCGCGATGACCGCGCTCGCCGGAGTCGACCTCACCGTGCCGAGCGGCACCCTGACCGCCGTACTCGGCCCTTCGGGGTGCGGCAAGACGACCCTGCTGCGCTGTGTGGCGGGTTTCGAACGGCTCGATGCCGGTGAGATCGCCATTGACGGGCGGATCGTCGCGGGTCCGGGGACGCACACCTCCCCGGAACGCCGCCATGTCGTCACCGTCCCGCAGGAGGGCGCGCTCTTCCCGCACCTGTCGGTGGGCGACAACGTCGGGTACGGCCTGAACCGGGAGGAACGGCGTTCGGGCCGCGTCGAGGAAGTGCTCACCCTGGTGGGCCTGTCCGGACAGGGCGAGCGGATGCCGCATCACCTGTCCGGCGGGCAGCAGCAGCGCGTGGCGGTCGCCAGGGCGCTGGCACCGCGTCCCTCCCTCATCCTGCTCGACGAGCCGTTCAGCGCGCTGGACGCCGGACTCCGCGCCGACCTGCGGCGCGATGTGCGCGCCGCGCTACGGGCCGACGGGGCGACCGCCATCCTCGTCACCCACGACCAGGGCGAGGCCCTCTCCAGCGCCGATCAGGTCGCGGTGATGCGCGACGGCCTGGTCATCCAGAGCGGACCGGCGGTCGATGTCTACCGGGAACCGGTGGACCCATGGGTGGCGGCGTTCGTGGGTGACGCGGTGTTCCTGCCCGCCGGAACCGATATCGGCCCAGGCGCGGGTGGCACCGTGCTGTCCACGGCACTCGGTCACATCCCGGTGGGCGGGATACCGGCGGGGGCCGGGAGCCTCACCGCCATGGTGCGCCCCGAACAGATCCGCCTCACCGCGGCGTCGACCGGCCCGGCGGTGACCGCGACCGTGACCGGTTACGACTTTCACGGCCATGACGCGATCGTCACGCTCCGGCTCGCCGACGACACCCAGATCATCGCGCGAGTACCCGGCCACACGGCCCCGGTGACGGCGGGATCCGCTGTCGGGGTGCTCGTGGAGGGCGTCTGCCAGGCCTGGCGCGAGATCTAGGGGAGAGCGCTCACGCCGGTTGTCCGTGAGCGGGCACGCGGCGCGTGAGACCGGGCTCTGGCCCCGGCGTATCACCCGCAGCGGGTGATACGCCGGGGCCAGAGCATCTTGATGTCGCACGCGGGGGGCTTGACGAGTCCCACCGTGGAGAGGGCGGCCGATGGTTCCAATTACACAATTACGATCGCTCACAGCGAACACGCTCAACCTCGGGAACATTCTCGGGCTCCCATTAATTGAGTGAGTACAACTCAACCCTTGGAGTTCACATGAGTGAGAGCTTGATCCTCCCGGTCCTGCCGCTCGACGACGAGGTCGTGCTGCCGGGCATGGTGGTCCCGCTTGACCTGTCGGAGACCGAGGTCCGGGCCGCGATCGACGCGGCACAGGCTCTCGCTGACAACAAGCCCGAAGTCCTGCTCGTTCCCCGGATCGACGGAAGATACGGCTCGGTGGGCGTGCGGGCGATCGTCGAGCAGGTGGGCAGGCTGCCCGGCGGCGAGCCCGCCGCCGTGCTGCGCGGCGTCGACCGGGTCCGGGTGGGCACCGGCACGACCGGTCCGGGCGCGGCCCTGTGGGTGCAGGCCACCCGCATTCCCGTGGTCGCGGCGGACGAGCGCGCCCACGAGCTGGCGAAGGCGTACAAGGCGCTGGCCACCACGATCCTGCAGAAGCGGGGCGCCTGGCAGGTCGTCGACGCGGTCAACCAGATGGACGATCCCTCGGTCCTGGCCGACAACTCCGGCTACGCCCCCTGGCTGAGCACCTCGCGCAAGGCGGAGATCCTGGAGACCGCCGACCCGGCGGACCGGTTGGAGAAGCTGGTCGAGTGGTCGCGCGAGCACCTGGCCGAGATCGACGTGGCCGAGACGATCCGCAAGGACGTCCAGGAGGGCATGGAGAAGCAGCAGCGCGAGTTCCTGCTCCGCCAGCAGCTCGCGGCGGTCCGCAAGGAGCTCGCCGAGCTGAACGGCGACACCTCCGCCTCCGAGGAGGAGGACTACCGGTCCCGCGTCGAGGCCGCCGACCTGCCCGAGAAGGTGCGCCAGGCCGCGCTCAAGGAGGTCGACAAGCTGGAGCGGACCTCCGACCAGTCTCCCGAGACCGGCTGGATCCGTACCTGGCTCGACACCGTCCTCGACATCCCGTGGAACGAGCGGACCGAGGACTCGTACGACATCGCCGCGGCCCGCGCCGTCCTCGACGCCGACCACACCGGTCTCGACGACGTCAAGGACCGCATCATCGAATACCTCGCGGTCCGCGGGCGCAGGGCGGAGAAGGGGCTCGGCGTGGTCGGCGGCCGCCGCAGCGGCGCCGTGCTCGCGCTGGCCGGCCCTCCCGGGGTCGGTAAGACCTCCCTCGGCGAGTCCGTCGCCCGCGCGATGGGCCGCAAGTTCGTCCGCGTCGCCCTCGGCGGTGTCCGGGACGAGGCCGAGATCCGCGGTCACCGGCGCACCTACGTCGGTGCCCAGTCGGGCCGGATCGTCAGGGCCATCCGCGAGGCCGGCTCGATGAACCCGGTCGTGCTGCTCGACGAGGTCGACAAGGTCGGCTCCGACTACCGGGGCGACCCGACGGCGGCGCTGCTCGAGGTGCTCGACCCCGCGCAGAACCACACCTTCCGCGACCACTACCTGGAGGTGGAGCTCGACCTCAGCGACGTGCTCTTCCTGGCGACCGCCAACGTGCTCGAGGCCATCCCCGGCCCGCTGCTGGACCGCATGGAGATCGTGACGCTCGACGGCTACACCGAGGACGAGAAGGTCGCCATCGCCCGGGACCACCTGCTCCCGCGCCAGCTCGACAAGGCCGGCCTCACCGCCGAGGACGTCACGGTCGACGAGGACGCGCTGCGCAGGCTCGCGAGTGAGTACACCAGGGAGGCCGGGGTCCGGTCCCTGGAGCGCTCGATCGCCAGGATCCTGCGCAAGGTGACGGCCAACGTCGCGCTCGGCGAGGGCGAGCTGCCCGTGGTGGTGGGGGATCTGGTCCCCTATCTGGGCCGCCCGCGCAATGTGCCGGAGTCCTCGCTTCCCGAGTCCAGCCAGCGCACGGCGGTGCCCGGTGTGGCGACCGGCCTGGCGGTCACCGGGGCGGGCGGTGACGTGCTCTACGTGGAGGCGTCCCTGGCCGACCCCGAGACCGGCGACACCGGCCTGACCCTGACCGGCCAGCTCGGCGACGTGATGAAGGAGTCGGCCAGGATCGCGCTCTCCTACCTGCGCTCGCGGGGTGCGGAGCTGGAGCTGCCCGTCGGTTCCCTCAAGGACCGCTCGGTGCACGTCCACTTCCCGGCCGGGGCCGTTCCCAAGGACGGCCCGTCCGCGGGCGTCACCCTGATCACGGCCCTGGCCTCGCTGCTGTCGGGCCGTCAGGTCCGCGCCGACGTGGCCATGACCGGCGAGGTCTCCCTCACCGGCCGGGTGCTCCCGATCGGCGGGGTCAAGCAGAAGCTGCTGGCCGCCCACCGGGCGGGCATCACGACGGTGCTGATCCCGGCGCGCAACGAGCCTGACCTGGACGACGTCCCGCAGGCCGTCCGCGACGAGCTCACCGTCCACGCGGTGAGCGACGTGCGCGAGGTCCTGGACATCGCGCTCACCCCGGCGAAGGTGGCCGAACACGCCGCCGCCTGAGCGGCGATCCCCACGACGGCCCGCCCTCTCACCCGAGGGGGTGGGCCGTCCGGCTGCCCGGTGGATGCCGGATCGGCCAAGCTCCGGCAATCCGCGTGTCACGGGACGGAACGGGCCCGTCGGATATAAATGGACGAATCATAAAGTTAATTGACCGAATGATTCGGTCATGGTGACATGGGATCCATGCTGTACGGAACGCCTTCTCTGGAGGCCATCGACGAAGCGGTTCTCGGCGAGATCGAGGAGATGCGCCGCGACCTGAAATACCGCCTCGCGGAGACCCACCGCTGGGACGGCCAGCTCAGGCGCCAGCTCCAGGCGCGGGCCATCCAGGGTTCCAACTCGATCGAGGGCTACCGGGCCAGCGTCGAGGACATCGAGTCGATCATGGCCGGTGAGGAGCCCCTGGAGACCTCCAGGGCGGTCGCCAGGGAGATCTCCGGCTACCAGCAGGCGCTCACCTACATCCAGATGCTCTCCCGCGCCCCGGTGTTCGCGTTCGACGCGGGCCTGCTCCACGCGCTCAATTTCATGATGATCGGTCATCACCATGGCAAGACCCCGGGCACGGTGCGGCCCGGTGGCAGCTACGTCCGCAACTCCACCACCGGAGAGGTCGTCTACGAGGGCCCGGACGCCGAGCGGGTGCCGGAGCTGCTGGCCGAGCTGGTCGCCTGGCTCAACGAGGGCGACCTGAAGGCGTCGAGCTACGTGCGGGCGGCGATGGCCCACTTCAACCTGGTGAGCATCCACCCCTGGCGGGACGGGAACGGCCGCATGTCGCGGGCGATCCAGACACTGGTGCTCGGCAGGGAGCGGATCACCACCCCGGAGTTCTCCTCCATCGAGGAGTGGCTCGGACAGGCCAGAAACACCTACGACTACTACGACGGCTTGGCGGCGATACAAGGCGGCCGTTGGAACCCGCATGGGGACACACTGCACTGGGTGCGTTTCTGCCTGCGCGCTCACCATCTCCAGGCCCAGCAGGTCCGGCGCAGGCTTTCCGAGGCGGGGGAGGTGTGGATGCTCCTGGAGGAGCAGATCGACGCCGACGGGCTCAACACCCGCACCGTCTCGGCGCTCTACGAGGTGTTCGTCAACCGGCGGCTGCGCCGGAGCAGGTACCAGCTGGACGAGTCGCTCAGCCAGGGGCAGGCGGCCAGGGACCTGCGCGACCTGGCGGCCAAGGGCTGGCTTGCCCCGTACGGGGAGACCAAGGGCCGCTTCTACGCGCCGGGGGCGAGGATGCGGGCGATCAAGGACGACTTCGAGCGGAGGGTCGTCCCCCTGCGGGATCCGTACCGGCACGACTGGCGCGATGTCGGCGCACGTTCACCGGATTCGGCAGCACGCTGAAAACGACCGGAAACTCGATGGTCACCGCCCGGTGGCCCGTGGAGGCCTTGCCGGGTGCGGGCGCTCGTAGGGACGGCCGTTTTAACATAACATGTCGGGAATGATGGTAAATGGGGGTGGCGTTGGGTCGGGCGTGAAAGTGGTCGGTAAGGCCCGAGACCATGATCTTTTCGGCAGGTCATCTCCTCCCGCGCCATCTGGGCCATCCGCCCCCGCCTCCGGAGGCCCGTCGGCGTCCCACCCGTAGTCCTGCCGAGACCCGTTTCGTTTTGAGGAACAGCTGTGATTGACGTGTCAGGCCTGCGAAAGGTCTATCAGGATCGGGGGCGCGAGGTGGTCGCCGTCGACGGCGTGGACCTCCACGTCCGCGAGGGTGAGATATACGGCGTGCTCGGGCAGAGCGGCGCCGGCAAGAGCACCCTGCTGCGCTGCGTGAACCTCCTGGAGCGGCCCACCTCCGGCACCGTCTCGGTGGCGGGTCAGGAGCTGACCGGCCTGGCCGAGCGGGACCTGCGCAAGGCGAGGCAGCGGATCGGGATGATCCACCAGCATTTCGCGCTGCTCTCCTCCCGCACCGTCGCCGGCAACGTCGCCTTCCCGCTTGAGGTCATGGGGGTGGCCAAGGCCGAGCGCGCCAGGCGGACCGCCGAGTTGCTGGAGCTGGTCGGGCTGGCCGACAAGGCCGGGGCGTACCCCGCGCAGCTGTCGGGAGGGCAGAAGCAGCGGGTCGGCATCGCCCGCGCGCTGGCCGGCAGCCCTCCGGTCCTGCTGTCGGACGAGGCCACCTCGGCACTCGACCCCGGCACCACGCAGTCGATCCTGGCCCTGCTCAAGAGCCTCAACCGCGAACTCGGCCTGACCATCCTGCTGATCACCCACGAGATGCACGTGGTCAAGTCGATCTGCGACTCGGTCGCGGTCATGCGCGACGGCCTGGTCGAGGAGTCCGGGACCATCCCCGAGCTGATCTCCAGGCCCGGCTCCCGGCTCGCCGCGGAGCTGTTCCCCCTCCCGGAGCCGGAGCCGGGCAATGTCACGATCACCTTCACCGGCCAGGCCGGTGAGCCGGTGGTGTCGCAGGTGGTCCGCAAGTTCGATGTGGACGTCAACATTCTCGGCGGGGCCCTGGAGGAGGTGGCGGGCGTCTCGACGGGGCGGCTGCGCCTGCTCGTCACCGGTGACGAGCGCGCCGCCGCGCTCAGCTACCTGGCCGAACGCGGCCTGCTGGTCGAGGAGGCCCGATGACCTGGGACGAGATGTTCCCGATGCTGCTGGAGTCGACGGGCCAGACCGTCGAGATGGTGCTGTGGTCGACACTGTTCACGGTGCTGCTCGGGCTCCCGCTCGGGGTGGCGCTGGTCATCACCGACAAGGGCGGGCTGTTCTTCTCCGCGGTGCTCAACCGGGTGCTGGGGCTGGTCGTCAATCTGGGCCGCTCGCTGCCCTTCATCATCCTGATGATCGCGGTGATCCCGTTCACCAGGCTGATCGTCGGCACCACCATCGGCACCATCGCCGCGGTGGTCCCGCTGACGCTCGGCGCGGCGCCGTTCTTCGCCCGGCTGGTGGAGACCGCGCTGCGCGAGGTCGGCAGGGACAAGGTGCAGGCGGCCCAGGCCATGGGAGCCGGACGGGCGACCATCGTCGGCAAGGTGCTGCTGCCCGAGGCGATGCCCGGCCTGATCGCGGGGCTCACGGTGACCGTGGTCGCGCTGATCTCGTACTCGGCGATGGCCGGGGCGATCGGCGGGGGCGGGCTCGGAGACCTGGCCATCCGCTACGGCTACCAGCGCTTCGAGACCACCCTCATGATCGTCACCGTTGTCGTGCTGGTCGCCGTCGTGCAGCTCGTGCAGAGCCTGGGCGACAGCGTCGCCCGCCGTCTCGCGCGCGACTGACCGGCCGAGCCGATGACCTTCTGCCGCCGCGCGGCCACGCCGGGGTGAGCCTGGGTGGCCGGGGGAGCGGGAGTGCTTCCACGGCCACGAAAGACCGTCGTTCACCGGGCCGCGACCTCGTCCGCGAGGTCGCGGCCCTGCCGCGTTCGAGTACTTCTCAGCAAACCTGAAGCCGAGTAATGTTCTGCTCCATGCACCCGGGAGCCATCGCAGCAGTTTTTCCGGACAAGCCCGCTGTGATCATGGCGGGCTCCGGGCGGATCGTCACCTACCGCGAGCTGGACGAGGAGTCCAACCGCCTCGCCCGGCTCTTCCGCGCGGCCGGCCTGCGGCCGGGTGATCACATCGCCTTCATGCTGGAGAACCATCCGCTCTTCCTGGTGGTCGCCTGGGCCGCGCACCGCTCGGGCCTGTACTACACGGCCATCAGCTCGCGCCTGAAGACCGACGAGCTCGCCTACATCGTCGACAACTGCGGGGCCCGGGTCTTCATCTCCTCGGCGGCCCTCGCGGACGTGGCGGTCTCCATCACCGATCTCACGCCCCAGGTCGGGCTCAGGCTAATGCTGGACGGTGTCGCCCCCGGCTTCGAGTCCTACGAGAAGGCCGTCGCGGCCCACCCCGCCACGCCCGTCGAGGACGAGTGCCAGGGGGTGGACATGCTCTACTCCTCAGGCACCACCGGGCGGCCCAAGGGGGTCAAGCCCATGCTCTCCAAGGCGCCGCTGGATCAGCCGGGGCCGCTGCTGCAGCTCATCCAGTTCCTGTTCGCCCCCTCGGCCGACAGCGTCTACCTCTCCCCGGCTCCGCTCTACCACGCCGCCCCGCTGCGCTACTGCCTGAGCTTCCAGCGGATGGGCGCCACGATCGTGGTCATGGAGAGGTTCGACCCGGAGCAGGCGCTCGCGCTCATCGAGAAGTACTCCGTCACCCATTCGCAGTGGGTGCCGACCATGTTCATCAAGATGCTCAAGCTGCCCGAGCAGACTCGCGCGCGCTACGACCTGTCGTCGCTGGCCTGCGCGATCCACGCCGCGGCCCCCTGCCCCGTCCCGGTCAAGGAACGGATGATCGACTGGTGGGGACCGATCATCCACGAGTACTACGCGGGGACCGAGGGCAACGGCTTCCTGTACGTCGGCTCGCAGGACTGGCTCGCACACAAGGGAACGGTCGGCCGCCCGCTGCTCGGCGTCACCCACATCTGCGACGAGGAGGGCAACGAGCTGCCGCCGCGCGAGCACGGCACCGTCTACTTCTCGGACGGCCCCCAGTTCGTCTACCACGGCGACGAGGCCAAGACGGAGGCGTCCCGCGACCCGCTGGGACGGGGCTGGACCACCCTCGGCGACATCGGCTACCTCGACGAGGAAGGTTTCCTCTACCTCACCGACCGCCGCTCGTACATGATCATTTCTGGCGGGGTCAACATCTATCCGCAGGAGGCCGAGAACGTCCTGTCCGTCCATCCCAAGGTGGCGGACGTGGCGGTCTTCGGCGTTCCGGACGAGGAGATGGGCGAGCAGGTCAAGGCGGTCGTCCAGCCGGCCTCCATGGATCTGGCGGGCCCGGAGCTGGAGGCCGAGCTGATCGAGTACTGCCGTTCCCAGCTGGCGCCCTACAAGTGTCCCAGGTCCGTCGACTTCCGCGAGGAACTGCCCAGGCACCCCACCGGGAAGCTCTACAAGCGCCTCCTGCGCGACGAGTACTGGCCCGCCGGCGACTGACCCGCCCGGCCGCGACGACGACATCGTCGCCACGCCCCTCTCCGGCCAGTCGCCGCACCACGAGAAGGCTCGGCTGAAAGGCGTATTACCGCCTATTGCATAGGAAGGTTTCCTATTTAATACTGTGATCGGCGCAGCTTATCCCTATCGCGCAGAACTCCACCTCGCTCGGCGCTGCACTCCGTCACGCTCAGCCGCCCCTCTCTCCGTGTCGCACGCCTTCCTGGATCCCGGAGGTCCTTCATGCCTCGTCGTGTCGTCGCGCTCGCCACCGTCGCGCTCGCCACCGTCGCGCTCGCCTGCCTCGGCGCGCTCGCCGTCTCCACCGTCCCCGCGCAGGCCGCCCGTTCCGCGGGCGTTCTCGAAATCGTGTACAGCCCGCTCTCGCTCGGCGAGTACTGCGCGGCCAACGTCAACCCCTCGTCCATCGTCGGCTTCTACAACGGCAGCCTGGGCTGCTACCGCTGGAACGGCACTCAGACCACCTACGCGGGCAGCGGGAGCCCTTCCGCCGCGTGCGCCTACTTCCACCCCAGCTACGCCTACATTGGCCACGCTCAGGGCGGCAGCCAGGCGTTGATCTGCAAGTACTCGGTCTGACCCGCCCCCGCACCCCTCCTCACGGCGTCGCCCGCACGGATACGGTGGGGCGACGCCGGTGGACCGCGCCGTCGGTGCTGCGGCCGCCGCGCAGGGTCTTGCCGTCGATGGCCAGGCCGGCCAGCGGTGCTCGGCGCCCGCACTCTGTGCCGGGGTGTCCTCAGCCACTCGCCCGGGTCAGGGGTGCGCCTGTCTCACCAGCCGAGAACGCTTCGGCCTTGGCCTCGAAAGAGTGGCCGAGAAAGATTTTCGAGCTGCCATCCAGGGGCTGAGCATGGCTGATAAAGCCGTTGTCAGAAGATCCCGATCACCAGGATCAACCTCTTAACCTGCGCTTATACGCCGTCGGGCATCGTTTATGTCAACCGGTGAGCACCGGCTTCCACCCCGTCGAGCCGGGGGGATGTTGGACGTGGGGGAAGACATGGACCCGAACAGGAACGAGCAGCAGGACACACCGACCGAGGCGACCCCCGGGAACGACGGCTGGACCCAGTTCGGCAAGGTGCCGCCACGCGCCGGCGCCTATCGTGCCGGTGAGGAGACCGGGCCGCAGCCGACGCTGATCCACCCGGTGCCGGAGCAACTCGCCGCCGAGGCCCCCGAGAAGGCCGGAGGACCGGTGACGGTCCCCGCGCAGCGCGGCAGGCTCACCGCCGGGCAGAAGATCGGCGCCGGTCTCGCGCTGGCGGCCATGGCCGTCGGGGGCGGGGTAGCAGGGGCCTTCGCCGCGACGAGCCTCAACGGTTCCGCTACCGTGGTCTCGTCATCCAGCCCGATCGTCAGCCCGGTCGGCAACGTGACGACGGTCGCCGACATCGCCCAGCTGGTCCAGCCCTCCGTGGTGTCCATCGAGATCAGGACCGCCGCAGGCGGGGGCGAGGGGTCCGGGGTGGTGCTGTCGGCCGACGGCCTGATCCTGACCAACAACCACGTGGTGTCGGCCGGAGGCCAGGCAGGCCCGGACAGCCGGGTGACCGTCAAGTTCAGCGACGGCAAGACCGCCACCGCGAAGGTCATCGGCACCGACCCGGCCACCGATCTCGCGGTCATCAAGGCGGAGGGCGTCTCCGGCCTCACCAAGGCCTCGATCGGCGACAGCGACCGGCTCAAGGTGGGTGACTCCGTGCTCGCCATCGGCAGCCCGCTCGGCCTGTCAGGCTCGGTCACCGCCGGGATCGTCAGCGCGCTGAACCGCACGCTCACCGTCGGCGGAGACCAGGGACAGCAGCAGCTCCCGCCCGGCTGGGGCAGGCCGCAGGAGAGCGGCCAGAGTCCCACCACCATCGGGGGCGCCATCCAGACCGACGCGGCGATCAACCCCGGCAACTCGGGCGGCGCGCTGGTCAACGCCGCCGGTCAGGTGGTGGGCATCAACACCGCCATCGCCACCAACGGCGGGGAGGGCAGCATCGGTGTCGGCTTCGCCATCCCCATCAACACCGCCAGCCACGTCGCCGAGCAGCTGATCAAGAGCGGCAAGGTCTCCCACGCCCTCCTGGGTGTGAGCGTGACCGACGCCACCGGGGACGCGGGCGGCGCCCTGGTCGGCCAGGTCACCGAGGGCAGCCCCGCGGCCAAGGCGGGCATCAGGCAGGGCGACCTGATCACCAAGATCAACGACACGCCCGTGGACGAGGCGGCCACCGTGGTCGGAGCCGTCCGCGGCTTCAAGCCCGGCCAGCAGGTGACCGTCGCCTACGTCAGGGACGGGCAGTCCCAGACCGTCACGGTGACCCTCGCTGAGAAGACCGGCGAGTAGGGCTCCTCGACGGTTGTGCCGCCGGGCCGCCACGGCTCCGGCGGCAGGATCGAGCAGCCGCCGCCCGGAACCGGTCAC